>JAFZYZ010000085.1 GCA_017615975.1 Clostridia bacterium | reverse complement strand
TGGTCGCAAGCCCTGTATGGGCAGCCGTCAAAAATCGCATTACGGCTTTTTCTTTTTGGATAAAAGCCTTATGCTTTTGCTGGTGCACGGTTTTTTATTACAGTTGAACCGTTAAAATTATAAGAATTTTCCTTGTTTTTTAAAATTCATATATATAAATTTACGTCCATTTCTATTGAAAGATCGTAACGTAATTGTTTGTTTTTATTTACATCAAATCTATCGTAAGTATAAGTTTTTGAGAATGTTTCTTTATAAAATGAAAAGACCTGATGTTCGTCCGCATCAGGTCTTTTTCTGTCTATATAGTTGTAATAAATCTCTATCTTGTCGTCGTACAATACTCCGCTGGAAATTATAAAATGCGTAAAATATGTAAGTTATGAATTGTTTTAGTTTCTTATTTGCCTTGACATTTTTTTATAGTCGTGGAATAATATAGTCGTAAATTATAGTAGTGCTGATATGGAAAAGGTTTTTAACGCTTTGGACGGGCTTATAAATTACGCCGTCAACAATCTGGAACTTGCCGCGAAAAACGTGGACTACGTTCACAACGGGCTGTTGCGTATTCTGAACATAGATACTTGTCCGCCTTCTGACGCCGTTTATTGTACGGAGACGCGCCCCGAAAAGCCGTTAACGCACTTTTAGACGCATGTGTCGAAAAAGGGCTTGTTTCGGAAGACGCTTATAGAGAAATATACGCAAAAGATAGGCTACGCGCCGTCGGTTTATCAAGCGGATATAGACGACAGTATTACTATCGAAAAGATATAAATGTATAATAATTTAGGTATTAAGGGATTTGCTTATAATGAGTAAAAAGGTTTTCGGCACTACGGATTCGGGCAAAACGGTCAATATATTTACTCTTTCCAACGAACGAATTACTTTGTCCGTAATTGAACTCGGTGCGGCGATTCAGTCGTTGGTTTTCGACGGGAAAGAAATGGTTTTAGGATATGACTGTTTGGGCGATTACTTTAAATACAACGACTGTTTCGGCGCGGTGGTAGGGCGTTATGCCAACCGCATTGCAAACGGGATTTTCTATTTAAATGGAAAGAAATACGAACTGTACCGAAACGACGGCAACAATACTCTTCACGGTGGTAAGATAGGATACGATAAGGTAGTATGGAAAGGCAACGAAGACGGCGATAGCGTTTCTTTCGAGTATTTGTCAAAAGATATGGAAGAAGGTTTCCCGGGCAATCTGAAAGTACGCGTCGAGTATAAATTATTACAGGACGGAATAGAGATATCGTATGCGGCGATATCCGATAAAGACACCGTTATAAACTTGTCGAACCACACTTATTTTAATTTGTCCGGCGGAGAAGATTCGGTGGAAAAACACAGTTTATCTTTAGATGCGGATTATTTTACGCCTATAAACGGCGAAATACTTCCGACGGGTGAATTTTGTTCGGTTGACGGCACTCCGTTTGATTTCAGAACCGTAAAGCCGATAGGTAAAGATATAAACGACGACGATAAGCAGTTGCAGCTTGCCGGCGGATACGATCATAATTTCGTAATAAACGGAAAAGGTTTCAGGCATTTTGCCAAAGTTTACGATCCGCTAAAAAGCATTGCGATGGATGGCTATACGGATATGGCGGGAGTGCAATTTTATTCGGGCAATTTTTTAAACGAAAGAAGAATAAAGAACGGTAAAATTATAATGAAACGCTACGGGCTATGTCTTGAAACGCAGTTTTTTCCGAATTCTGTCAATATATCGACTTTCCCTTCAAGCGTTTTGAAAGCAGGCGAAAAATTTACGAGTCGTACGTCGTTTAGGTTTTCAAAAGTAAAAACCGATTAAAAAATTAAAACAGAACATATAAAAATCCCGACTATAAGTATCACGATTATTTATGGTCGGGATTTTTGCTACGGAAAGAATAGTCGTTAAAGCCATTGCCGCTAAATCGCGTTGTAATAAAACGAATAATTTTCCGAATTGTTTATTTTTTTTGCGCAATTCGTGTTGAAAAAGATAAGCCGATATAGTATAATTTTACAGAAAATATAAAAAATTCAAGAACTTTTTGTTTTGGGCAAAGATATGTTAAAAACTTTTTCTTACAACGATACGATAGTTTTGTTTTGGAATAAAAGCGTTAAAACTTTTTCTGATTACGAAATATTGCTGGACGGTAAACGAATCGGAGAAAGTAAGGAGACGTTTTTCAGAATAAAAGGTCTTGAACCCGATACTCTATACACTATTGCAGTGCGGGCAAAATCTGAAAGCGGCGAGACGACTACGGTAAAACGAGTAAGGCGTAGAACGCAAAAGCAAAAGCGGGATATCTGTATTTCCGATTATCCGTATTGCGCGGTGGGCGACGGGGAGACTTTAAATACGGTCGCTATACAGCGCGCCGTTGACGATTGCGGGAAAAACGAAAGGGTGGTTATACCTAAAGGCGTGTTTTTGACCGGTGCTTTAAGACTACACTCTAACGTAGAATTGTATATAGAGAAAGGCGGAATTCTTAAAGGCAGCGAGAAAAAAGAAGATTATTTGCCGATTATACGCAGTCGGTTTGAAGGTTGGGAGTGCGACGGGTATTCTTCGTTAATAAACGTAGGCGTTTTGGGCTGCTTTAACGAAAAAAAAGTGCATAACGTCGTTATACGCGGAGAAGGTAAAATTATAGGCGGCGGTGAAGAATTATTATACGATATTCTTGGGATAAAAGCCGAAGACGGTGAAGAAAAAAGGCGTGAATTGTTGCGATATCAAGAAAACCTTTGCGCCGATAAGGAAGGAAAACACCGTTTACGGGGCAGACTCGTCAATATAAGCAACGCAGAAAACGTAATAATAGACGGGCTGGAATTAGGTAATGCGCCTTCTTGGAACGTCCATATGATATATTCGAAAAACGTTATCACCTGCGGTTGCAGAATTTTTTCCAAGGGGATATGGAACGGAGACGGTTGGGATCCTGACTCTTCTGAAAATTGTAGCATATTCGATTGCGAATTCGATACGGGGGACGACTGTATAGCGATAAAATCGGGCAAAAATCCCGAAGGGAATATTATCGGCAAACCCACTAAAAATATAAATATATTTGCCTGTTCGATAAAAAAGGGGCGTTCTCACGGCGTTGCGATAGGTAGCGAAGTTTCAGGTGGAATAAAAGGCGTAAATATTTGGGATTGTGATTTTTCCAACTCTTTTTTCGGAATACACGTAAAAACTACGGCAAAGCGCGGGGGATATATTAAAAACGTACAAGTAAAAGACAGTAAAATATCCCGCGTTATGATAAGGAAAGTAGGATATAACGACGACGGAGAAGGCTGTAAAGAACTTACCGAAATAAGCGGGTTAAAGTTTGAAAATCTGAAAATAGAGTATAATAGCGGCGATCCGAATTTCGGTAAGGAAGCGGATTCCTACGTATATATCAACGGGTTTAGCCAAGATAATGGCAAAGTGAAAAATATTGAGTTTAACAATATCGAAATCAATAATAAAGAAAACCTGCAAGAATACGACCTGAACAACTGTTTTCGCGTAAAAATTGATGGAAATAGGATAATGTAATGGAGAGAATATGGAAACGAGTAAAAGCGTAAAAGACGGCGTTATAAGTCTTATAGACAAGAATAAAACGGAAATTACGGCAACTTGGGATTATTTTAAGAAAGGTGCAAACGATATGACGGACAGCGTAGCGATAGACGGCAAGACTTATCCGTTGTTCTACTGGAGAAGCGATCCGCAGATAGAAGCGATAGCAAGAAACGCCAAAAACAACATAGGCGGTTCGGTAAGCGTAAAAATAAGCGGTATGGTGTCTAAGAATTACGGTGTAAACGCGTTTTTGTATAAAGAACTCGACACGGCGGAATGGGTTTTGGATTCTGAAATAAAAAAGATAACGGCGTGCGTAAATAAGAACGCGATAAACGCGACTCTTTTAATGAAAAACGGCAAGGTCGCACTTTTGGAACTCGGCGCGACGCTGCCTGACGGTGCGGAAGAACAGACGCGGCATACGGCGTGGGGCAAACAAGGGATGGAATCCACGCGTGTGGTATCAACTAAAGTGCGCCCGCAGTCGGTATATTTGTTCACGGACAGAATAGAACCTTACGCGTTTAACGACGCGACTTTGGAATTGTACGGGCTTACGCTTGCGGACGCGACGGCAGCGGTGGCGGTGTATAAAGCGATAAGCGGTAAAACGGACTTGCGGTTTAATATCGAAAGGGATAAAAAACTGCGGTTTTATATGGAAAAAGTTTACGAATCGGACAAAATCCGCAACAGCGTGGAGATTTAAGGGGGAATTATGTCAACTTTCAAGCCTATAAAAGTCGGAATAATGGGTTTTAAAAACGGACACGTTACGGGGATGTTCGACGCGATGCGGTTTAATCCTATGTTTGAAGTCGTTGCCGTGTCGTTCGACGCAAAAACCCGCAATCTTTTGGAAGAAAGGTACGGAGACGCGCGTTTATTCGATAAATACGATGTGTTTTATAACGACGCGGATATGGTAAAAAGTCATCCGGAACTTGAATTATGCGTATGCGGCGGCAGTAATGCGGAACATATGGGACAATTCCGTCTATGCGCGGAAAATAAAATAAACGCGATAATGATGAAAGTTCCGACTTTGAATATTGCGGAATACGACGAAATGCTGCGTTTGGAAAAGGAAAGCGGTATAAAGGTAAGCATAGAACTTGAAATGCGTTGGTACGCTGCTGTGGAACGTGTAAAAAGTCTGATAAAAAGCGGTGTGCTGGGAGAAATAACGGCGATAAACGCGTACAACTATTCGCACTTTCCGCTTTGGTGGAATAAATGGATGAACCAACCGAAAGAAATCTACGGCAGCGTCGTACCGTTAAGGGCCGGTGATAGCAGATTCAGGGGCGGCGCGATGACTGACCACCCGCATTTATTCGATCTGGTAAGGTATATTACGGAAAGCGAGTTTGAAAGCGTGTATACTGAAGTCGCGCCGAATATGCGAGAGAATTCTGCGGTTGAAGATATGGTGTATATTATCGGCAGGATGAAGAACGGTGTTATAGTTTCGCTTGATCCTTCGTACGCAAACAGGGAATACGAACAGAGTAATGTGATATACGCAAAAGACAGGTTGAGTCATTATCCGAAGTCGGTGCAGGTGGAAATGTCGGTGTGCGGAACGAAAGGGGGAATAATAAGCGACCTGTACAATCCGAACACGACCGAACAGTTAAGGTTTGAAGATTACGAATATAGGGTAAATCCGAGATTTTACGACATATCGGGAACGCGCAAGATGTATATGGAAGAATTTGCGCGGGCGATACGGGGCGGTACGGAATACAAGCCCGCCGTAAGTATGGCGGAACACAAAAAGACGATGCAAGTTATAAACGCCTGTTATGAAAGTATAAGTACGGGTAAGCCTGTGAATTTATAAAGCGTGTTAAAGTTTAGCGGTGGTTTTGCCTATAGAAAGGAAAGTATTTTCGCTTATTATTTTTTTTCGTGAAATCAGCGTGTTCATATTTTCCATAAGCAATTTAAGTGCAGAATTCGCGATATTTTTGAACGAATAAGAAAAAGTCGTGAGATTGATATTAGACGGCATCATAGCGTCGAGTTTATCGTAGCCTATGATGCCGACTTTATTCGGCACGGCGATATCGTTAAGAGTGCAAAGGTTATAAAGATATTCCGCGATAAGGTCGTGGAAGCAGAAGACACCTATTCTGTCAGCAGTGTCGTTCAGAATAGTTTTTATTACGTAATGATTTCGATACGGGTTTGAGATATCGAAATAAATAACGTGGCTGTCGTTGAAGGGCAGCCCTTTTTCTTTTATGAAATCCAGAAAGCCCTGCGCTCTCGGATTATTTAAGTTTTTGGAAAGCCCGCAAAAATAGAGAGAAGAATAGCCGCACTCCGTCAGATGTTTTGCCGCGAGATAGCCCGAACGCAAGTTGTCCGAATTGACGATGCAGTGTTTTTCGGTGGGCACGTCGTCGCTTATAAAGACGACGGGAACGGGCAACCTGCCGTAAACGTCTTTCATATAAGGAGTGTTGTTCTGGAAAAAAGAAACTATGCCCTGGCAGCCTTCCTGAATAAAAGAAATAAGGATATCCGATTCGTTAGACTTATCGGAAATTTTAATTACGGGTGTAAACCCGTTTTCCATAATAAGCGAATTAAGAGAGTTTGTAATAGATGCGAAGAAGGGATTTGTAATATCCTGAATAACAACTCCGATTTTTTTACGCGGTGCGTCTATATGCGAATACAACGCACTGTTTTTCTGATACAGACCGTTCATAATGAATTTTTTATTGCCGATAGATATAAGGAACTTGTTGTCGATAAGCATTTTGGCAAGTTTAAGAGCGGTAATGTAAGAAACGGAATATTTTTCCATAAGTTCTTCGGTTGTAAAAAACAAGTCCCCGCTTTTCCCGATAGTTCCGGATAAAATATCTTTTTCGATAATGGAATAGATGGAATTTATTTTCATAGTATCTCTCTTTCGTGCGTAATAGCGTTTTTTATAAAAGTATAAAACAAAAATCCCGTTAAGTCAATAGAAAAATATATATTTTTGAAAAATATATATAAACTTTTTGGAATTCCTATTTAAAAAGCAAAAGTGGCATTTTATAATGTAAATGAGATATAAGGAGTATAAGCGAAATTATGATAAAACACACGTCGGTCAGTTATTACGGATTAAATTACGTAGAACACGCGGAGAAAGATTTTGAAGAGATGAAAGCGCACGGTTGCGACACCGTGATACTTGCTATAACGGAATTCGATATGGATTTCTGGTTTCCGAATATCAACGAGATAGTAAAGGCTGGGCACAAAGTCGGATTAAGAGTTATAGCGGACACTTGGGGAATAGGCAAATATTTCGGCGGCGAACAGGTTAGTTTGTTTTTGCAGAACAATATTCATCACCGTCAGGTATCGGCACTTACCGGAGAAACTTTAAACGCTGCGTGTTTTACGAGTAATGCTTTCAGGGATTATTTTACGGGGATATGCGTAAAACTTGCGCGGGAGACGGAGATAGACGGGTTTTTCTGGGACGAACCGCACTACGCGTTGCCGCGTGCGAACACGGCTATATCTTACGGTGCGGGGGAAGACTGGGCTTGCAGGTGTCCGGAGTGCAAAAAGAAGTTTGAAGATTATTACGGCTACGAGATGCCGAAGATATTAAACGACGACGTAAAGAATTTCCGTTGGAGAGAAGCGTTAAAGACGCTTGCCGACTGTTCCAAGACGCTGAAAGAGATAAAACCGGAACTTGAAATAACGGTATGCGTGCACGCGACCAGTCAGACATACTACAATACGGAACTTCGCGGATACGATAACTGGGAAATGGTAGCGGCTTGTCCGTATTTCGACGTGCTTGCATCCACGATAATAGACTGGACGAAACCGGAGAGTTTCTTTAAGAATATAACCGAAAGAACGGTGAAGATGGCGCACAAATACGGTAAAGATGCGGAAAGGTGGCTTTTGGGATATAGCACCCAGCCGGAAGATTTCGACCAGATAGACAAGGTGGTAGATTTATACGAGAGTATGGGTGTGGACAGGCTTGGCACTTGGACTTATCGCGGCGGGCTTGGTACTAGTTGCGCAGCGAAAGATCCGATAAAACTTTGGGACAGGATAGGCGCTAATTACAAAAGAGTGTTAAAAAAGTAAAAAAAATGAAATTTATTACATATTAAAGAAGGAGATAGGAAATGGAAGAGATGTTGAAAAACGCAAACTTGTCGGTTAAGGATGAGTTGACGGATAAAACTCATCCTTACAAGTCGCCGCTGATAGAAATAAAGGCTTTTAAAGTGGGAGATATTATAGTTATGTCGCCAGGCGACATAGGCGGGGATAACCCGTTCGGGGACGATTTTAATTAGTCTAAACGATTCGGATAATTAAGGAGAGAAAGATATGAGAACGAAGAAAAGAATATTTTTACCTTTATTGACTGTAATTGCGGCACTTTGTATGTCGATAGGCATAAGCGGGATAGTTCCCGCAAAGTCCGCGTATGAAACCACGGTAAATAAAAACACTTTTGCAAGTTATTTTACCGCAGTCGGCGACGATGGCTTGGTGGATTACGTAAACGATATATCTTACGGCACGTTTACTAATACCAACTTCTCTGGCGGCGGCGTAATGGTGCAGACGAGAAACAAGACTGCGGCGCTTGTCAATAATACGGATAATGATAACACCACCAACCCGATGCTTATCAATTTCCCTTCGGTAAAATATTCCGCGGGCGCTAAGTTTGACGGAGTAGTCGATATTTCCGACAATACGGCAAGCGATACTTTAATAGAACTTGCTTTCCCCGGGACTAACGATAATTATCAGAACAGGGGATTTAAGGTCATTATAGAAGACGCGTTAAATCCGAATAACTATATCGCGCTGTTTGTTTGGAGTGCGTATGGAAATACGGACGCGACAGGCGGTAGTGTAATAGCGGCTGCGGGAGGTACTTGGGAAAAGACCGAGGGCGGAAGCGACGTTTATGTCAGCGAAACGGGCTTCGATACTAATAATTATAACGGAAACGCTATATTCAGCATAGTCGGTAGTGATACAAACGACGGTGCGATAGGCGGAACCGGTAAACCTAATGACGGTTGTTATCTGAACACCGCAGAATACGGACATACTAAAACGAGCGTAAACTTCTCGAGAACGTCCGCAAACTCTATAAAAGTACAATTCGACAACGCTAACGGCTCGCTTTCTGTAAACGGCGTTCATATCCGTGATTTCAAAAACTTCTCTGCTGACGACACGCATTATTTCCCCGGATTTACGGGAAATAAGGTCAAACTTTCCGTAGGAATAATAAGAACTACGAGGAGAAGTACCGACGAGTTCACGAGATTCTGTATAATGAATATAGACGGCAACGATTTTACCGCGGACGGTAGCAACAATGTATCGTATAGCAATCTTGATTTAACGACTCCGTCTTACAGCACTATAAATAAAGACCTGCTCGTTTCTAATTTCACCCCCGTAGGTGATGGTGAACTGGTATCTTATGTTAATAACGTATCTTACGGCACTTTTACTAATACCAACTTTTCCGGCGCGGGCGTTATGGTTCAGACCAGAAATAAGACGGCGGAACTTGTCAGTCACACGGAAAACGACAACGGCACCAACCCGCCGCTTATCAATTTCCCTTCGGGAAGATATTCCACGGGCGTTAAGTTTAACGGCGTAGTCGATATTTCCGACAATACGGCAAGTACAACCTTAATAGAACTTGCTTTCCCCGGAACTAACGACAACTGGCAGAACAAAGGGTTTAAGATTATTATAGAAGACGCGTCGAATCCGAATAACTATATCGCGCTGTTTGTTTGGGCGGCGTATTCTAACTGGGATGCGACACAAACGAAAGACAGCATAATAGCCGCTGCAGCAGGCACTTGGGAAAAGACTGAAAGCGGAAGCGACGTTTTTGTTAACGAAGCGGGCTTCGATACTAATAATTATAAAGGAAACGCTATATTTAGCATAGTCGGTGATGATTTGCACGACGGCGCTGTTGGAGGGGACGGTAAACCTAGTGACGGTTGTTATCTGAACACCGCAGAATACGGACATACTAAAACGCAAATAAACTTCTCGAGAACGTCCGCAAATTCTATAAAAGTACAATTCGATAACGCTAACGGCACACTTTCTATAAACGGCGTGCATATCCGTGATTTTAAAAATTTCTCTGCTGACGACACGCATTATTTCCCCGGATTTACGGACAATAAGGTCAAACTCTCCGTAGGAATAATGAGAACTACGAAGAGAAGTACCGACGAGTTTACGAGATTCTGCATAATGAATATAGACGGCAATTCGTTTGCCGCGGACGGTAGCAACAACGTCAGTTATTACGGCATAGAAAATCTTTACGACGGTAATGAAGATTACGTAGACGCAAGCAGCCTTTATTTAGGTTTTTCCAAAGTCGGCGACACGCAATACGTCAACAGTTTATCTTACGGTGAATTTACCGGTACGTATATAAACGGCGGCGGTTTGATGGTTGAAACCAGAAACCAACCGTCAAGCGGTGCTAATACCTCTTCAGCGCTTATCAATTTGCCTTCCGATAAATATGCACCCGGCGTCAAACTTGATTCGGCTATAGATATTTCCGATAATACGGCAAGCGATACTTTAATAGAACTTGCTTTCCCCGGAACTGACGATTACTGGCAGACAAGGGGTATTAAAATAATTATAGAGGACGCGACCACCCCCGGTAAATATATTGCGTTATTTATAATGTCTCCGTATGCAAACGGGGATGCGACCGGTGGCAGCATGGTAGCCGCCGCGACAGGCACTTGGGAAGAAACGACAAAAGACGGAACGGTTTATATAAGTGAAGCGGCTTTCGATACCGAAAATTATAGCGGCGGTACGGCGCGTCTCGTTAAAGTTGGCGACGCGGTTGACGGCGACTTTGGCGAAGACAGTGACGAAGGATGTTACTTGAATACCGCAGAACACGGACACACTAACACGAGCGTAAACTTCTCGAGAACGTCCGCAAACACTATAAAAGTACAATTTGACTATGCTAACGGTACGTTATCGATAAACGGCGTGCACGTCCGTGATTTCAAGCGTTATGCGGCAGACGGCGGTAGCAATTATTTCGACGGCTTTACGGACGGTAAAGTTAAGGTTTCCGTCGGTGTTTTCAGGTCGGTTAGAAAAAATACTGCCGAATTTACGAGATTCTGCATAATGAATATCGACGGCATTTCTTTGCAGAAAGTTGCTTACGGTTCTCTTGCAAATAAAATCATTAACGACGGTGAGACGCTTATCAATTACAAAACTATAACGGACAGCACTACCGGCAGAACGTTTAAAGTTGTAAGTGGCGATACTTGCAACGTCGGTGAATTGTTTGATATGGCGGATTATAACAAATACGTCGTAGGTTATATGGTGGGCGAAGATCTCCATAGTATCAGCGAACTTACTTCCGTGGTGATAGGTAGCGAAAACCTTACTTACGATATCGCTTACGCGCATTTCTGGACTACAGCAGGCGCGTGGGTAAGATTAGGCACTCGTACCGGTTTGAGATTTAAAGGCTGGTTAAGGGGGCAAAATCAAAATATTGACGAGACTGTTAATATTGTATCCGAGTTCGGTATGTTGGTTGCGCCGACCGATTATATAGAAGACCATGAATTCACGGTAGAAAACGTATCCGCAGGATATTTAAAGAAAGTCGCGGCGGAAAACTACGAGAAAGACGATGATAACGACACCTATTTCTATATTACTATGACGGATATTCAGGCGAAGAATATCGCGCGCGCGTTTTCCGTACGTTCTTACGTCAAAGTTACTTATTACGACAGTACCGAGGCGTATTTCTACGCGTCTTATAACGAAACGGATAATTCAAGAAGCGCTTACGACGTTGCGCTTGCGGCTTATAACGATACCGGCGTTGACGCGCCTACCGCTGCGGAAAAGACTTTCCTTGATAATCACTATCTAAACCAAGTGGTTGAAATAAACGGTTTAGGGGAAAAAAAAGCAACCGGTAGCGCAGATTATACGATAGACAGCGTGTCTTATTCGTCTAGCGGAAATATTATGTATATGACCGTTTCCGGTGCTAACGGAGTGCGTGCACTTTCTTGGGACGGAACGATTATTACGGCAGGTGAAGGACACGTTCCGGACGACACCAACCTTGCTATGTACGAACAGGACGGTAAACTTCAGATAGCGTTGCAGGTAAAACGTAAGGAAACTTCTACGCAGTCTAAAAACATTATAAGCACTGGAAATTCCGATTATAAAATCTTAATTCCCAACAGCGCAAGTACTACTTTAAATTCCGCTGCGCAGGAATTACAGGATATAATATCCGACTCTTACGACGTTACCTTGCCTATCACTGATACGTACGATAACAGCACTTCCAAATATATTTCTTTGGGAAATACGGCGTTCAGAAGAGAAGCGGGAGTTTCCCTTATGAATTATACGAAAGAACAGGGCGGTTTTAAGATTAAATCTTACGGCGACGGCGTGGTTATTTACGCCGAAGACGATTACTCTGTTTATTACGGCATTTACAGGTTCTTGGAAGAGAATTTCGGCTATAAATATTACGCGCACGACTGTCAGGTGATAAACAGCGGTTCTACGCAGTCGTTAAAATATTTCGATTACGAAGATTATCCCGATATCAAATACCGTTCTCTTGTGAGTACTTCTACGAGATTCGCGTATTTTGAAAGCAATACACAGCGTGACGAGTGGGTTGCGGCAGCTACGAACAATATTCCTTTGGAACGCAGTTCGTTATATAACAACGTACATCTTTACGATACGAATTCGCGTTACGTAAGAAATAACTGGTACACTTCTCCCGTTTATAATTCGGGCAGATACGACGGCGGCACGCCGTTTGCCTGGCAACTTGACGACCAAAGTCTTTTGACTTATTTCTTACCTTACGATAGTACTTGGAATAACTACAATCAGGCAACCACGTACGGCGCGTCTCACGATAGTTGGTACGTTAAGGAAAGCGGTGAGGTTAAACAGATTTGTTTTTCCAAAGCCTATAATAACGATAACGGTATGTACGATATCATACTTGATAAACTTAAAGCCGTTATCACCGACGGAAACAACGCTTATTCTACCATATTTGAAATAGGTATCGGCGACAACTCTAAATATTGTACCTGTTCGGCTTGTTCTTCTTACGGCAACGGCAAAAGCGACGTGTATTTAAGATTTATAAATAAACTCGCAGGGGATATTAAAGACTGGCAGGCGGCTAACTGCCCTGCCCGTGAAATTTATCTTATGGCTTACGCTTATATGGCGTACACGCTTCCGCCTACGGTACAAACCGCCGCGGATAACGTTATAGTCCGTATTTGTCCTTACACTGCGTATTACGATAAAGCGTATAACAATTCGTCCAACTATAATGATAGCGTCTCGTATTTGAACAGCACGAGTTGGAAGTCTATTTTCGACGGTTGGTACGCTAAAGCGGCGCATCTCGGCGTATGGGATTACCGTTCGGATTTCACAGATTATCTCGAACCCTTCCCGTTCTGGAAACAGTTAGAGAATAATATAGAATACTTTAAGTCTCTCGGCGTTATGGAAGTTATGGCGCAGGGCATTGGTACTACTATGGGCAACGGTAACGCTTTGTTTCCGTTTGAAGAAATGGATAACTACGTCAGAAGCAGAATGATGTGGGATACTTATCTTTCATACAACGATTTGATGAACGAATTTATAGACGCTTATTACGGTGCGGCGGCAACCTACGTTAAGAATTATATTTCCGCGATAAACACTGCTTACGGTTCGACGACTGTCCGCATAGGGAAAGACGACGTAACAAGCAGTAAATATTCTTCGTCTTGGGTAAACACCGTAAAAGGATATTTTACGTCCGCATACGCTGCAGTCAGCGGAAACGCGGAAATTACCAGACGTTTGGATTATTTATCGCTTTTCTACAGATACTTACAGATAAAGTTTAGTTATTCGGGCGCGGATAAGACGACGTTTAAGACTATGTGTAATAATCTCGGTATAAAATATGTGGAAAGAGACGTACTTGTTTCTAGTTTGTAAGTTTTTACCGAAAGAATAATTATTTTAATTGAAATAAATTTATCAGATATAAATTTATAGAAAAATAAGGAGAAAAATTATGAAAACTAAAAAGAAAATTTTAGTATCTTTACTTACTTGTTTTGCGTTAGCGTTTACTGCTTTCGGCGTAGGTAATTTTACTACTGTAAATCGTGCCAGCGCTATGGCAAACGACGAAACTGTCCAAAATATAGTGGACGAATGGTTTACGCCTGTCGGCGACAACGGGTTAGACGCTTACGTAAACGATATATCTTACGGTACGTTTACTAATACCAACTTTTCCGGTAGCGGCGTTATGGTGCAGACCAGAAACAAGACGGCGGCGCTTGTCGATAATACGGATTTATCTAACGATACCAACCCGCCGCTCATCAATTTCCCGAGCGTAAAATATTCCGCGGGCGTTAAGTTTAACGGCGTAGTCGATATTTCCGACAATACGGCAAGCGATACGTTAATAGAACTTGCTTTCCCGGGGACTAACGATAACTGGCAGAACAAAGGGTTTAAGATTATTATAGAAGACGCGTCGAATCCGAATAATTATATCGCGCTGTTTGTTTGGGCGGCGTATTCTAACTGGGATGCGACACAAACGAAAGACAGCATAATAGCGGCTGCAGCAGGCACTTGGGAAAAGACCAACCACACTTCAGATGACGTTTATATCGGCGAAGCGGGCTTCGATACTAATAATTATAACGGAAACGCTATATTCAGCATAGTCGGTAGTGATTTGCACGACGGCGCTGTTGGAGGGGACGGTAAACCTAATGACGGTTGTTATCTGAACACCGCAGAATACGGACATACTAAAACGCAAATAAACTTCTCGAGAACGTCCGCAAATTCTATAAAAGTACAATTCGATAACGCTAACGGTTCGCTTTCTATAAACGGCGTGCATATCCGTGATTTCAAAAATTTCTCTGCTGACGACGAGCATTATTTCCCCGGATTTACGGACAATAAGGTTAAACTCTCCGTAAGTATAATGAGAACGACAAAGAGAAGTACCGACGAGTTTACGAGATTCTGCATAATGGGTATTGACGATTTTGACCAAGTTGTTAGTTTACCGAAGTCGGGGCTTATTGCAAGCGGAAATACCGCTATTCCTGCGCCTGTAAGTTTTAGTTTCGCTAACGGCGAAACCGCACCTATCGATTTTTCCGTAAATATTACTGACCCTGACGGTGCAACTACTGAAAATTACGACGGAACGACATTTGATTTCGATAAAGCGGGCGCTTATTCCGTGGAATATTTTGTAGATGATACTTCCAAGGGGACTGTAGATTTCAATACGGCGATAAAAACTGACGACAAACTCGTTGAAATCGCTGATTTTACGGTTTCGGACGGTTTATATTACGGCAGGAAAATAACCCTTGCGGACTTTACGCTTACGACTGAAGACGTCGTTGCGATAGAATCTGCAACTGTTAAGATTTACGAAGGCGATAACTTGATAGCAACCGAAACTGCCGATGCTGACTGGGAATACGCGCTTGATAGAGTAGGGGAACTTACGTTTGTAGTCAGCAACGACGACTTTACGCTTAAAACTTCCGCAACCGTTCTCGCCGTGCTTTATCCGAGTGCGCCTATAACGAACGGCAGTGTGAACATAGCAAACAACGGGGATTCCGTGAGCTTAACACCCGACGACTTTATCTTCGTAATAACTCCCGATGCAGGGTATAAGTTCAAGGCTTTGACGGTAGGCGGCGCGGACGTAAGCAACGAAGTAGTGAACGGTATGTATTTGCTTACCGTTGAAGACGCTTCGGAGAATATTACGTACGAAGTGGAATTTGAAAAACTGCCGGACGTTTCCGTAACTTTCAAAGCGGACGGCGAAACCGTTGGTACGGTAAGCGATTTGTTAAACGGCACGTTGTTCGGCGAAGTTGAAACGCCGAATATTCCCGCGAAAGAACATTACGACGCAGTCGGTTGGGATATCGCGGACGACGTTGCCATCACAGACGACGTAATTGCAAACGCGGTTTACAGACTTAAAAAATATACGATAACTTTCGATACCGACGGCGGTAGTGCGATTGCTGCCAAACAGTACGACGCGTTGACGCCCGTTGCGGCGTTTAGCGAAGTTCCCGAAAAGACGGGATTCGTATTCGACGCTTGGTATCTCGGTACGGAAGAATTTAAGTTCGGCGAAGACGTTCTTACGTCGGATATAACTCTGACTGCTAAATATAACGTTAAACAGTTAACCATAACCATTAAGAGTGCTAACTTCGACGACGTGGTATTGACTATTGATTACGATACTGCGGTTGCCGCAAGCGAGTTGCTTAAAAAATCCGGATACGATTTCAAAGGCTTATTTACCGATGAAGAACTTACTCAAGCGTATAACGGGGAAACGATAACCGAAGACACCGTTTTATACGCGTCTTATAAAAAGCAGGAATCTAAATCCTCCGGTTGCGGCAGCAACGTATTTGGCAGCGGTGCGGAATTGATTATACTCGCTACGTTATTGGCTGCGGTCTGCGTATTTATTGCAAAAAAGAAAAGCACGAATAAAGATTAAGTATGAACTCTAAACGTTTTAGAATTTTTCGCATAGCGCCGATTATTGCGTGTTTTATAGCATCGTTTTTATTTCTGGGAGCGTTAAACGCTCCCAGAAAGACGCTGGCTGACGGAACGTACGCGCCGTATTTGGTAAATTACGACGGTACGGACTACGTCGGGTATCGTTTGGATTTAACCAACGTAAAAACGTTTTCCGAAACGGTTGATTTAACTGGCAGCGATCTGGAAACGCCGATTTTGCAATTCGTCATCACGCCTTCGGTCAGGGGAACTGCAAACACTTATTCGCCCGACTTTGAAAAACTCGTTTTCACGTTTACAGATGCCGACGGAAAAGCACTGTCTATAGGTTTTGCACCGAGAACGGACTATTCCGCAAATTATCTGCAAGGTTTTGCAAGCGGTGAAAATCAGAAACTTTTGGGCGAACACCACAGAAACGGTTTTTCCAGCGTTGACGGCAATCCTTCTGAACAGGACACGGACGAATATTTAAGCAACGCTTACGCGTCTATATCGCCGTATTCGTTCGACGGATATGCCAAGACCTTGGACACGTATACCGGCAACAATTTTCCTTTCCGCGATAAATACGGACAGTCTTTTAAAAGGGGCAGCAACGGCGTTATAAGCATCTATTACAGCGCGGAAGAGAACGCGGTGTACGCCGACAGCGGGCATAGGTGCGAAGAAGATCTTAAATCGGCGCATCCGAACTGGCAAGTGCCGGAAAGATTAAAAAAACTTCCTAACGGCGAAAGAAGATACAGAATCCGCGATTTGGATAAGAAATACACCACGGACGATGTGCAATGGAACGGCTTTACTAATCTTGAAGATATAACTTGTACCGTTTCTTTCGGTGATTTAAAGACGGACGATCCGTCTATACTTTTGGTTTCTTTGGGCGGGAAAAGCCTGGTAAGCAATTTTTCTGTGGAAAATCATACGAAAGCCGTTAAAAACGTACCGTTTACTATTCCTAAACCGCAATTTTTCTCGGAAGGGCAATTGTTCGATTTCGTTTCCGAAAGCGGGCGTATAGAAATTAAGGATTCGAACGGCAACGTGGTGCTGTCGGAAAGAAATTACGCCCAGGATATGCAGTTTACACCTACGCAGGCGGGAAGGTATTCTTTAATATATTCCGCGATAAATCCGCTTACTTCAAACAAGGTGTCTTATACCTATTCACTTGGTACGGTGGAAAGCGGCGGAACGGTTTTGACGCCTTACGGATACGTTAGGGACTACGTCGTGTACGAGACTGTTGACGCAGGGTGTGCGGTGTTTAACGACGTTCAGGACTATTTACCGCAAGTAAACCTTACGATAAGCAAAAACGGTTCTGAAATATATTCTAAAAACGATTTGCGAGAACTGGAATACAAATTTACAGAAGAAGGAGATTACGTCTTTACTTATTCTTCCGTAGATTTGCTTGGCAGAGAGACGACTAAAGAACGGATTTATCACGTTAACGCGTATTTCCTGAAATCGGCGGATGGTATAAACACGACTACCGTCGTAAACGATAGCAGTAAAGCGGGCATTTTGTCAAAAGCCGATTTCGAAGTGTATAACGCCTATTCGGGCAAGATTTCCGGCAATCTGTACAAAGCGGATATAACGGTAAGTAAAAACGGCGGGGCGTTTTTAAAATACACTTTGGCGTCTTTTAACGGCGACGGAAATTACGTTATAAAGTACGTTTACAGTTTTTTGTCGGCGGAATTAGCGGACGTACAGTTGACGGCTGAAAGGAAGATAGTCGTTTTTTCGGATTTGCCGACCATTACCGTAAACAATATTCCGAACAATACGGTTTTAGACAAGGGCAGTGCGTTAGAAGACGACAGTATTAAACTTATTGCGCTTAAAGACAGTGTGATTTCTATTCCGAAGACTTTATTTGCAAGTAATTTACCTATAACCGTTAGTATATATCAGGACGGCGGTGAGTTTACCGACGTTAGCGACGCGTACAATGCGGGCACTTTGTCGTTGGAGTTAAGCGAACTTAAAAATTATTACGTTTCCGCAACGGTTAGTACGGCACAGGGTTTTACCGTAAATAAAAATCTGTTTATTACCGTTAAGTCGGCGGTAATAAATATCGCGCCCGTTGAAGACCGCACGGAAAACGTAGGACACGGCATAACCTTAATCGTACCGCAGGCAAAAGATATTAACGGAAACGTTATAAGCGGCGGCAGTATTACCGTTTTGCTTAACGGCAAAGAGATAGAAATTAAAAACGGCACGTTTACGCCCAAAGATTTAGGCGTTTACAAAGTCGTGTATAGCGCGACCTTATCGGGTATTACAGAAACCTACGAGTATTTCTATAGAATTATCGATAGCGAAAAACCTATTATAACGTTGGGCAACGTAGATAAAACCGCTTCTTCCGGGGATTTCGTGAAAATCGGCGGTTATAAGGTTAGCGATAATTCCGATAACGATATGGAAATATCCGTAAAGGTTTTCTTTAACGGTAAAGACGTGTCGGTGTATAACGGCGGATTTTACGCGGATAAAGCGGGGGATTACACCGTAAAGATTACCGCGACGGATATGTCCGGCAATACCGGCGAAACGGAATATACGGTTGCCGTAAGCGAAGGCGGGGGATGTTCTTCGGCGATAGACGTCGACGGATTAACTGCCATAATCGTTTTGGCTTTTGCTGCGGTTAGCGCTTATATCGCTTTTATAAAAAAACAAACGACAAAAAGGAGTAAATAGTATGAAAAAATTAGTTCGTTTATTAGTCTTGGCATTATTAACGTTTACGATCACGTTCGGTTCTTTCGCTTGTGGCGGCGGACCTAAACCGTGGGAAGGAAAAACCATTATCGAATTCGGATGCTATCAAGGCGGTTGGGGAAGAGAATGGCTTGACAAGGCAATAGAAAAGTTCCAGGAGATGTATCCTGAATATTACGTTAAAGTGGACTATGAGAAGTCTTATGAAGACTTACAGAGCAAAATAGTAACCGGAAAGCAGGATATTTTCTATGCGGGTATCAATTTATACGATTTCCTTGAACAGGACGAATTTATGGACATAACGGACGTTATGACTACTCCGCTTAACGAATATCTTGCAGATTCCGAGATTCCTATAACGGAAACCAAAACGATAGAAAGTAAAATGACCGGCACATGGCAAGATATGAAAGATTATTGCTTAAGTTATGACGGGCATTATTATAACGTTCCTTTCGGCGGCGGGCTTTGGACGTTAAATTATAACAGAGATTTATTTAATAGGAAGAAACTGTTTAAAGATAAAGACGGCGACTGGTGTAAGGCTGACGGTGATTTGACCGTAGGACAGGACGGGGTTGCCGGCACTTACGACGACGGTTTGCCCGTAACTTACGAAGATTTTACGGAATTGCTTGAACAGATGTCGGAAGAAGAAGGGATGACTCCTTTTTTCTGGTCTTACGTAGATGGATATACTAAACATTTCGCGCATGCGCTTGGAGTAGCGCAAGACGGCAAAGACGTGTTTAATATTTTCAAGACAATGAACGGTTCTTACGACTTTGACGGCGACGGTATTGCCGAAACAGCAATAGACAACACCAACGCTTGGAAGTTAAGGAATACTTCCGGCAGAAAATTTGCACTTCAATTCTGTAAAGACGTTATCGAAAACGGGTATTACGATTCTCAATCGGGCAAGTCTAATCAGAGTCATCTGACTTCACAGAAACGCTACGTGCAGAGTGAATATAATTCCAAGAGAGGTGGCAATATTAAGCCGATAGCCTTCTTTATCGACGGCGGACACTGGCATAACGAAGCGGAAGACGTTATCGCGCAAACTTCGGAAAGGTCAGGTGAAGATATACAATTCGGCGTTATGCCTTTCCCGTGGTTCGAGGGGTGTTCTGCGGAAAAGACGACTTATTATATTTCGTCGCAGAATTCTACTTTATGTATCCGTAAAAACGCAACCGAACCCGAAGGTTGTAAAAAACTGCTTGCTTTCTTAAATACCGACGAAATGTTGGTTTTAAGCACCAAAACAAGCGGAATCGTAAGATTTATGAACTACGAAATGTCTGAAACCGATTTGGCGGCAATGCCTTACTATTATCAATCGACGTGGGAAGCGGCGCATAATTCGGACATTTGTTATACTATTTGTGCAAATGAAAAGATTTTCAGAAATTTCAATTATTTTAATTTAGGTTGGGAATGGGACTGCACGGCGCCTAACGGCTTGCCGCTTAACAATCCGTTGGAAAATTTTAAGGCTTCTGCCACTAGCAGCGTTACCGTTCAACAGTATTTTAACGCACTATACTCCGCAGGTCCTTCAGAATGGAGTAAGAACGTTAAATAAAATGGAGAATAGTTGATGAAAGCGATTAAAGAAAAAACAAATACGAGTTTTGCGGGCAAAAAAGACAGATATATTTTTATTGCCTGTATGCTTGCCGTGCCGATTCTCTTCTTTTGCGTATTCAGTTTAGGCGTTAAACTGAATTCGGTTTTACTTTCGTTGAAAGAATACGTAGTAGAGGATAAAAAAGGTTCTTACGAATTTCTGCCCTTTTCAAGTTTAGGCAAGAACTTCGGGGAAGCCATCGGTAATTTGTTTAACGACCAAGAAGTAATATGGGCGTTTAAAAATTCGGTTATATTTTATTTAGTCGGATTACTTTTCACGATGCCCCTTTCGATTTTTATTACATACATAATATACAAAAAGATACCGGGTTCTAAATTATTTACGATAATGGCGTATTTACCGCAGATGTTATCTACGATTATTATGACGCTTATGTTCAAAAATCTCGTGGAAAAAGTGTTGCCTTATTTACTCGGAAAACCGGAATTAAGCGTTTTTAAGGATTATACAAAACTCGGCGTCTTTATATATTATAATTCTTGGGTTAATTTAGGTGCTAACGTTATTCTCTATTTAGGCGCTATGACAAGAATACCCGAAGACCTTATAGAAGTCGGGCAGTTAGAAGGCATATCGCTTTGGAAGGAATTCAGGCTTATAACTTTGCCGCTGATTTTCCCGACGATTACCGTGTTTATAGTCGCGGGCGTTGCGGGCTTATTTACTAACCAAAATAATCTTTATAACTTTTACGACGCGGAAGCGCCGAAAGATATAAGCAATTTGGGCTATTATATGTTCGTAAGGGTTATCGGTAATCACGCACAATTAAGGGACTATCCGTACGCCAGCGCGTTCGGCGTGCTGTTTACTATGGTCGCCGCGCCTATCACGTTGCTTGTTAAATATTTGCTTGAAAAATTCGGGCCGAGTGCGGAATTTTAACGGGGGGATAATATGGTTAAAAGAAAAACTTTAACTTCGGTGTTTGCAATCGTATTATTCGTTATACTTATTTTATACACCATATCATTGTTGTTCCCTATAATATGGACGTTTTTGGTTTCGTTAAAATCCGACGACGAGTTTATTTTTTCGTTAGACGCCGACATCGAGGTGTTTCTCGGATGGCCGCGCGAAGGTTGGGCTTTCAGTAATTATTCGGCAGTATTTAAATATTTCAAGATAGAAACGAGTTCAGGGGACGTTTATTTGCCCGAAATGTTTTTCAACGGCTTTTCATACGCAATAGTAAGCGCCTTGATTACGATTTTTACGAACTGTGTGGTGGCTTACGTAGTTGCGAAATATAAATGTGTATTAACTAGCGCTATTTATACCATAGTAATAGTGTTTATGATTTTGCCGGTTATCGGAACGCTTCCCGCGGAACTCGAAATAATGAATAATCTGGGATTCTACGATAATATGATAGGTATCTTTTTGATGAAGATAATGTTCGGCGGAACGAATTTCCTTATTTTTTACGCAATGTTTAAAAGTGTAAGTTGGTCTTACGCGGAAGCCGCTTTCGTGGACGGGGCATCGCATTTCAGGGTATTCTTTCAGATAATGCTTCCGATGGCGGTTCCCACTTTCTTCGCTTTGGTACTTATGCAGTTTATAACGCTATGGAACGACTGGCAGGCGTCTTTAATATATTTCCCGAGTCATCCGACTATTGCGTACGGACTTTATAGGTATGCTAATTCGACGGGGAACGAGATTTGCGTGCCTTACGTTATGGTGGCGTGTATGATGGTTGCGTTGCCTATTATCGTTTTATTCCTTGCGTTTAGGAACAAAATAGTAGGGACTATTGCCGTAGGTGGATTAAAGGGTTAAAGCAGGAGTTTTATGAAAAAAAGATTTACCGTATTGTTAACGTTGATTTTTGTCTGTTCGGTGATTTTATCCGCCGTGTTTATCGCAAACGCGGACGGATCTGCGTACGATAGCGCCGTTTTAACGTGTCGGGATTTGGTGGAAACTAATAACGGTGTCGTAGAGTTCAAAGAAATCGATCCTTTATTCAAGACGTATAATATCAATAATCACTCCGATAAAATCGATACGCAAAACACTATCGATAAAGTTATGGTGCTGTCGGCGGAGAGTTCGGATACTACTTTCACTTTTAAGACGCATCTTAACAGGGATAAATTAAACAAGTATTTTAATATCGTGGAATGGTTTATCGTTCCTACTAAAATCGTGCCTTACGGTGCAGAGTCGCATTGGGGGCAGGTGTATAGCGACGCCGATTTCGATTCGTTTGAAATTACCATTACGGACGTGAATAATCCCGATAAATACGTAATTTTCAGGACTACGAACAGCCCCGATTCCGCTGCGCAGTCTCTGGCTGTGTCCGGCAGGGTAGGCGCGAATAATCAGTCCATAGAAGGCGTGCATAGCGATAATATTAACGAAATAAACAAAACTTGGGGTTCGAGAATAGACGCGTCGCACGTCGGGTGTTTTCGAGACAAGCCCGTTCCTCCGGGATTTACGCAAGGTTTGCCGCTTGGCGGGTTTTTATCTTTGGATTATGAAACCAAACAGGTATTTTCCGTTACCGGTTCTGACACCGGCAGAAGGTATTTAATAAGAGACCTTGATAGCGGTAAGCATATGACGGGAACGGACGTGCCGTGGGAAGGGTTCGATTCCAAAGAACTTGAAGTAAGTATAAAATTTATCAACGTGGTAAGCGGAAGAACTGCGCAAGTCGCTATTTTAAGTTTTAACGGAATGGATTTCACCAAAGGGCAGGTTATAGACAAAAAAGCGCCTGAAATAATAGAAAACACGGTTTTCGACGGCAATACTCTTTACGGTGAAGTCGGCAAGGCTATGCCGATAACCGACTGCTATTCGTACGATTTGTTAGACGGCTTCGGAACGGATATCACTTATAAGGTTTTCTATAATTACGACGGCGTTAACAGGGAAGAAAAACAGATAACGGACGGTAAATTTACGCCGATAAAGCAAGGTAAATATTCCATAATCGCTACGGCTACGGATCGTTTCGGCAACGTCGGCACTTTGCGTAGAGACGTGGATATAAGAGAAAGTATGAACGGATTGCATATCGACCTTGAAGAAGAATTGCCTTCGACCTGTAAAGTGGGCGAAAGGGTATATATCCCCAAAGCCTTCGTTTACGGCGGAACGTTAAATAAAAAATACGAAGTTTCGGTTTGTTTGAACGGAAACGAAACAGCCGTTGACGGCGACTATTTCGTGGCGCAAGAACAGGGCATTTATACTGTAAGATACACGGCGTCCGATTATTACGCCTTGCCGGTAAATTTCGATTATACCGTGGTTGCGACGATTAGCGACGCGCCGATTGTCTATTTCCCGAACATTGCGGGCGCGGTAGAAACGGGAGTCAAACTTAATATTCCTGACTTTTTCGCTAAAGATTACAGTTCTTTCGGCGACGGGGTGGATGCGGACTTGACTTTCGAAGTAAAAGGACCTTCCGATACAACCTATACAAAGGTTTCAAGAGATTTCGTTCCGCAGGAAGACGGCGCGTATCAATTTAGGATAACCGCAAGTTGTATAGCCGATAAATCGAAATCAGTTTTTCAGGAATACGATTTCGTGGCAAAAACCTGTGCGAGAGTAAGGGATTACTTTATTACCGATAATATCGAAATTTTAGAACAAAACAAAAAGATGGGCTTTAACGTGTTGGGGAAAACGGGTTCGCTTTATTTTATCAATCCCGTTTTAAGCGACAGAGTCGTATTACGCTTTAATATAACCAACCAAAACGAAGATTCGCCTATAGTTATCATTACTTTATCCGACAGCGAAAATCAAGATAAGCAAATATCTTTGCGCGTAGAAAAAAGCACGCCCGACGCAAGCGTAATGACCTTTTTGGATACGTCTTGCGAGATTAAAGGGGCGGTAGGCAGCGAAAAACCCGGATTTAAGATTTCGTACAGAAACGGTTGGATATACGACGGCGACGAAGCGGTTATAAAAATTAGTCAATACGACAACGGTAAGGCGTTCGACGGTTTTTCAAGCGGTAAAGTTTACGTAAATATAGCGATTGACAATGCCGGCGGTGCGAACGAAACTGTTCTTAAATTTTCCGAGTTTTGCGGGCATACGTCTTTTTCGTACAATTCGAAAGATAACGGCGAACCGATTATCATTTATTCGGATTTAAGCAGCGTTTGTAAAATCGGAGACGAAATATCGTTTACTTACGGAGTGTTCGATTTGTTTGACACCGAAAGCACCGTTTCCGCTTATGTAAATTTCAACGATAACGTTTTAAGCGTCGGACAGGACGGCAAATGTTCGTTTACGGTTACGGGATTCGGTAAATATACCGCTATATTAGAGGCACAGGATAAATTAGGAAACGAAACGCGGCTGATTTTGAATATCTATTGTTACGACAATATCGCGCCGACCTTAAACGTCGTCGATAAAGTCGGTACAAAGTGCGATTTGGGAGATACTTTATCTTTACCAAAAGCAGTCGTTAAAGATAACGTCGATACGGGTTTAGGATATAGCGTATATGCGAAAAGGCCTACGGGTTCTTTCGTGATAATAGAGAACAATCGTTTTGTTCCCGACGTTAAAGGTAAATGGGTGATTTACTATTATGCAGTCGACGCTTGCGGCAACTACGCTTTGGCGACCTTTAACGTCGTTGTTTCTTAAAGAGGGAATTATGAAAAAGAAATTTTTGGCTTTTTTCAGTTTTATATTGAGTGTTATATTCGTTTTTTCCGCCGTGTCTTGCAATGAAAGCGGTTCGGAAGAAAAGGTCTCTGACAACGGGGTTTACTACGGCAGAACGCAGATAATTCGGGATGGTAGTTGTAATCTTGTAGAGAACGGCACGAGCGAGTATAAAATTCTTTTAAGAGAAGACGCCTCTAAAGCGGAAAATTACGCCGCGCAGGAATTTAACAGGCTTTTGAGTTCCGCCACGGGAACGACTTTACCGATAGTAAATACCGCAGATTTGCAAGAATCTACGGCTTATATATCTATCGGCAATACCCAAATGGCGGCAGCGGCGGGCGAAACGATAGAAAAAAATGCAATTTCCCGAAACGGATTCAGGTTGAAATCGTATAAAGACGGTTTACTTATCGTTGCGGGCGATAACAGCGGGTTGATATACGGAGTGTACAGGTTTTTTGAAAAGAATTTCAATTATATGTATTATTCTCCGGAAGAAATCAAAATCGACAAATCACAAACGGTAGGGCTTTTGAACTTTAATTTTGAAGACTGGCCTGATTTCCCGGAAAGAGATGTGTACAATTATACTACGAAATCTTATCCGGCAGAAGTTATGAGATATTTCCTTAATCCGTCGATTTATTCCAAATGGGACGATACTTACGGGGAAGGTTCTTGGTGGAGTAGTTTGTATGACCAGTCTATGGTTGAACAAATAGTGGCTTATAAGGATTACGGCTATGAACACGACACGTTGAACAACAAAGACGTGCTGCCTGAAGACGTTTGGTATTACGGCAAGGGCGGCGATACCAACGCGACGATGTCTCAACTGTGTTTTACGCAGGCGCTATATTCGAAAGGTGATTTAGATCCCGTTCAAAGCGGGTTGATGGACGCCGACGGACATTTGACGGACGACGAAAGTTTCGGCGACGGCAGCCACGGGCTTTTCTGGACCTTCTGTTATAATCTTATAAAAAATTATATTTCCGTGGAAACAGATAAAACCTTGTTCCAACTCGGTATGAGTGATAATCAGGATTTTTGTAGTTGTGCAAGATGTCAGACGGATATTTCCAAATACACGAGAACGGGGCTTGTTATAAGATTTGCAAATCAGGTTGCCGACGTGGTTAAAGCATGGCAGGAAAAAAATTGTCCGGAAAGAACGATCTACCTTACCATATTTGCTTATTTAACTGTTATTCAGCCGCCGGTAAAGATGGTAAACGGTAAATATCAGGCCATTGATTCGTCCGTTGTAGTAAGGGATAATATTATAGTCAGGTACGCACCGCTGCTGGACGGGTATTTGTTCCCGTTGCTTGACGAGACGCATAACGCGGGGGCAAGCGGCAGTATTAAGGGGTGGAAGGCTTTGGCTAAAAACTTTGCGGTTTGGGATTACACCGCAAATTTCAGGGAATTCTATCAACCGTTTACTAACTGGATGGCGGGGTATGAAAACCTTAAATCGTATTACGCCTACGGGTTTATAGACATATTTAATCAGGGCAACGGCAGTTCTACGAATCTTTCTTTCTATTATATGGACGCGTGGGTAAGGTCGAGATTATTATGGGATATACATCAGGACTATCATAAGTTAATGGACGAATTTATCGACGCGTATTACGGCGAAGGTGCTGATCACGTTAGAACTTATATCGAAAAACTTACTTTCCACTACCTTAACTATATGATGCCCAAAGGATTTTCAGGGCTGGCAACGGGTTCAAGTGTTACCGCCAATATAAACAATTATCCGTTATCAGTCGTTGACAGCGTAAACACTCTTTTTGAAGACGGAATAAATCATATCAATAATTGCGCCGACTTGTCTGAAGAACGCAAGGAAATTTATATCGAGAGACTTGAATACGAATCGGTGTTTTTCAGATATCTGGAACTGTCGCTTTATTCGGATTATCTGTCCAGGGCGGAATTTGCGGCAAAAATAGACGATTTCGAAAGGATTTGCAGAAGAGGTAATTTAGGCGGCTTAACGGGCGATACTACCATTTATGATGAAATAGCACTTTGGAAAGCCGCGTTATAAGGAGAAGTAATGTATCAACAAAAATACTGGGATTATATCAAAGACAACGTTGAAAAAATAAACGCAACGCAAATCGAAAGCATTAAAAAAGGCGCGCGCTTAATGGCGGACGCGATACAAAGCGACAAACTGATTCACGTTTACGGCGGCGGCGGACACACTACGCTTTGTATGGGCGAAATGTTTTTCCGTGCAGGCGGGCTTTCAAATATAAATCCGCTTATGGAAACGGGGCTGTCGGTGTTCAATCAGGCGCTTAAATATCTTGAATTTGAAAGGACTGTGAATTACGGTTCTGCGATAATAAAATATTACGACTTGAAAAAGGACGACCTTCTTATTATTTTCCATAATATAGGGATAAATCCCGCTACGATAGACGCCGCGGAAGAAGCCAAAAAAAGGGGCGTAAAAATAATAGCGGTTTCAAGTAGTTTATGGCAGGAACAAATGCCGAAAGATCATTTTATCCGTCATCCTAACGGTAAAAACCTGTTCGACTACGCGGACGTTTGTATCGACGATTATAACCCCGTAGGCGACGCCGTTATAAGGATAGAAGGTTTTGATACGCCTATTGCGCCCGTATCTAATATAGTGGATTTTTATATCGCGCATCTTCTTGAAATATATACCGTCGAAGAGTGCGTTAAGCGCGGAATAGCGCCGCCCTGTTGGACGAGTGCAAACACACCCCGGGGGGACGAAAAGAACGTAGCGCTTTTAGATAAGTATAAATCGCGCGTTAAAATGTTATGACGGAATTTTTTGACGTTGCCGTTCGGCTGCTAAAAGAAGCGGACGAGTTTAACGAACGCAATATCGACGCCGTCTCGGATTTATTTGCCGATTGTATAAAAAACGACGGCATAATATATATGTTCGGTTGCGGGCATTCGGGGCTTATAGCGCAGGATTGTTTTTATCGTGCGGGCGGGCTTGCTAACGTTCAGCCTATTTTTGTTCCCGAACTTATGTTGCATTTAAGCGCGTCTAATAGCAGCAAACTCGAAAAAGACGAAAAAAATGCGGAGAATATCCTAAAAGATTACCAATTTCATAAGCACGACGTTCTATGCGTGTTTTCCGTGTCGGGAATAAACGGCGTTCCGATAGAAATCGCGAAGCAAGGACGAGAAAAGGGAATTAAAGTTATAGGATTAGGTTCTTCGGCGTATTTCGAAGAAATATCGCGGCACTCTTCGGGGAAAAAATTAGCGGATTATTGCGACATATTTTTAGACAGCCGTATTCCTAAAGGCGACGCTGTTATAAATCTTGCCGACGGCGGCAAAGCCGTGCCCGTATCGACCGTAATTTCTTCCTGTCTTATCCAGACCTGCATAGCGGAGACGTTGAAAAAACTTGAAAAAGCAAACGTGCGATTCGAAGTTTTCGGAAGCGGCAATTTAAATGCGAACATAAACAAAAACGCCGACCTTGTAAACAAGTATATAAAAAGGATAAAATCTTTATAATATGAAAAAGATCGCTGTAATAGGAATTTGCGGTAAATCAGTATTTTTAGGTTGTGATAAGTTTCCGGCAAGGGGTGAGAGTATAGTATGCAACAGTTTACATACCGAACCCGGCGGTAAAGGCGTTAATACCGCGATAACCGTAAAAAGGTTAGGCGGCGACGTTTCTTATCTGGTAAGTTTGGGGAACGATGAATACGGCAAAGAGTGTATCTCGTTTTTTGAACGTGAAAAATTACGCGTAAAATACAACGTTAAGAACGGGGCGACCGATTACGGAGTCGTATTACATAACGGAGACGGAAATAATTGCGTTTCCGTTTTTATTGACGATAAAATCAAGTTAACCGAAAACGACGTGGCTGAATTTGAAACGGAATTAAAAGAGGCTTCTTACGTTGCCGTGTCGGCGGAAGTCAGCGACGGAGTGTTGTTGAAAACCGCAGAGATATGCGAGAAATACGGTACTAAAATAATATTCGATCCGTCGCCTGTAAGGGAAATTCCCGACGAGTTTTTGAAAAAAGTCTGGTTATTTACGCCCAACGAAACGGAATTTGAAAATCTTTTTAAGAAAATAACTCCCGAGAACGCCGTTATAACCTTGGGCGGTAAAGGTGCAATTCTTATTGAAAAGGGTAAAAGAACAGAGTTTCCCACCGTTTCCGTCAATGTTAAAAACACTACCGGTGCGGGCGACGTTTTTAACGGCGCGCTATGTTATTCGCTTTCTATCGGCAACGATTTGTCGGAATCGGTTAAATTTGCAATGCGGGTTGCAGCGTATAAGGTGTCGTGTCAATACGTTATTGAGGGGATTCCTACTTTAAAGGAACTTAAATATGATTAAATACTTAAAGCGCGAAAAGGTGTTCGTACTTAACGGAAAGAGTTTTACCTATGCACTTTTCGTCAACAAAGCGGATTTTTTGCAGAATATTTATTTTGATAAAAAGATAAGTAAAAATAAACTTATCGAAATTGCAAATGCCGCCGATGCCGCATTGCCTTGTGCGGAAGATAAAAACTTCGATATGGGGTTTGATAAGATGCCGACGGAATACGCCTTTTACGGCAGGGGAGACTATAACGAACCTACCGCCGTATTCGAAAGGCAGGACGGCGCGCTTTTCAGTCGTTTCAGATATAAAGGGCATAAAATCAAAAAAGTATTACCGCAACTCGGCGTTATGCCGTGCGTAAGGGGGGCGGGAGATACTCTTACGATAACGCTTAAAGACGATTTTTCCGACGTGGAAATAAACTTGAATTATACGGTTTTCGCCAAGTACGATATTATCGTAAGAAACGCCGAGATAGTAAATCGTGGCGAAAATACGGTGAAAATACGGAAAGCGTTTTCATTTTGTTTGCAAACGCGCGAAAACGATTTGGAACTTATCCGTTTTTACGGCAGGTGGGCGAAAGAAAGGATGCCCGAAATTACTCCGATAGGACACGGCATAACGAGAATACAGTCCATAAGGGGAACTTCTTCGCATCAGTTAAATCCGTTCGTTATATTAAAGCAAAAAAGATGTAAAGAAAGAACGGGTAAATGTTTAGGCTTTCAACTTGTTTACAGCGGTTCGTTTGCGTTTTGCGCCGAACTTTCCGGAAACGATACGCTACGCGTGCAGGGGGGTATAAGCGATTCGTTTTTTTCTTGGAACTTAGAGACGGGCGAAAGGTTTATCACTCCGCAGGTACTTATAGGATATTCCGATAAGGGGCTTGGCGGATTGTCTTCGGGATATCACGATTTTATACGGAATAGAATAATCAATCCGGATTTTGCATATAAAACCCGACCTATCGTAATAAACAACTGGGAAGCGACGTATTTTAATTTCGACGATAAAAAAATCTGCACGATAATAGACGCTGCGGCGGATCTCGGAATAGACACTTTCGTTTTGGACGACGGTTGGTTCGGCAAACGGGATACGGATACTACGGGACTCGGCGACTGGTTCGTAAATGAAAATAAACTTAAAGGCGGGCTGGACGGCGTTATACGGCATTGTAGGGACAAGGGAATGTCGTTCGGACTGTGGTTTGAACCGGAAATGGTTTCGGAAGACAGCGACTTTTACAGGCGGCATCCTGATTATATAGTCGGCAAACGCGGTGTAAAACCTGCGATGGGCAGAACTCAATTCGTGCTGGATTTTACGCGGAAAGAAGTCGTTGACAGCGTTTTTGACGCGGTCAGCGCGATATTGTCCCGATACGATATTTCTTACGTCAAGTGGGATATGAACAGAAGTTTATCCGAATATTTTTCGGAATCGCTTGCGCCTGACAGACAGGGGGAATTTTTCCATAGATATACGCTGGGTGTGTACGACTTGGCGAAAAGACTTACTTCTCGCTTTAACGATATCCTTTTCGAAGGTTGCGCAAGCGGCGGCGGGCGTTTCGACGCAGGTATGCTTTATTATTTTCCGCAGATTTGGACGAGTGATAATACCGACGCGGCGGACAGGGCGAAGATACAATGGGGAACTTCTTTCGGCTATCCTATTTCCGCAATGAGTTGCCACGTTTCGACCTGTCCCAACCATCAGACGGGGCGTACCACGCCGTTTGAAACCCGTGGAAACGTAGCGTCTTTAGGACCTACCGGATACGAACTTGACCTTACCTTATTGACCGAAGAAGAAAAAAATCTCGTAAAAAAGCAGATATCGGATTATAAACGGACGGCGGGGCTTGTTCTTACGGGTGATTTTTACAGGCTTTGCGATCCGTGTAAAGGCGATGCGTTCTGCGTGTGTATAGTCAGTAAGGACAGGTGCAAAGCGTATTTGGTTTATACGGCTTTTACCGATATGAAAAAAGAAGTTAAGATTAAAATACCGTGTCTTGATAAAAAGGGCACTTATCTTATTGACCTTTCAGATGAACGCGTTAGCGGTAAAGAGTTGACGAGTATCGGGATAACCGTAAGCGCACTTAAAAAATACCAGTCAATCGCATTGAATATTATAAAACTGCAGGAGTAAAATAAAATGAAAGTAAACGGTGATTTGTGCCACGATTTGCTTATAAACGATATGAAACCTATTCTCTCTTTTGACGAAAATAAAGATTTTTTCGCCCAGAGAGAGACGCTGAAAAACAAATTTATAGAGTTAAGCGGAATAGATTTGATTGCGCAAAACGCTTGCCCGTTAAATATCGACGTGGAATACGAAGAGAAAAAAGACGGATATACCATAACGAGATTTACCTTTGAAAGCGAAAAAGGCGCGGTAGTTCCGTGTTATCTTTTAGTGCCCGATACGGGCAAGAAAAAATATCCCGTAGTAATAACTTTGCAAGGGCACAGTACGGGATTTCATAATTCGATAGGCGTTGCCAAATATAAGGGAGACGAAGAAGATTTGCCGAGAGTCGCGTTTGCGCTTCAGGCTGTTGAAAACGGTTACGCCGCGCTTGCTATCGAACAACGCGGTATGGGTGAAAACAAGCCTCAAAAAGAAAAAAGGCTTTGGGGTAAAATGTGTTCTTTCACCGCGCAAGCCGCTTTCTTGATAGGCAGAACTTTAATAGGCGAAAGGGTGTGGGACGTTTCTAAAGCGATAGACGTACTTGCGAATTTTTCACAGTGCGATACCGATAATATTATGATAACGGGCAGTTCGGGCGGCGGCACGGCAAGTTATTATTCGGCTTGCTACGACGAGAGAATAAAGATATGTGCGCCCTCCTGTGCGTTTTGCCCTTATAAAGAATCCATACTCGACATTTATCATTGCGCGTGCAACTTTATTCCTTCGGCGTATAAGTATTTTGATATGCAGGATTTGGCGTGTCTGATTGCACCGAGAAAACTCGTAATTATAACGGGTAAAGAAGATATAATATTCCCGATTGAAGGTGTGGAAAGGGGATATGAAACGGTTAAAAAGATTTACGAAAAATCGGGCTATCCCGAAAACTGTAAATTATTAATCACACCGAAAGGGCATTACTGGTGTCCCGAAACGGCTTGGAAAAATATAAACGAAGCGTTTAACGGTAAATAATGTTAAGGAAAGAAGATATAAGGATAAGAGATCCGTTCGTGCTTACCGATAAAGAAAATAAACTTTATTACGTGTACGGTACGACGGAATTGAAAGAAGGATTATCGGCGGGAAACAAATTTTCCGTCTATATTTCTGTTGATTTAGAGAATTTTGACGGACCTTATACGGTTTTTGACGGAGATAAAATCAAGTTTTGGGCAGATAAAGACTACTGGGCGGCGGAAGTTCATAAATACTGCGGCAAATACTATCTTATAGGCAGTTGTATCGCGGAAAATAAGCGTAGGGCGAGTTGTATTTTCGTTTCAGACAATCCGAAAGGAAAATTCGTTCCCGTGTCGGATAAAGCGAGAACGCCCGAAAACTGGGATTGTCTTGACGGCACGTTATACGTCGAAAACGGTACGCCGTATATGGTTTTCAGCCACGAATGGACGCAATGCGTTGTCGGCGAAATGTACGCCGTAAAGATGAAAGAAGATTTAAGCGAACCCGTCGGCGAACCCTTTCTGCTTTTTAAAGCGAGTGATAATCAGTGGGTTTCAGGTTTCCGTCATGCGGGGAAAAACGGTTGTAAAGTTACCGACGGACCGTTTTTATTCCGTGAAGACGGTAAACTTAAAATGATATGGTCGAGTTTTTCTAACGGACGGTACGTCGTTCTCGAAGCGGTGGCTGACGGGATAAAAGGGACTTGGAAACATTTGCCGCCGAGATTTGATTTTGACGGCGGACACGCAATGATATTCGAAAACTTTGACGGTGAAAAATATTTTTCTTTGCATTCTCCTAATATCTGTCCTGCGGAAAGAATGTGTTTCATAATATACGATAAATAGGTGGTAATAGATTGAAAAACGGTATTAAACGCGACGTTATAAATATATGTATCATCATACCCACTACCGTGTTTGTGGCTATGGGGCTTTGGGTATTCGTATATAAAGCCGATTTTGCGCCCAGCGGTGTGGACGGGCTTGCCACGGTATTGCAATATCTGACTAAAATAAACGCGGGTATTTTTACTTTTGCGTTAAATTTGCCGTTGCTTATAGCCGCGTGGTTTATACTTAAAAAAAGGTACGTTATTTATACGCTGATTTATACCGTCGTGCTGTCGTTTACGCTTTTGGTTTTGGAAAAAGCGGAAATGTATCAATACGTTGAAAACGACGTACTTGCGGCGCTATTCGGCGGCGTATCACAAGGGCTTACGGGCATCTTGTTAAGAATAGGCGGCTCGTCAGGCGGTGCTGACGTTATCGGTTGTATGATACAGAAAAAAATGTCGCATAAAAACGTGGAATCGATAATCGCGTACGTAAGCTATGTTATCGTGTTAATAGGATTTATTGTTTACGGCAATTTACACTCGGTACTTCTTTCCGTTATAGAAATATTCGTGTGCGAGAGAATAACGGCAATGATATTGCGCGATAGACGCAACGCGGTCAAATTCGAGATAGTCGTCGACAGTTCTCAGACTGCGGCAATGAGAGAAATGATAATATTCGAATTGCGGCACGGTGCTACGATATTGAAGGCGGAAGGGGCGTTCAGCGAAGAAAACAAAGACGTCTTGTTTTGCTTGGTAAGTTATAGGCAAATAGCCGAGTTTTTACGGATAGTCAAAGGGTTTGACGGCGCGTTCGTTTATTATTCCGACGTGATGGGCGTACATGGTAATTTCGATTGGCGGATAGAAGAAGAAAAAGAAGAAGATTTTAATAAACGAAAAATGCGTATTAAGCCTTCTGACGAAAAGAAAGACAGATGAAATTTATGAAAAATATTGTAATATTCGGGGACAGTTATTCTACTTTCGAAGGGCAGATGCCGGAAGGACACACCACTTATTATCCGAGATTAGACGTTGTCGAGAAAACACAGACGTGGTGGTCTTTGTTTTTGAAAAAAACCGGCTATAAACTGCTATATAACGATAGTTGGTCAGGTTCTACCATAGGCTATACGGGATATAATAATTACGATTGTTCCAAAACGTCGTCCTTTATCTGCCGTTATAAAAAACTTAAAGAAAACGGTTTTTTCAACGGTAAACGCGTAGACGCAATAATTGTGTTTGGCGGCACAAATGACAGTTGGGCGGACGCGCCACTCGGGCAAATGAAGTTTGACGGTTGGCAAGAGAAAGATTTATTCAACGTTTTGCCCGCTATCTGTTATTTTTTATACAGTATAAAGGCGGATTTTCCTTGCGCCGAAATATTGTGCGTTATAAATACCGACATTAAAGCGGAAATTATGGACTGTATGGAGAAAAACGCAATGCTTTACGGACTGAAAGTCGCAAAACTGCACGATGTAGAGAAAGAAAACGGACACCCCACGGCAAAGGGTATGACGGAGATTTGCGAACAGATCATTTCCGTTCTGTGAAAAATATTGTTTAAGGAGTTAGCAAATGAAAAAAGTACTGATAATTACAGCCAGTTTAAGAAAGGGCAGTAATTCCGATATGCTTGCGGAGTTTTTTAAAAACGGTGCTATTGCCGCGGGGAACTGTGTGGAGACGGTTTCCTTAAAAGGCAAAGCCATAGGCTTTTGTAAGGGCTGTTTTGCTTGTCAGAAGATAGGGAAATGCGTTATAAACGACGACGCAAACGAAATAACGGACAAAATCGCCGCGGCAGACGTCGTCGTTTGGGCTACGCCTATCTATTATTACGAAATGAGCGGACAGATGAAGACTATGATAGATAGGGCGAATTCTTTATTTTCGAGAGAACGCAAATTCAGAGACGTGTATTTTCTTGCCACGGCGGACGATGCAAGTTCTTCTACGCCCGAAGGCGCGATAAAAGGGCTTGAAGGCTGGATAAAATGTATGAAAGGTTCTCGCCTTGCAGGTAGCGTTTTTGTCGGCGGAATAGAAGCGGAAAGGGCGATAGAAGGTAATATCGGGTTGCAAAAAGCGTTCGAATTAGGTAAAAGCGTTTAACATCGTAATAAAGTAGCGGGCGGTTTACTATGACGAATAAAAAACAATGGAGTTTGATTTGTGCCTGTTGGTTATCGTGTGTTTTTACACAACTGGGCAGATATACTTATACGTCTAATATAACTTTAATAATGGATAGGTTTGCGGTCAATCACACGGATGCGTCGCTTCCCGCAACTCTGTTCTTCTTTGCGTACGGTATAGGTCAGATCTTTGTAGGTATATTTTGTCATAAGTTTAATAGAAGATTACTCGTTATGTCCGCGCTTATTCTTTCGGGGCTAATAAATCTCGTGATTTTTTTGGGTGCGGAGTTTATTGCGATAAAATATTTGTGGCTATTAAACGGTTTGGCACAGGCAAATATATGGCCGCTACTGCTGCTTATAATAAGGGAAAACGTGTCGCCGATAAAGATAGGTGTAGCGAGCATTTTGATGGCTACTGCATCCACGGGCGGCAAGTTCGTAGCGATAGGTGTATGCGCTATATTTGCGATAGATACGAGTGCGTTTATGTATTGCTTTTTAACAGCGGCGGTTTTACTTTTCTTTTGTGCTACGGTTTTTTTCTTTAGCACTTTAGAAATTAAAAAACCAGAGAAAACAAGTATAGACTACGGCGTGCCGAAATCTTCGCGGCAAAAACCCGATAAAAAAGGCGTTATACTATTGCTTTTGCTAGGCGAATTTTCGCTTGCTGCCTATGCCATAGAGGGTGGATTGCAATCGTGGATACCAGTTATACTTAAAGAAAATTACAACTTGTCGGACGCACTATCGATTTTTATGTCCATATTTTTGCCGTTATTTACGTTATCGGCAGCCGTAATAACGCCGTTATTATATAAAAAGTTAAAGAATTATGTTTTGATATCGTTGCTGTCTTTCGTGGGTGGCGCGGTTTTGATAACGGGCGTATTGCTTTTGCTGAATACGCACTGGATTCCGATAATAATATTGTTTACCGTAGAAGCGATAGCTATGGGAATAGTGTCGAATACGACTACCGTGCAAGTTCCTTTGACTTTCAATGGAAAGTTTGATGCGGGATTTTTAGCGGGATATTTAAACGGTGCGTGTTATATAGGAATGGCTGTGGCAACGTACGCGTTAGGCTATGTGGCGGATGCAAGCGGCTGGACGGGTGCGTTAATACTTCTTATATGCGTAGCGATATTTTCCGCATTTCTTGCTTTGATTTATTTGATATTGCGGATAAAAGGGAAACGCAGTAATAAATTTGAAAACAATTTAGATAATAGGCAAACGGCGGAAAATGAATAAAAAATACAGAGTATTTATTGAAACTTTTTTTACGTTATTAGCAGCGGCGTTGTCCGCTTTAACGTTGCACGTATTCGTGTATAAGAATAGTTTTGCGCCTAGCGGGGTGGACGGTATAGCGACGATGCTGCAGGAAACCACAGGGGTTAACGCGGGTATTTATTCGCTTATATTGAACATACCTTTGCTTGTTATCGCTTATTTTTTTCTTGATAAAAGATTTTTGATATGTACGGTTTTGTTTACCGTTTTGTCTTCGTTGTTCATATACTTGCTTGCCGAAATAAATTTTTATCAGTACGAGGCGAAAAACGAACGCTTGCTTGCGGCGATATTTTCCGGAATTTTGCTTGGTATAAGAACGGGTACGATGATAAGATTAGGTTCTTCTACGGGCGGTGTGGACATAGTAGCGAGTATTTTTCAGAAAAAGAATTCTTATATAAATATCGAGAGAATAATAAGCGTGATATGTTATGGAATAATTATCGTATCGTTCGCAGTATATAAAGATATTACCAGCGTTTTACTCTCTTTCGTACAGATGTACGTCTTCGAGTGGGGCGTTAATTTCATAATGAAAGATAATCGGGACGCGGTGGAGTTTAAGGTGATAACCAAACATACCGAAGAACTTAAAAAAGACATATTATACGAATTAAAGCACGGCGCGACAGAAGTGGATACCGTTGGCGTTTATACGGAAGAAAAATCCAAGATGATAATTTCCGTAGTCAATCAAAGACAGATACCTGCATTTTTGAATATTATCAAAAAATATCCCGATACGTTTGTGTGCTATACTAAAGTTATGGGATTGCGCGGCAATTTCAGATGGCGTAAAAGCGATATCGTGAAATAATATATATAAGATATAATTAAACGTGAAAACATAAAACCAATGGCTTTAATGAGATTTCGGAGAAAGAAAAATGATAAAGATAATACAATTCGGAGAAGGTAATTTTTTAAGGACTTTCGCAGACTATTATTTCGACACGTTAAATAAAGAAGGCGGGGATTACGGCGTTAATATCGTAAAACCTATCGCTTTTGGTAATCTGGACAAATTCAAGGCGCAAAACAATATTTATCATATAATTTTGCGCGGCGTAAAAAACGGTAGCGCGGTGGAAGACGTTTACGAAATACATTCCGTAAATAACGCTATCGATCCTTTTAGAGAATATGATAGATACGTATCTCTCGCGAAAGATAAAGACCTTAAAATAGTCGTATCGAACACCACCGAAGCGGGCATTTGTTTTAACGGAAATGACGATATAAACGGTTTTGACGGGATAACTTACCCCGCTAAACTTACAAAGTTCTTATACGAACGGTTTAACGCGGGGCTTGACGGACTGTATATGATGCCCGTGGAACTAATAGACAACAACGCAGACGAACTGTATAAATGCGTGTTAAAGTATATAGATTTATGGAATTTACCGAAAGAGTTTAGAGAGTGGATAGATAAGAAAAACTATTTCTGCAACACGCTGGTTGATAGAATTGTATCGGGTTATCCCCGTGATGAAGAAACCAAAAAGCACCTGACGGATTTAATAGGCAAAGAAGACGGACTTATGTCGGTGGGCGAACCGTTCGGGCTATGGGCTGTGGAAAAGAAAGGCAATATAGCGGACTATATAAAGGACGGCGTGCACGGTATAGAAGTGGTGCTGACTGGCGATATCAAATACTATAAGAAGAGAAAGGTGAGAGTATTAAACGGCAGTCATACGAATTTAGTGCCCGCAGGGCTTTGGCTTGGGAAAGAAACGGTTTACGACTGTATGACGGACGAAACGCTGTTGTCTTTCGTAAAAAACACCTTAAAAGATGAAATTATACCGTTCGTATCAAGCGATATAGCGGCGACGACGGAATTTGCCGACAGCGTTATAGAGAGATTTTTCAATCCGTACTTAAACCATCAACTAACGAGTATCGCGTTAAACAGTATAAGCAAGTGGAAAGCGCGCGATTTACCGAGTTTTAAGGATTATTACGAAAAGTGCGGCAGGATACCTGCAAACCTTACGGTAGGTTTTTCATACTTAATGGCGACTTATACGTCGGTAAAGAAGGAAGAAGACGGGAAGTATTACGTTCAGTTGCCCACGAGAAAGATAGAGATAAAGGACGATATACCGTACCTTGAATATTTCGTAAACGGCGGTAAAGTCGTAGATTTTATGAAAGACGAGAATATCTGGGGCGAAGATCTGACGGCGTATAACGGTTTTGCGGACGCAGTGCAAAAGAACCTTGATGCGATTTTAAGCGGGACTATAAATTTACTCAAATGAAAGACAAAGTAATAATAAACGAAAAAGATAACGTCGGAATAAGCCTTGCGGGGAAAGATAATATTCCCGCGGGGCATAAGTTTGCCTTAAAAGATATAACGAAAGGCGAATATGTAATCAAATACGGCGAAATAATAGGGAAAGCGACTGCGGATATAAAAAAGGGCGAGTGGGTGCATACGCATAACGTAAAATCGCACCTTGACGAAAAGTCAGAGTATTCGTATAATTTTTCCGCGGCGGACTTGCCTAAAACGAAAGCGACTTTTAAGGGATACAAAAGGAAAGTCGGCAGGGCGGGCATAAGGAACGAAATATATATAATTCCCACCGTCGGTTGCGTAAACAACGTATGTAAAAGGCTGGAAACGCTTTCGCAGAAATATATCAAGGGCAGTATAGACGGGATATACGCTTTAACTCATCAGTTCGGGTGCAGTCAACTTGGGGTTGACAATGAAAATATAAAGAAACTTCTTTGCGGCGTTGCGCTTAATCCTAACGCGAGTTTCGTGCTGATAGTGGGGCTTGGTTGCGAGAATAACGGGCTTGACGGGATAAAAGACTACTTAAAACCTTTTAACAGGGATAATATAGAATATTTTAACTGTCAGGACGTAAAGGACGAGATAGAATACGGATTAAATATAATAAAAGAGTTTGCTGAAAAAGCGAGTGAATATAGGCGCGAAGAAATAGATTTTTCCGAGTTGTGTATAGGCTTAAAATGCGGCGGTAGCGACGGGTATTCGGGGCTTACGGCAAACCCGCTTGTAGGTAAAATTACGGATAGAGTTGTTTCGCTTGGCGGTAGCGCAATCTTGACGGAAGTTCCCGAGATGTTCGGCGCGGAACAACTTTTAATGAATAAGTGTAAGAATAAAGAAGTCTTTGAAAAATACAAAAAGATGATAGAAGATTTCAAAGATTATTACATAAAGCAAGGCTTTCCCGTGTACGAAAACCCCAGCCCCGGCAATAAAAAGGGCGGAATAACGACTTTGGAAGAGAAGTCTTTGGGTTGCGTGGAAAAGGCGGGCGGTACTAAAATCGTTGACGTTTTAGATTACGGCGAAATATTAAAAGAACGTGGGGTATCCGCGTTAAACGCACCGGGGAACGACCTTATCGCCGCGACTGCGCTTGCGGCAAGCGGGTGTCAGATAGTTTTGTTTACGACTGGCAGGGGCACGCCGTTTTCTACTTTCGTACCGACGATGAAAATAGCGTCGAACGGCAGAATTTCGGATTTTAAGAATAACTGGATAGATTTTAACGCCTATAATATGGACGAACAGGGGCTTTTGGACTTGCTTGTTAAAACCGTAAACGGCGAATACAGAACGAAAAGCGAAGATATACGAGAAATTGCGTTTTACAAGACGGGGATAACGCTTTAATGGATAACAATAACGCGATAGATATAAACAAAAGAGATAAAATCAGGTTTATAAAATACGTTATAGCAACGGTGATAGCCGCTTTCGTCTCGGCGTGCGCGTTGCACGTTTTCGTGTATCCAGCCGACTTTGTGCCGTTAGGGCTTGAAGCGGTTGTAACTATGCTTTATTCAATTTTTCCGAGTATTAACGCAGGGTATTTTAACTTATTACTGAATTTACCGCTTATAATCTTCGCAATAATAAGGCTGAATAAAAAATACGTGTTTTTTTCCGTTTTTTTCACGCTGCTTTCGTCGCTTTTTCTGATATTGTTGGACGAAATATCCTTTCCGCAGTATCTTGAAGACGAACGGCTTTTAGCGGCGATATTTGCGGGTATTATGCTTGGCATAAGGACGGGGCTGATGCTGCGTATAGGTTCTTCGACGGGCGGCGTGGATATAATAGCCGTAATGTTCCAGAAGAAATTTCCGCAAGTTAATATAGAGAGAATAATAACCGTTATTTGTCTTATGCTTATAGGCATTTCGTATTTCGTGTACGACGATTTTAACTGCATCCTGCTTGGTATAATACAGATGTTTATATCCGAAAAAGCGACGACGTTTATACTTAAAGACACGCGCAAAGCGGTTAAAGTGGAGATAATAACCAAGCATCCCGAACGAGTGCGTGAAGATATAGTTATAAATTTAAGGCACAGTGCGACGATAACCAAAGGACAGGGGTTGTATTCTGGCGAAGATTATTATACGGTGGTATCCGTACTTAATCTTTACCAGATGGCGGATTTAATAAACATAATAAAGGGCTATAAAGACACGTTCGTGTTTTATACCGAAGTGCAAGGCGTGTTCGGGAATTTCCGAAGATATAAGGATGAAATTGTTAAGTAGGAGTAGATAAATGAGTTATATAAAAGACAATTTTATGTTAAAGAACAAGACGGCGGAAAAGTTATATTTTAACTACGCCAAAGATATGCCCATAATAGACTATCATTGTCATTTGCCGGAAAAGCAGATTTTAGAAAACAAGCCGTTTAACGATATATTCGAGATATGGCTTTCGGGCGACCATTATAAATGGCGGTTAATGCGGAACTACGGAATAGACGAAGAATATATTACGGGCAATAAGAGTAATAAGGAAAAATTTACGACCTATTGCAAGGTATTGTCCACGGCGTTCGGCAATCCGTTGTATCACTGGTCTCAGGTGGAATTAAAGGAATTTTTCAACTGTGAACTTGAAATAAACGAAGAAAACGCGGAACAGATTTGGGACTGGTGCAACGAATATATCAAGATAAACGATACAACTCCGCAGAAACTTATAGAACAGTCGAACGTAAAATACGTATTTACGACTAACGAGATATTCGACGATTTAACCACTTTTACGAAGATAGCGAAAAAGGGGTATAAGTTTAAGGTAATACCCGCTTTCCGCGCAGATAAGATAATGAATATAGAAGCGGAAAAGTATAACGAGTTCGTGGATAAATTAGGGGATATAAAAACTCTTAATGAACTTGAAAACGCTATAGAAGAACGGCTGAAAGAGTTTATAAAAGCAGGTTGCGTGGCGGCGGATATCGCGTTGCAGGCGGTTTGCCCTGTAACCGAAAAGGCAGACGCAAATAAAGTGTTTGTTAAGCGAAGAAATGGCGAAAACGTAACCGAAGAAGAAAGCAATACGTTTAAGGGCTATCTTACTTACTTTCTTTTCAAGTTATACGCCAAATATAATATAGCGACGGAACTTCACGTCGGGGCTATGCGCAACAACAACTCGGTAATGCTTAAAAAGTTAGGGCTTGACACGGGGTACGACAGCATAGCGGAAGATAACAGCATAAAGTATATGTCAAGACTGTTCGATAGGCTAAACAGCGAAAATTCTTTGCCAAAGACTATAGTGTTTAATCTTAACCCCAAAATGAATACGGAAATAATGACGCTGATCGGTAGTTTCCAAAGCGGCGAAGCGAAAGGCAAATTGCAGTACGGACCGGCATGGTGGTTTTTAGACAATAAAGCAGGTATGTACAAGCATTTGGAAGATTTAACGGCAACGGGGCATATAGGCGCGTTTGTAGGAATGCTGACCGATAGTCGTTCCTTTTTATCCTATCCCCGCCACCATTATTTCAGGCGAATACTGTGTTCGTATCTTGGCGAACTTATTGAAAACGGCGAGATGACGAACGATACGGAATTTGTAGGCAAAGTGGTAAAAGATATTTGTTATAATAACGCAATAAACTATTTTGGGGTGGAATAAGATGGACAGAATAATACCTGTGGTAGTATTTAAGCAAGTAGAAGAAAGAACGAAAGTTTTAAACGCGCTTAAAAAGAATAATATAAACTGCGCGGAGATATGTTTTAGGACCGATTGCGCAGAAGAAGCGATAAAACTTGCCGCACGCGAATTTCCGGATATGAATATAGGCGCTGGAACGGTAATAAACAAAGCGCAGGCGGTAAAAGCGATAAAGGCTGGCGCAAAGTTTATAGTTTCCCCGGGACTTTCTGAAGAAGTGGCGAAATGTTGCAAGAAAAAAGGCGTGCCGTATTACCCAGGTGTAATAACGCCGACCGAGATAATGAAAGCGTTAGAACTTGGGCTTACGGTAGTAAAATTTTTCCCGTCAAACGTTTTCGGCGGGTTAAAGGCGATGAAAGCATTATCCGCACCTTTTCCGCAAGTTAAGTTCATACCTACGGGCGGAGTGGATAGCACGAACATTGACGAATATCTTGAGTGGGATAAGATATACGCGGTAGGTGGCAGTTCGTTTGTAAAGGAGAGTTTGGAAAAATGTCAAGAGTAATAACTTTCGGAGAATTGATGTTAAGGCTTGCGCCTGAAAATTATTTAAGGTTCGTGCAGAGTGAAAAGTACGAAGCGACTTTCGGCGGCGCTGAAGCGAACGTTGCGGTGTCGCTATCTAATTACGGGATAGACGCGGCGTTCGTAAGTAAATTGCCCGAACACGAAATAGGGCAAGCGGCGGTAAATTCTCTGCGTAAGTTCGGCGTAGATACGTCTTTAATAGTAAGGGGTGGCGACAGAGTAGGCATATACTACTGCGAAAAGGGTGCAAGCCAAAGACCGAGTAAGGTTATATACGACAGGGCGAATTCCGCTATTGCTACGGCTAAAAATTCGGATTTTAACTGGAACAGGATATTTAAGGGTGCTACTTGGTTTCATCTAACGGGAATAACGCCCGCGCTTTCGGATAATATGGCGGCTATAACGCTTAAAGCGGTTAAGGCGGCGAAAGAGAAAGGAATAACCGTATCCTGCGACCTTAATTTCCGCAAGAAACTTTGGAGTAAAGAAAAAGCGAACGCGGTAATGAGTGAAATGTGTAAATACGTGGATTACTGTATAGCGAACGAAGAAGACGCGAAAGACGTATTCGGGATAGAAGCGAATAATACGGATATAAACACGGGGAAACTCGACAGGAACGGGTATATAAGCGTTGCAAAGAAACTTACGGACAGATTTAACTTTAAGGGCGTGGCGATAACGTTGCGAGAAAGTTTATCCGCAAACGACAATAACTGGTCCGCTATGCTTTACACGAACGGACAGGCGCATTTTTCTAAAAAATACGCTATGCATATAGTTGACAGAGTAGGCGGCGGCGACAGTTTCGGCGCGGGACTTATCTATTCTTTCATAAACGGATACGACGCGCAAAAGGCGATAGAGTTCGCTGTGGCGGCGAGTTGCTTAAAGCACAGTATAGAAGGGGACTACAATATGGTATCCGTAAAGGAAGTGGAAACCCTGGCAAACGGCAACGCGAGTGGCAGAGTGCAGAGATAAAATTATCCTATTAGGAAATTGTCAATGTTTGATAAATTTTTTATTGAGTACAAGTATCTTTTAGCAATACTTTTATCTGTCGTATTAGGGTTTTTAATCGGATTAGAAAGGAAAACCCGTGCTAAAGAAGCGGGCGTCAGAACGCATACTATCGTGTGTTTCGGCGCGTGCCTTCTTATGGTGATTTCAAAGTACGGATTTGCGGATACTACCGCGGACGCTTCAAGGGTGGCTGCCCAAATAGTTTCCGGTATCGGTTTTATCGGCGCAGGCATAATAGTTTACAGAAAGAATGCGGTGCACGGCTTAACGACGGCGGCAGGCGTTTGGGCGACTGCGGGGATAGGAATGGCTTGCGGCGCTGGATTGTATTTCGTAGCGGTAGGCGGTGCGGGAATAATGATTTGCGTACAATGTGTTTTACATATCAACTGTAAACTGTTTAATTTAAAGCGCACGTACGTAATCAAAATATCGTTTGTACAGACTACGGATGAAAATCAAAAGATAAAAGAGATATTCGGAGTAAATCATTTTCACAAATTAAGCGTAGTGCGAGGGGGAAAGACGGTGTTCAACGTGTCTATTTATACGGATAATGAGATAGCGTCCGACACGATAGCCGAGATTATGAAAAACAACGACTTTATAATTTCCATAGAAAGGTGCGACGATTAAAAAATAAAAACTAATTATGTAAGATAAAGCCCTGTAGAGAGTATTGCGATACGAAAGAAAGAATTAACTAATGAAGTTAAACTTTGAAAGCGTACTTAAACGGTATGAATTATTTCTGCACTTTTACTTAGTTACGAAGATATCCAGACGTATATAAGCGACGACGCAGGCGTTATTTTTGAAAAGTATGGCGTACAAAGAAGGAGTTGCATAATATGAAGGTTATGACTGAATATAACAAATGGCTTGAAAGCGCGAAAGATAAAGAAGTATTAGAGGAACTCGTTGCTATAAAAGATGATGATGCGGAAATAGCGGACAGGTTTTACAGGCCGCTTGCGTTCGGTACGGGTGGCCTTCGCGGGGTGATCGGTGCGGGAACTAACCGTATGAATATTTATACCGTGGGCAGGGCAACGACGGGGCTTGCGGAATATATGTTAAAAAGCGGAACTGTGAAAAAAGTTGCCATTGCATACGATAGTCGTATAAAATCGCAAGAATTCGCTTTTCGTGCTGCGGATATATTATCCGCGAAAGGCATAGAAGTATATATTTTTTCTGAACTTATGCCTACGCCCGTTCTTTCATACACGGTAAGAAAACTGGGCGCAGGTGCTGGAATAGTAATTACCGCAAGCCATAATCCCAAAGAATATAACGGATATAAAGTATATAACGAACACGGGTGTCAGATTACGGATAAGGCGGCGGCGGAAATACTTTCCGAAATTGAGAAAGCGGATTATTTTACCGAAGCAAAAGCGGATAAAGAGAAAATACATATACTCGGCGACGATATTTTAAACGATTTTCTTAAAGCGATACAACAATATAGGTTAAACGATTGCGTAAATGACAGCGGTATAAAGATAGTGTACACTCCGTTGCACGGCACGGGGAATAAACCCGTCAGGAAATTGCTTGCATATATGGGGGTTAACGTGGTTGTTGTAAAGGAACAGGAAGAGCCGGACGGTAATTTCACTACTTGTCCGTATCCTAATCCTGAAGAAAAAGCCGCTATGAGTTTAGCAATCGCGTGCGCTGAAAAAGAAAATGCGGATTTGGTTATGGCGACCGATCCCGATGCGGATAGGATAGGTATAGCGGTAAAAGACGGTGAAAACGGATATAAGTTATTAAGTGGGAACGAAACGGGGGGTATAATTGCCGATTATATGCTTTCGCAAAAAACAAAGCGCTGCGAGTTGGGTGCAAGACCTACGTTAATAAAGACGATAGTAACGACAGATATGGCGTTCGGTATAGCGAAAGAATACGGTGCGGAAGTAAAAGAAGTTCTGACGGGATTTAAGTACATAGGCGAAGAACTTGACAGAACTGAAAATTTCATAATGGGCTTTGAAGAGAGTTATGGATACCTTGTAGGAAGACACGCGCGAGATAAAGACGCTGTTTCCGCGGCGATGATGATAGTCGAAGCGGTTGCGTATTACAAAAAGCAAGGCAGAACTTTGCTTGGTGTCTTAAAAGAGTTGTATAAAAAGTACGGGTATTATAAGAACGAGTTGATTTCTGTAAAATACGAAGGGCAGCAAGGTATGGCAACGATGAAAGAGATAACCGATAATATTCGAAACAACCCGTTAAGCGAAATAGACAGCGAGAAAGTTGAGTTTACCGATTTTTCGGTGGGGGTAAACGGGTTGCCGAAGAGTAATGTTATAAGGTTCAGAAACGATGATATAAGGGTAATCGTAAGACCAAGCGGTACAGAACCGAAATTAAAGATTTATTACCAAGTAAAAGGGACATCAGAACAAGATGCTGAACTAAAATTAGACAGAGTTAAAGAATATTGTTCGCAAACAATATTTAATATATGATACGAAAGTATGGCATAGTAGTATCGTAGAAGGTAAGATAGTATCCCGTAAAGAGATATTCGAGAGATTATACGAAGAAAGACGGGAATACGACTTTAAGTCGAAAGATATGAAGATAACGGAAAGTCATACGTTGTTTGAAAAACGGTTCGGCCGTAACGATTTTAAGGAAATTCCGAACATACGCGCAATGAGTGAAGGACTTGCGTATTTAATGAAGTATCTGGAAAAGAGCGGGGAGAGAATAGTGTATAGCCGCGGTCTTTCGCAGTATATAGTGAGCGATATATTAGACGAAGATATAGTGGCGAGGATGGGGCAGGATAATAACAAGTTGCTTTTATTCGACGATTTTACTTGTATAGACGACGGTGAGATAAAAGGTAAAATAAGCCCCGAAATAATAAAGGAAATGCCAAAGGCGAATTAAATATTAGATAATTACGTTTTGATATATGAGATAGACGAAGATAAGAAGCAACTCACGATTTTATGTTTTAGATATGCGAAAATGGATCCTGAAGGGATAAGGGCTAAATAATACGAAAACGGAAAAACGGGGAGCGGAAAGGTCGCAAAAGCGGTTCAGCGGGCGACTTTCCGCCCCCGTTTTTTTTCGGTATGATATGTAAAAACGGTTGGTCGGAGAGTTAGGCGTGTGCTT
>JAFZYZ010000084.1 GCA_017615975.1 Clostridia bacterium | reverse complement strand
GCAACTTAAAGTTGCCGCCCGCTTGATTTTGCGTTGATTTTACATTATTCGTCTTTCGCGTCGGATCGTTTCCCGAAACAGGATTTTATATCGAAATTCAAGCACCACGCGCAGAACTTTTTGTCTTTATACTTTTCCAAAAGGAAAAATATGAGTTTGGTGATAAGATAAGCGATAACCGCGGATAAACAGCCCACTATTATTCCGCCGATAACGTCCGAAAAATAATGCGCTATTAAGTACACGCGCGAAACCGCCATTAAAATAACGCCTAAAAAGCCTACCCAACTCCACTTCTTGTTAAAGCAGATAAACAGCGCCGTCATTGCCGCCGCTATCATAGTGGTATGCCCCGACGGGAAACAGAAACTGTCAGAAGTTTCCCCGCCGACGTATTCCCAGAATTCATAATACCCTGCGTCGTACGGTCTTACCCTCGCCACCGCGTCTTTCAATATGAAGCCCGCTATTATCGCGCCGATACATAACGCGCCGAACATACACACGCCGCTTTTACGGGTTTTAGCGAAAAGCATTAAAACCACCGCTAAAATGAAAAAGATTATTCCTTTCGTGCCTATCAGGGAAACGGCTTTAAATAGCGGAGTTAAAAATCCGCCCGCCTTTTCCGCTAAACCGTGAAAGGCTTTAAAAACGCCGTCGTCTAATTCTCTGAAAGTACTGTTAAGCCACTCTGCCATACAAATCTCCTGCGTAAAACCGTTAATGCAACACGGCGTCCGCGCGGGCTATCGCGTCCGCGTCGGAAACTTGGTTTTCGGCAACTTCCGTTCTTATGCCCTTGCCTTGAATACAAATCGGATTTTCGTCTTCGTCAACGCTTATCGGCCAGTATATATAAGCCGTGGTAAGTTTAAGCGCGCCGCCCGACTTTAATTTTATAGTCGTCTGCATTATGCCTTTGCCGAAGGTTCTGTAAACGCCTTGTTTATCCTGCCCCGTAAGAACGAGTCTGTCAAGGCTGAACGCCGCACCCGTTTCGCCGTAATCGTTAAGCGCGCCGATAAGACATTCCGATGCGGAGGCAGTATTAGTGTCGGCTATTACGGATATATCGGTAATATCGCCCGTGAAATTATTCGACGGCGTGTAATAGGATATTTTTGCGTCCCTTTCCTGAACTTTAAGCACTCTTATACTGTCCGAACTCTCTTCGTCGTTTATAAGGTAGGAAGCGATATCAAGTAAAATATCTATCTGTCCGCCGCCGTTATCCCTTAAATCGAGAATAAGTTTGGTTCTGCCCCTGGCGCGCATCTCGGTAAGTGCCGCCGCAAACTGTTCCGCCGCGTCGCCCGAAAAAGCGTGCAGTTTTATATATCCCGTATCCGCGCTTAAACCCGCTACGCCGCTTGCGTCTAAGGGCGTTTTGCTATCTATCTCGTCGCCATCGGAGAAAAAGTATAAATGCCCGTCAGTATCCTTATACTCTACGTAAGACACGGTATATTCCGCCTTTGTAAGGGTAAACGGCAGGATTTCATCGCCGCGTTTAACTTTTAAGTTTATATCTTCGCCCATATCGAACTCCGAAATAAACTCCGCGTAAACCTCTAACTCACTCTTTTCTTCGGTCAATTTATCGGCAAAAACGGTGTAATTGCTATCGCCCTTATAGATTCCGGAGTAAAACTCATCGCCCTCTTTTAAGCCCTGCCCGTTGTTGTATGCGGGGGAATTAAGATACACTTTTGCTACCGTTCCGTCGGCGAAAAAGCCCACGCCCAGCCCCGAATAATTGCCGCTGTCTTCCTGAAGCAGTCTTTCATATTCTTCGGGAGTATAATAGTAGGCGTATTCGTCGTCTTTCAAAAGATACGCCACGAGATATTTGGCAAGATCGTCGTCGTCGATATCCGAAAGATAGACCGACATACCGTTTCTGAGTTTTATTATTTCGCTTATTTTACGGGAATAAGCGGGTTCGTTGTAGCCGCGCACAAAATATCCGAGAAAAAAAGTTATCAGAATAGCGACGGCAACTAAAACGGAAATAATCGCGTTGCGGTTTGTCCTGCGCCGATTGTTTTCTGCGGAAAAATTCTCTCTGTCTTCTATCATTATCTTACCAACTTTAATATTATAGTTATCATACGGAAAGTTATAGCGTCCGCTATCTTCCGTATATTAAGTCCCGTGCACTTTTCTATTTTATCCAGCCTGTAATTAAGCGTGTTGCGGTGCAGGTAAAGTTTTCTCGCCGTTTCGCTGACGTTAAGCCCGTTTTCAAAGAACTCTTCGGCAGTATTCACCATTTCTTCATCGTCGAATATATCCCGCGCGGAAGAATCAAGCAACATTTCCAGATATTCCGAAATTTTGTACTTGGGCAAATCTTCCAGCATCTTGACCATAATGAACTCTTTGAAAGAGTGCACGCCGCCCCTGTAATTTACCGCGGCGCTCATCCGTTGCGCGGATAGTGCCTGTCCGAAAGACAACGACAAGTCCGCCACGCTTTTCACCGTGCCGCCGATAAACGCGCCTATTTTCATACCCGTCTCTTCGTATACGGACTGAACCAGAAATTCCGCGTATTCGGCTACCGAACGGTATTCGCCGTCGTTCTCGTCGAAAAATTTGACGAAAACGCATTGTCCGTCTTCCAAAGCGCAAGCAAAGTCCGCGGAATTCTCCGAATACCCGCTGACAACGGCAAGCACTTCTTCTTCCCTGCCGCCGTCCATAACCAGAACCATTGCGCAGACGGACGAATCCTTACAGTATTTTTTGGCGTATTTTTTTATGGTGTAATAACTCGCTTCGCCGAAAAGCACCGACTTAAAGAACTCTTCTTTGGTCAGATTGCCTTTTGCAAAAGACTGTTCGGCAAGTTCGCAGATTAAATAAGCGTAATTTTTCGAAGCCGAATTTATACCCGCTATGCTGCCTATATAATTCTTGTTTTTATACCTGAATTTGAAAAGCGTGCGAGAATTTGCCGAATCGGCATACACTCCGTCAAAATCCGATCTGAGGCTACCCTTATCTTCGCCCGCTATAAATTCGCCGAACTCCGAATACGCGTCGAACACTATGCCCGTATTTTCCCTTATATCCCGAACGAATACGATTATATCGTTTTCCATCGTGAAATTTTCTCCCTTTAAGTCTTATACAAATATAAAACCGCCGAAATAACGGTAATCAGCCTATAACTGCCGAAAACGCCATAACGGCGTACCCTAACGCCACACCCAAAACATACAAAAGCCCGATTATTAAAAAGGCTTTCTTAAAGGTGTTTTTACTTCTCAAAAGTATCAGCGCGCCTATGCCCGCGTTAGCGGCAAGCCCCGCTATAAGCCCCGAAAACCCGAGAACCCCCGACAGGTAGGCTTCGGCGAGAATTATGGACGAACCGCAATTAGGTATAAGCCCTATAAGCGGCGCTATAACCGGTTGCAGCACCGTGCTGTTATCCATTAATTCTTTTATATTGTCTTCGCCGATAAAATATATCGCCGTGCCGAGCGCAAAGTTGATTATAATAACGTAAACCAAAATAATAACGGCGTGCTTTAACGGGTGCAGAAAATATTTGTCCACCCCCCGTTCGTTATGCTTTCCGCACTCTATACAGTCGTCCTTTTCTGGGCAGACGTGCGCAAAATCGTTTTTAGATAACAGCGCGTTTATTATAACGCCCGCTATAACGGCGTAAACTATCTTGATTACGGTAATAAGCACCACGTCGGAAACTTTCGCCCCGTCGGTCAGTAAAATTATAACGCCTTCGTCGCTTATGGAAAGGAACGCCGCTATAAGCGTGCCTATCCGTATTAAGCCCTTGTCGTAAAGTTTAGAACACATTACGGCAAAACCGCATTCAGGCACAGCGCCAAGCACGCCCGCAGCAACGGGCGCGAAAGGCCCGCTTAAAATTCTCTCTATATTTTCCTTATTTCTCGCGTGTTCTATTATCTCCATCAGAATATAGATGAGAAAAATAAAAGGAAAAATTTTTGCGCCGTCAATAGCCGCGTCAAGCAAAACTTCCCACATATTTAATATATTGTATCATAAATCGCGTGAAATCTAAACGTTTTTTTCGGATTTTTATCCTTTAACCTTAAAAATATTGCCGCTCTCGGTAAAAATTTGCATAAAAACACGGCGTCGAGTTTCATCGACGCCGTGTTTTTATAGTTAAAATGATCGTATTTCTTTTATTCCGCTTTGTCTTCGGTAGAAGTTTCTTCTTCTTTAGGTGCGGTTTTAGACGCTTTCTTTTCCATTTTACGTCTGCGTTTTTCGATTTCCGCAGCGGCTTTCGCGTCTTCTTGCGCCTGCTTTTCGGCAGCGGCGGCGGCTTTAGCCGTCTCTTCTTCTTCGCGCTTTGCCTGTAATTCTTCTATCGCGGCTTTGTTCGCCTGATCGGTAGCCAAAAGCGTGATTTCCGTTTCCTTATCGAACAGGTGGCAATGTCCCATATCCAAACCGACTTTAACGACGGTATCAACGGCGGTCGTGGAACGGCTGCCGACTTTGGCAACGAGATTGCTTATATCTTCCGCTATACTCTTTTCTTCGCTGCTGTCTTCCGAACGAGTCTTGCAGTACAGCAAGGTTTCAGAACCGAGCGCTTCGATAACGTCAACCTTAACGTCGATAGACGGCATATCCGAGTGCTTTTCGAACCAGTCGGGATTGTCGTGAATATCTT
>JAFZYZ010000010.1 GCA_017615975.1 Clostridia bacterium | reverse complement strand
GCCGTATATTATTTCGCCGCAGAATTTTAATCTTTATTATCGGGCACTTACGCTGCTTAACGAAAAGGAAGTGCAAATCGTTTATTCCGCCGTCGGAACGACCGTTTTCGGCGACGATTATTTTCTCGTAATGCTTTCGCCAAACGCAAAGGAAACTACCGACAGCGCGTACGATATTTTTAATTCGTACGAAGATCCGCCGGCGGACGTGCGCAATAACGTTTCGCCGATAATATATCTTGAATACAAGGGCGTACGGTTTATCTTTACGGGCGACGCTGGTGTTTCGCAGGAAAAGGTTGCGCTTAATAACTTTAATTTGGGGATAGTAAATAAAAACGAAGTAAACCTTGCCGATATAGATTTTCTTAAAGTTTCGCACCACGGCGCGGCGGACGCAAGCGGGGACGAGTTTTTGCAGGCGTTAACGCCTAAAAACGCGGTTATTTCCGTAGGGGTTAATACATATTCGCACCCCGCTAAGGCAACTCTTTCCCGCATACTTAACGCAAACGAAGATTGCGACCTGTACCTTACGAGCGTGTGCGGAACGGTGTCCGTATTCGTGGACGGAAAGGGAAAAGCGACGGTGCATACCGCGGCGGATGCGGCTTAAAACAGCGGGTATTATGGAAAGAAGGGATTTTCAGTTAAAATCAAAATTCAAGCCGACGGGCGACCAGCCCCAGGCGATACGGCTTTTGACCGAAGGGATTCGCGACGGGCTGCGCACGCAGGTGCTTTTGGGCGCGACGGGTTCGGGCAAAACTTTTACTATGGCGAACGTCATAGCGAACGTAAACCGCCCCGCACTCGTTATCGCGCACAATAAAACGCTTGCCGCGCAACTCTGCAACGAATTCCGCGCTTTTTTCCCGAATAACCGCGTGGAATTTTTCGTGTCCTATTACGACTACTATCAGCCGGAGGCGTATATTCCGAGCACAGATACCTATATAGAAAAAGACCTTGCGATAAACGACGAAATAGATAAACTGCGCCACTCGGCGACCTGTTCGCTTGCCGAACGTTCGGACACGATAGTAGTGGCGTCTGTGTCCTGCATTTACGGACTTGGCGCGCCCGAAGAATATTATCGCCTTGCGGTGTCCATCCGCCCCGACGATAATTTGGATCGCGACGAACTTATGCGCAAACTCGTGGGCATACAGTATTCGAGAAACGATATAGATTTTACCCGTTCGTCTTTCAGGGCAAGGGGCGATATAGTGGATATTTTCCCGTCCGCGAATACTGAAATCTTTATACGCGTGGAATTTTTCGGCGATACGGTGGAAAGGATATCGGAAGTGGAATTCGTGTCAGGCAAAGTGGTGTCCGAACTTAAACACGCGGTAATTTTTCCCGCAAGCCATTACGCCGTGGGTACGGATAAACTCGCGGGGGCACTTTTCGCCATAGAACGGGATAAGGAAGACGAAGTGCGGTTCTTTAAGGAGAGCGGCAAACTTATCGAAGCCCAGCGTTTGGAACAGCGCACCAACTACGATATAGAAATGATAAAGGAAATCGGCTTTTGTAAGGGCATAGAAAATTACAGCCGATATTTCGACGGAAGAAGCGTGGGGCAGCCGCCCTTTACCCTTTTGGACTATTTCCCTAAAGACTTTATTGTGTTTATAGACGAGTCGCATATGACTATTCCGCAGATAGGGGCTATGTTTAACGGCGACAGATCGAGAAAACAAAGCCTTGTGGAATACGGTTTCCGCTTAAAATCGGCGTTCGATAACCGCCCGTTGACCTTTGACGAGTTTGACGCGCGCGTGGGGCAGATGATATGCGTTTCCGCCACCCCCGCCGATTACGAAAAGGGGCAGGCAGGGCAGATAGTAGAACAACTTATCCGCCCGACGGGGCTGATTGATCCCGAAATTTTCGTGCGTCCCACTAAAAATCAGATAGACGACTTAATGATCGAAATTCATAAGACCGTGGAAAGCGGCGGCAGGGTGCTTATCACCGCGCTTACCAAGAAGATGGCGGAAAGTCTTTCCGAATATCTTAGCGAACACGGTATAAAGGTTCGCTATATGCACAGCGATATAGACACTATGGAACGCATAGAGATTGTGGACGGGCTGCGTTCGGGCGAATTCGACGTGCTTTGCGGCATAAATTTATTGCGCGAAGGGCTGGACCTTCCCGAAGTTAAACTCGTGGCGATTTTAGACGCCGATAAAGAAGGATTTTTGCGTAGCGATACCGCGCTTATTCAGACTATCGGCAGGGCGGCGAGAAACGCCGAAGGCAGGGTTATTATGTACGCCGACGTAATTACGGGCAGTATGCGCCGCGCGATAGACGAAACCCTTCGCCGCCGCAAAATTCAGAACGAATACAACAAGGCGCACGGGATTATTCCTAAGACCATAATAAAAGACGTCGTCAATACTATTCAGATAACCAAGAAAGCGGACAGGACGAAAGATATAAAGAGAGACGATATTCCCGCCGAAATAGAGAAGTTAAAGGCACTTATGAAGATTGCGTCAAACAACTTAGACTTTGAAAAGTGCATAGAGATACGCGACACTATCGCAAAACTGAAACTTAAAATGAGAAAATAGGACTATGAAAGAATTTCTGACCGTAAAAGGTGCGAGAGAAAACAACTTAAAAAATATAACGGTGCAAATTCCGCGCGATAAACTCGTGGTGTTTACGGGGCTTTCGGGCAGCGGTAAATCCACGCTTGCCTTCGAGACCATTTACGCCGAAGGGCAAAGGCGGTACGTCGAAAGCCTTTCTTCGTATGCGCGTATGTTTTTGGGGCAGATGGAAAAGCCCGACGTGGATACGATAGACGGCTTGTCGCCCGCAATATCCATAGACCAGAAGACAACTTCGCACAACCCGCGTTCTACCGTCGGTACGGTAACGGAAATTTACGATTATTTCCGTCTGCTTTTTGCGCGCGTTGGAACGCCGCATTGTCCCAACTGCGGGGTAAAGATAGAAAAACAGACGGTAGATAATATAGTCGATTTGGTTATAAAATACCCCGAGGGTACTAAAATTCTCGTCAACGCGCCCGTCGTTCGCGGCAAAAAGGGCGAATATAAAAAGGAACTTGAAACCTTTAAAAAGAGCGGATACGCGCGTGTGGAAATAGACGGCACTGTGTATTCCCTTGACGAAGAAATAAACCTTGAAAAGAATATAAAGCATAACGTTTCGGTAGTTATCGATAGACTTATCGTCAAAGCCGGTATGGAAAAACGCCTTGCGGACAGTATAGAGACGGCGGTGAAACTTACGGGCGGCACGGTGAGTATTGAGACGGCGGACGGCGAAAGTAAACTGTATTCCACAAAATACGCCTGTCCTGAGTGCGGTACGAACATAGAAGAAATAGAACCGCGGCTTTTTTCCTTTAACAATCCTTTCGGCGCGTGTCCCGAGTGCCACGGGCTGGGTTTCCGCCAAGCCGTGGACGAGAATCTTATAGTAAAGGACAAAAATCTTACTCTTCGTCAGGGCGCTATGACCGTGTCGGGCTGGAATATCGGTGAAGGCAAAATGGCGGAAATGAGTTTTTCCGCGCTTGCCCGCCATTACGGGTTTAGTTTAGACGTGCCGGTAAAGGATTTGCCGAAAAACGCGTATAACGTTCTTTTATACGGCAGCGGCGACGAAAAAATCCGTATGGAGTATAAGACCAAGACCTTCAACACGAGTTATGACGCGAGGTGGGAAGGTATAATTCCTAATTTAGAGAGAAGATACCGCGAAACCACTTCCGATTACACCAAAGCGGAAATAGAAAAGTATATGTCTGTGTCGGAGTGTTCTACCTGCCACGGCAAACGGCTTAAAAAAGAAGCGTTATCCGTACTTATCGGCGGCAAAAACATTTCCGAACTTACCGATATGTCCGTATCCGATTTGTTGGAATTTATAAACGGCTTGACTTTCGGCACGACGGAAAGTCTTATCGCCGCACCTATCTTAAAGGAAATAAAAGCGCGGCTTAATTTCCTTATAGACGTGGGGCTATCTTATCTTACGCTGTCGCGCAGCGCGGTAAGCCTTTCGGGCGGCGAAGCGCAGAGAATACGGCTTGCAACCCAAATAGGCAGCGGACTTACGGGCGTACTTTATATACTCGACGAACCGAGTATAGGGCTGCACCAGCGTGATAACGAAAAACTTATCGGCACTCTAAAGAAACTGCGCGATTTAGGCAATACGCTTATAGTCGTGGAACACGACGAAGACACTATGCGTGCCGCCGACTTTATAGTGGATATAGGTCCGAAAGCGGGCGTTCACGGTGGGGAAGTGGTTGTCGCGGGCAGCATAGAAGATATTATGAACGAACCCCGTTCTATAACGGGCGACTACCTTGCGGGCAGGCGGAAAATAGAAGTGCCGCCGTTTAGGAACGCACCCGACGGCAGATGGCTTACCGTCGTAGGCGCAAAGCAGAACAATCTTAAAGACATAACGGTAAAATTCCCCGTAGGGCTTTTTACCGCGATAACGGGCGTTTCCGGTTCGGGCAAGAGTTCCTTAATAAACGAAATACTGTACCCCGCGCTTGCGTCGGAATTAAACGGCGCGAAAATGCGGCAGGGTAAGATGGACGAGATTTCTGGCGCGGAATATTTCGATAAGGTTATCGCAATAGACCAGTCGCCCATAGGCAAAACGCCGCGTTCTAACCCCGCGACCTATACGGGCGTGTTTTCGGCAATCCGCGATTTGTTTGCCGCAACGCCGGACGCAAAGGAACGGGGGTATAAATCGGGCAGATTTTCCTTTAACGTGTCGGGCGGCAGGTGCGAACATTGCGAAGGCGACGGCATTATAAAGATAGAAATGCAGTTTTTACCCGATATGTTCGTCCCGTGCGAAGTGTGCGGCGGCAAACGCTACAACCGTGAAACTTTGCAGGTAAAGTATAAGGGTAAAAACATAAGCGACGTACTCGATATGACGGTTGACGAAGCGTGCGACTTCTTTAAAAATCTCGGCGGTATATACAATAAGATAAAGACTTTGCAGGAAGTAGGTTTAGGGTATATCAAACTCGGGCAGGCGTCCACCACTCTTTCGGGCGGAGAAGCGCAACGGGTAAAACTCGCCACCGAACTATCAAAGCGCAGCACGGGCAAAACGCTGTATATTCTGGACGAACCGACTACGGGCTTACACTCTTACGACGTGGAAAAACTTTGCGCCATATTAAAGCGCTTACAGGCTGCGGGAAATACGGTTCTGGTTATAGAACACAATCTGGACGTAATCAAACTTGCCGACTATATAGTGGATTTAGGGCCTGAAGGGGGCAGCGGCGGCGGTACGGTAATCGCCACGGGTACGCCCGAAGAAGTGGCGGAAATCCCCGAAAGTTTTACGGGGCAGTTCTTAAAGCGAATATTGAAAAAATAGTTTAATCGATTTTACCCCCGCCCGAAAGCAAAGTGCTTTCGG
>JAFZYZ010000083.1 GCA_017615975.1 Clostridia bacterium | reverse complement strand
CTTAGTTCTGACCTTTTCCGATTAAAGAAATTATATCACCGACGGTTTTGATATTAACGGCGTCTTCTTCCGAAATGGTTATTCCGCATTCTTCTTCAAGATTCATAAGCATTTCGACTACGTCGAGAGAATCTGCCCCCAAATCCTTAACCACTTCTTTCTCTTCCGTAATATCAGCAACCGGTTTGTTTAACTGTTTCGATATAAGTTCTTTAACCCTATCCGCTATTGCCATATGTATTCCCTCCATAAACTCTAATATATATTTTAATATATTTTATTAGAATTTGCAAGCAATAACCACAATTTTTTTATTTATTCTGCGGTATATCGGGAATCGTCGCAAAACCTTTGGCAAGATCTTCGTCCGTCGGAATATAATCGGTCATCGTTTTGTTATTATACTGTTCGTACGCTTTTAAGTCGAAATAACCCGTTCCGGTTAAACAGAAAACAATTTTCTTCTTTTCGCCCGCCTCCTTGCATTTAAGCGCCTGATCCACTACCGCCCTTATGGTGTGTGAAGATTCGGGTGCCGGCAATATGCCTTCGGATTTTGCGAACGTTACCGCTGCATCGAAAACCTTGGTCTGTTCTACCGAATTTACGGTAATATATCCGTCGTGATAGAGTTTTGAAACTATCGGGTTCATACCGTGGTATCTCAATCCGCCCGCGTGGTTTGCGGAAGGCGTAAACCCGTTGCCCAAAGTATACATTTTAAGAAGGGGCGTCATTTTACCCGTATCACCGAAATCGTACGCGTATTTTCCGCGGGTAAGCGACGGACAGGACGCGGGTTCTACCGCAAGAATATCGTATTTCGCTTTGCCGTTAATCTTATCCTTTATAAACGGTGCTATAAATCCGCCGAAGTTTGAACCACCGCCTATGCAACTTATAAGCAAATCGGGTTCTATGTCGTACTTTTCAAGTGCGGTCTTTGTTTCAAGCCCTATAATGGACTGATGCAGAATAACGTGGTCTAACACGCTGCCCAAAACGTATTTGCAGTTAGGCGTTTTCATTGCCGTTTCAAGCGCTTCGGATACCGCGCACCCGAGCGAACCGCCCGTGGTCGGATCTGCGGCAAGTATTCTCTTGCCAACTTCGGTCGTATCAGAGGGACTCGGAATAACTTTCGCGCCGTAAGTTTCCATAACCGATTTACGGAAAGGCTTTTGCTGCGCGCTTACCTTAACCATATATACTGTAAGATCAAGTCCTAAAAATGCGCACGCCATAGAAAGCGCCGTGCCCCACTGTCCCGCGCCCGTTTCGGTCGTAAGCGAAGTCAAGCCCTGCTTTTTCGCGTAATACGCCTGCGCTATTGCGGAATTCAGTTTATGAGAACCGGAGGTATTGTTTCCTTCGAACTTGTAGTATATTTCCGCAGGGGTGTCCAAAACCTTTTCCAAGAAATGCGCACGGATAAGGGGCGACGGGCGAACCATCTTATAAAAGTCCTTTATTTCGTCGGGTATCGGTATATATTCGTCCGTGGTATTAAGTTCCTGCGCCGCAAGTTCGTCGCAGAACGGACCTTTGAATTCCTCTATCGTGCAGGGTTTAAGCGTTGCGGGGTTTAAAGCGGGATCGTGCTTTTCGGGCATCACCGCGTTCATATTGTACCACGCCTTTGGCAACTCGCTTTCTTCTAACAAGATTTTTGTGGGAACGTATTTGTTTGCCATTTTTTTACTCTCCTTTTTATAAAATTTTTAAAACAAAAACACGGATATTCGTTGGGACGAAATTATCCGTGTTGCCACCCATTTTCATAAAAGTAAAACTTTTATCTCTTTTCAGGTACTGTCATACCCTGCCGCTTTAACGCTCGGCCTTCTGCGTCAAAGGCTACTTTAACGTTCGCCCTTGCCCTCCGTAATCCATTCGGTAAAACCCGCTATTTGCTTACACCACCCGCAAATTCTCTTAAAAACAGGAAAATCACCTACTACTTTACGTCCACGGTTTATTCTTAAATTTGTCTTTATCTTAACACGGAAAAATTCCCTTGTCAACGATTTTAAGCGTATTTTTTAAAAATCCCCAAAAAATTTTTTTCAATCAAAATTTTATCGGAATACACTTTGCCGTCGATAAGATTTATAAGTTTACCCTTATATTGCAACTCAAACACTTTGTTTTTTACGTTTAGCGCAATCAGTATTTCTTCATATTCGTCTTCCCTGATAAACGCATAAAATCCGTCTGCAGCGTAAATTTCTTTAGTGTCGCCGCTCTTAAAAACAGCGTTATCCGCTCGGATTTTGCCTAAAAGCCTGTACCAGGACAATATTTCGCCGTCCATATCGTCCCACGCGAAATATTTTCTGTTTAACGGATCGAAAAAGCCTTGCATACCTATTTCGTCGCCGTAATAAACGCTTGGCACGCCGTATAACGTGTACTGCAACAGACTTGCGGCTTTAAGGCGGAACATCGCGGCGGACTTTTCCTCCCCGCACAGCGTTATCTCTGCCATCTCCGCCTTGGATTTTCCGTTTATATCCGCGTCGCTTACCGCCGACAACAGCCGCGCTGTATCGTGTGTGGATAAAATATTCATAAGCGAATCGAGTGCCGCTTTCGGATAATGGTCTATCTGCGTTTTAACCGTTTCGGAAAGCGCGTTGTTATCGCCGTGTTTCACAAACGATATTATAGCGTTTTTAAGCGGATAATTCATAACAGAATCGAGTTCCCCGCCCAAAAAATACTCCCGACGAACTCCGTAAGAAATTTTATTAGACGCGTCTTCCCACACTTCACCAATTATTACGGCGTCGCTGTCTGCGGTTTTTACACTTTTACGCAGGGCTTTAACGAATTCCGAAGGCAGTTCGTCCACCACGTCCAGCCGCACACCCTTAACGCCAAAGCCCAAATAACGCCGTATAACCCCGTTTTCACCGCAGATATAATCTATATAGTCGCTATTACGCTTATCTACCGCGGGCAGGGTTTTTATGCCCCACCAAGACTTATATTCGTCGGGATAATCCGTAAAATCAAACCATTGATAATACTTGGATTCCTTACTCTGGTACGCGCCGACGGACGGATAATTTCCGTACTTGTTAAAATACACGCTGTCCGCCCCGACGTGATTGAATACGCCGTCTATTATGATTTTTATACCCGCCTCATCGGCTTTTTCGATAAGTTCCGATAAGTCCCTTTCCGTGCCAAGCATAGGATCTATTTGCATAAAATCACCCGTATCGTACCTATGGTTTGAATAGGCTAAAGATATAGGATTTAAGTATATCGCCGACACGTTAAGTGATTTTAAATAAGGCAGTTTTTCGGTAATGCCCTTTATATTGCCGCCGAAAAAGTCGTTATTTAACACTTCGCCGTCTTTATTCGGCAAATATTCGGGATTTTCGTGCAAATCAGCGTGGATTTTACGCCCCGCGACTAATTTTACGCCCGCGTCTTCCGCACGGAAAAACCGGTCTGGAAAAATCTGATATATTATCCCGCCGCTTATCCATTTTGGCACGGAATAATCTGCTGAAAAGGCGGAAAGTTGGTATTCTTGCGGACAATAGGTAATTTCGCCGTCCAGCCCCTTTCCGCAGCCGACGAACAATCCGTTATTCAAATCGAACTTGTACCAGTAAAGCCCCACCGAAAAAGAAGCGGACAACTCAAAACAGCCGCTTCTTTTTTCCATCGGTAAAGAAGAATAATCTTCCCCGTCTTTCCGATATAAGAAATTTACCTTTTCAAAGTCCCCTTTGATTCTGAAAGTTATCCGCCTACCCGCTTCTACCGCGCCTTTAACGCTTTTATAGAATTTATCGAGTGGCTGGAAAATACTGTCCGCCATTATTTAATAGGTTTTAAATGCCAGATTTTTTCGGCATATTCCTTTATACTTCTGTCCGCGGCGAAAACGCCAGCCGACGCTATGTTGTTAAGGCTCATTTTAGCCCATTGATTTTTATTGCCGTAAATTTCGTCCGCCTTTTCGTGAATAGCGCAGTAATCGCCGAAGTCTGCTAAGCACATATACGGATCGGCGACGGGGCTGCCCGTCAACAGATATTGCGATATGTCAGAAAAACTCTGTCCGTTAAAGCCTTTGTTAAGCGCGTCTATAACGCCGATAAGTTTCTTATTATTGACGTAAAATTCCGAAGAATTATAACCGCGCGCCCAAAGTGCGTCAACGTCTTTCGCCGTAAGCCCGAAAATAAATATGTTTTCAGCGCCGCAGGCGGCAAGCATTTCCACGTTAGCCCCGTCAAGCGTGCCGATAGTCAAAGCGCCGTTTATCATAAATTTCATATTGCCCGTACCGCTTGCTTCCTTACCCGCCTGTGAAATCTGCTCGGAAATCTCGCTTGCCGGCATAAGTTTTTCCGCCATTGAAACGCAGTAATCTTCCATATAAATAACGTTTAACTTTTCGCGTATAGCGGGGTGCTTTTTAACGTCTTCGGATATAGCGCAGATAAGTTTTATTATCTGTTTTGCAAAGTAGTACCCGGGCGCTGCCTTTGCCCCGAAAATAAAGGTTTTAGGCTGTTTTATCGCGTCGGGATTTTCTTTTAATTCGTTATAAAGCGAAATGATATACAGCGCGTTTAACAGTTGGCGTTTATATTCGTGCATACGCTTTGCCTGAACGTCGAAAACCGAGTCGGGATTTAATATTACGCCCTGTTTAGCGCGTGCGAATTCGCAGAACTGCACCTTTTTAATCTTCTTAATTCTGTTTAGTTCTGAAAGCACCGACGCGTCGTTTTCAAACTTCTTAAACTCCGAAAGCGCGCTGGCGTCCATAACGAACTTATCGCCTATGCAATCGGTGATAAGCGCGGAAAGTTCGGGGTTTGACTGGCAAAGCCAACGCCTGTGCGCGATACCGTTGGTAATGTTGGTGAACTTATCGGGATAAATATCCGCAAAGTCTTTAAAAATACTCTTCTTTATTATATCGCTGTGCAGCGCTGACACGCCGTTGACCGTATGCGACGCAATCACCGAAAGGTTCGCCATTTTAATCTGCCCGTGCGAGAAAATACTCATACGGTCTATCTTATCCCAGTCCCCAGGGAACCTGTTCCACATATCGGCGCAGAACCGCTGATTTATTTCCTTTAATATGGTATAAATTCTAGGCAAACGCCTTTCGATAAGGTCTTCGTTCCACTTTTCCAGAGCTTCGCTCATAACCGTATGGTTGGTGTAGGCTACCGTCTTACAAACTATACCCCACGCGTCGTCCCAAGTATACCCGTTCTCGTCGATTAAAATGCGCATCAGTTCGGGAATACATAGTGCGGGATGGGTGTCGTTTATATGGATTGCCGCGTGTTCGGGCAAAGTGTCCAAAGAACCGTACCTCTTTTTATGGTCGGCAACGATGTCCTGAAGTGCCGCGGAAACCAAAAGATACTGCTGCTTTAAACGCAAGGATTTACCTTCGAAATGGTTGTCCGACGGGTAGAGTACCTTGGAAATAAGTTCCGCCTCGTTATCTTCCTGCATAGAACGCATATAGTCGCCCTGTGAGAAGGTTTTCATATCGAATTTATGAATATTCTGGGTTTTCCACAGCCTTAAAACGGAAACCGCCTCGCTGTCTTTACCCGAAATCATCATATCGTAAGCAACCGCTTCCACTTCGCGCGCGTCAACGTGTTCTACCTTTAATCCGTTTTCCGTCCAACTCTCTTTTATATAGCCGTCGAATTTTACTTTATAACTCCTGTCAGGTCTTTGCGTAAGCCACACTTCGCCCCCAGGAAGCCAAATGTCCGGAAGTTCCATCTGCCAGCCGTCCACGATTTTCTGCTTGAATAAACCGTATTCGTAGCGGATAGAATATCCCATAGCGGGATAATTGCCCGTTGCTAAGGCGTCCATAAAACAGGCGGCAAGCCTGCCCAAACCGCCGTTTCCAAGCCCTGCGTCCGGTTCTTCATCCAAAAGGTCGTTAAACGAAAGGTTGAAATTCTTTTTCAGCGCCTTGTCTAATACCCCCTGTAAACCGAGATTGTAGGCGTTGTTTTTCAAGGATTGACCAAGCAGGAATTCCATACATAAGTAATAAACCCGCTTGCCTTTCTGTTCGCGGTATTTTTTATTGAAAGCGCTGCGCTTTTCAAGCAGTATATCGCGCAGACACATTACCACCGCCTTATACACCTGCGTTTTTGTGGCTTCCGCAGCGGATACGGCGTAGTATTTGGAAAGTTTGTTCTTAATTAAAGACGTTGCCTCGTTTTCAGTCATAAATCATTTTGCTCCGATTAGTAGAAATATTTTAGTTAAAATCAGTCGTTATACATCTGCTCGTATTTTTCCGCCTGTTTTTTCCATGAAAAATCCGTTTTCATCACCCGTAGAACGAGTTTATTCCACTCGTCTTTGTTATAGTAGAGAGATATTGCCTGCTTTATAACGAAAAGCATATCGCTCGGATTATAATCGTGGAAAGTAAAGCCGTTGCCCTTGTCGCCCACTACCGCCTTTATGCTGTCGTTAAGACCACCCGTTTCCCTTACGATAGGAACTGTGCCGTATCTTGACGCAATCATCTGCGAAAGCCCGCACGGTTCGGATTTCGACGGCATTAAAAATATATCCGCGCCCGAATAAATCTTTCTGGATAAATCCTGATTATACGCGATTATCGCGGCACATTTGCCCTTATAGGATTCCGCAACGTATCTGAAATAGTTTTCGTAGCCTATTTCGCCCTTTCCTAATATTACGAGTTGCACGTCTTCGGATAAAAGCCGTTCGGCAACTTCTTTGATAAGGTCCAGCCCCTTGTGCGAAACCAGACGGGAAATTACGGCGATAATCGGCACGTCCTTGCGTTCTGGAAGTCCCAGCATCTTCTGAAGTTCGGCTTTGCAGACTTCTTTACCAGCCAAATCGGTCGCCGAATAATTCTTAAATATACGTTTATCCGTTTTGGGATTATAATAATCCACGTCGATACCGTTTAAAATGCCGCGCAGTTTACTCTCGTTGCGGCGAATAATGTTATCAAGCCCGTGCGCAAAGAAAGGATATTTTATTTCCTGTGCGTAAGTGGGGCTTACGGTTGACACTATATCGGTCATCTCTATTGCACCTTTCATAAGGTTTACCAGCCCGTCGTACTCTATATAAGAAGACAAGGACTCCGGAAAACCGAACAAATCGGCGTAAGTTTCCATACCGAATTTGCCCTGATATTCTATATTATGGATAGTGAACACCGTCTTTATTTTTCTGAAATTATCGTCCCCGTAATACATACCTTTAAGATATATAACGAAAGCCGCCGTCTGCCAGTCGTTGCAATTTATAACGTCGGGATAAATATTAAGCCGCGCTATAGCGTCAAGCGCCGCGCGAGAGAAAAATGCAAACCTTTCGCCGTCGTCGTAAAACCCGTAAATATTGCCTTCTCTTTTAAAGTAATACTCGTTATCTATAAAGTAGAACTTGACTTTTTCGTGTTCGTAGAAAAACACGCCGGCATACTGTAAACGCCAGCCGACGGATACGGAAAAGTTGGTTAAAAACTTGAATTTTTTGCGATATTCCTCGGAAATATTGCTATAAAGCGGTAAAATCACGCTTATATCGAGATTATCTTTTTTTGCAAGTTCTTTAGGTAGCGAACCCAAAACGTCGGCAAGCCCACCCGTTGCAATAAACGGCGCGGCTTCAGAGCCTAAAAATATAATCTTTTTGTATTCTTTTACGGTAATTTTCGGCAGTTTGCTTTCAGATTGAACCTTCTTCGTCGCCATCAGTTTTCTCCTTATATCATTATTCCCTTGCCGATATAGAAGGGGTGATTTTCGCTGCCCGACAGCACTTTTCTGCCTGTTATGCTTACGTTTTTATCGGCAATTATACAGTTTAAGGAACAGTTTTCGCCCAGCATAGAGTTCTGCATTACTATACTGTTTTTAACGACCGCGCCCCTGCCTATCTTAACGTTTCTGAAAATAATACTGTTTTCAACTTCGCCTAAAATTTCGCAGCCGTCAGCGACAAGCGAATTCTTAACCACGGCGCAATTACCGTATTTCGTCGGCGCGGAATCGCGGATTTTAGTAAACACGCTCCTGTCTCCGAATACTTCGTGTCGTATATCCTTGTCAAGCATAAGCATACTGCTGTTATAGTACGCCTGTAAAGAAGTTATACCCGCGTAAAAGCCTTTATGTTCGTAGCCGATAATCTTCATACCGTCGAGATTAGGCGCAATAACGTCGCGTGTGAAATGCGTTTTGTTATGCGAGATACTGTCCATAACGATATTCTGCAAAAGCGATAATTTCATAACGAATACGTTTGCGAATACGTTTGCCATCTCCGTATGCTGCTCTTCTTTATAAGAAACGCCCACCACCCTGTTCTCTTCGTTTAAGTCCAAAATGGTAGATCTTTCGGTGTTCGCGAGTTTCGTATAGACGAGAGAAATATCCGCACGGTGCAATATGTGGTTTTCTATAACGTCGTTGAAATTTATTCTGCAAACGGTATCGCAATCGGTCATAACCACGAAGTCTTCGTCCGCACGGAACAGAAAACTCGTTATGCCTTTTAACGCTTCCAAACGAGAATTGTAAAGAGTGCTGCTGTTAGCGTCGCCGTATGGCGGGAGAATTATAACACCGCCGTCTTTACGCGCCAAGTCCCAGTCCTTACCGCTGCCGACGTGGTCCATAAGCGACTGATAGTTGCTTTTAGTGATTATACCCACCGTGTCTATGCCCGAATTTACCATATTCGACAGCGGAAAGTCTATAAGACGGTATCTTCCGCCGAACGGAATAGAACCAAGCGTTCTTATCCTTGAAAGTTCAGGCACGCTGTTATCGTGTATATTTGAAAAAATAATTCCTACTGCACGCATTTATCTTACCCCCTTACGCTTTATCGACGATTTGCCCGCCGAGAATTTCGCTACCGTCTTTTATCCTAAGATTTCTTGCGAGAACGGTAATTCCCTTGCCACTCGTCTTACTTTCGCCGATTTTACAGTTATTACCGACGGTAGTGTTTTCGTCTATTATGGAATAGTCCACGGCGGAATTTTCACCGATAACCGTTTCCGCCATTACGATACTGTTTTTAACGACAGCGCCTTTCTTGACTATAACGCCGCTTGCCAGCACGGAATTTTCCACCGTTCCGTAAATTTCACAGCCCGACATTATTATACTGTTGACCGTCTTCGCGTCGTCCCCGATATACTGCGGCGGCGCAAGCGGACTTTTGGACTGAATTTTCCAGTTGGAATCGGCAACGTCGAAATTCGGTTTATCGCCGAGTAAATCCATATTCGCTTCGTAAAGAGAATTTATCGTCCCCACGTCTTTCCAGTATCCGCTGAACTCGTACGCCAGCATCCTTTCGCCGCAAGAAAGCATCTTGGGAAGAATATTCTTGCCGAAATCGTTGGAAGACGTTGCGTCTTCGTTATCTTCTTCGAGATATTTATAGAGTTTAGCCGCCGAAAAGATATATATACCCATAGACGCGAGTGTAGACTTGGGGTTTTTGGGCTTTTCTTCAAATTCGTAGATAGTTCCGTCCTCGTTGGTATTCAAAATGCCGAATCTTGACGCTTCCGATATCGGCACGTTTATAGCCGCTATCGTACAGTCAGCGTTCTTTAATATGTGATAATTCAGCATTAAGGAATAATTCATTTTATAGATATGGTCGCCCGATAAAATCAGCACGTAATCGGGATCGAACTGTTTTATAAAATGAAGGTTCTGGTAAATCGCGTTAGCCGTGCCTTTATACCAGTCGGACGAGTGCTTGCCCTGATAGGGCGAAAGGATATGCACGCCGCCGAAAGTTCTGTCCAAGTCCCACGGCTGCCCGTTGCCGATATAGTCGTTTAACAGTAAGGGTTGATACTGCGTTAAAACGCCCACCGTGTCTATACCGGAATTTACGCAGTTGGAAAGCGGAAAGTCTATTATTCTGTACTTTCCGCCGAACGATACCGCCGGTTTTGCGATAGTGCTGGTCAAAGCGTAAAGTCTGCTGCCCTGTCCCCCCGCAAGCAACATTGCCACACATTTCTTTTTTCTTATCATATATTTCTCTCCTGATAAAATTTTCAGTTAATTTGTTTTTTCAAAATAGACGCCCGTAAACGGCGGCAAAGTTATCGAAATGGAATTTGCCCTGCCGTGCGCGGCTTTTTTAACCGTTTTATAAGTTTTTAACGCGTCGCCGCTATTTCCGCCGAACTTTTTACTGTCGGAATTTATAAGCGTTCTGTATTCGCCCTTATCTACGCCAAACCGATATTTTTCGTATCTGTTGCCAGAAAAATTTATAATGGCGACGATAATATTTCCCGCCTTATCTTTTCTCTCAAAAGATATAACGTTATTATTGCTTTCATCTGCGGAAATCCAGGAAAAGCCCTGCCAACCGTCTTCTATCTCGTAAAGCGCGGGATGAGTTAGATATATCTCGTTAAGCGCACGGTTAAATTCGTGCAGTTTTTTATGCAGCGGAAAGTCAAGCATAAAAAATTCCAGCCCTTCTTTATAGTTCCACTCCTTAAACTGCCCGAATTCGTTGCCCATAAAGTTAAGTTTTTTGCCGGGGTGCGCAAACATATAAAGGTTAAACGCGCGAAGATTTGCAAACTTTTCTTCAACGTTTCCCGGCATTTTGTCCAGCAAAGATCTTTTTCCGTGCACCACTTCGTCGTGCGAAATGGGCAGAATAAAGTTTTCGCTGAACGCGTAAAACATAGAAAAGGTCAGTTTATTATGACACCCCGAACGGAAATAGGGATCGCAGGACATATAGGACAGCACGTCGTTCATCCAGCCCATATTCCACTTAAAGTTAAAGCCCAAGCCCCCTATATCAACGGGCTTTGTTATAAGCGGAAATGCGGTGGATTCTTCCGCTATCATAAGCGCGTTCGGAAATCTTTCGAAAATCACCGTGTTTAATTTCTGTAAAAAGGCAATCGCCTGTAAATTCTGATTACCGCCGTTCTCGTTGGGTATCCACTCGCCCGCTTTCCTGTCGTAATCGAGATACAGCATTGACGCCACGGCGTCCACTCTCAATCCGTCTATATGGAATTTATCGAATAAAAACACGGCGTCGGAAATCAAGAAACTCTGCACTTCGTTCCTGCCCCAGTCGAAAATGCGCGTGCCCCAGTTTTTATGCTCCTGACGGTCCAGCCCCTGATTTTCATAACAAGGCGTACCGTCGAACTCGAAAAGCCCGTGTTCGTCTTTCGGAAAATGCGCGGGAACCCAGTCGATAATGACCGAAATTCCGCGCTTATGGCACTCGTCCACGAAAAACATAAAGTCTTTCGGCGTTCCGAAACGGGAACTTATCGCAAAATAGCCCGTCTGCTGATAGCCCCAAGAACCGTCGAAAGGATATTCGGTTATCGGCATAAGTTCTATATGCGTGTAATTCATACAGGCGGCGTATTCGACAAGTTCTTTCGCATATTCGCGGTAGGTGTAGTAGTTGCCGTCTTCGTGCCGTTTCCAGGAAGCAAGGTTTACTTCGTAAATGTTCACGGGGCGGCTGTAAGGCGACTGCTTTTTCGCCATATATTCCCCGTCGCCCCAGGTATAGCCCTCCAAAGAATAGATTTTAGACGCCGTCGCGGGCGAAGTTTCCGCGTGAAAGGCGTAAGGATCTGCCTTTAACACCGTTTTGCCGTTATGCCTTACCGCAAACTTATACGCGTCGTATTCTTTAAGGTTCTCAACAAAAAGTTCGTAAACGCCGCCGTCGCTTATGCGGTTCATAGGCGAAACGCTTATATCCCAGCCGTTAAAATCGCCTACGACGGACACTCCGTCCGCCCGCGGCGCCCATACGCGGAATATTACGCCGCTTTTGCCGTTAACGCTCGCAAAATGCGCCCCCATAAAATCATAGGCGGTATAATTAGTGCCTTGATGAAAAAGGTAAAGCGGCAAATCGTCGTATGAAATTTTATTATAGGCTTTAGTTTGCATTTCGTTAGCAAATATACTCCGATTTTTTCTTGGGTGCGTTGTCCATTTCTTCTTTGGTCTTTTCGTACCCCTTTCTGCCGAACAGCGCGTAAGTAGCGTTCTTACCCCCTTCTACTCCCGGTTGGTTAAAGGTGTCCACGTTAAGCATCGCACCCGTATATGCGGTTTCAAGTTCGAACATATATAAGAGTTCGCCGATAGTAAACGCGTTTACTTCGGGCAAAGTAATGGTATAATTTAATCTGTGCGCCGTTGTCAAAGCGTATTCGGTCGCCTTGCGTTCGGAATTGATAAGTTCGGACATAGTATGTCCGCAAAGGAAAGACACGTCCGGGAATTCTTTGCAGCCGTCGCTTATTTCCACTTCCGCGCGGAATTTTTCCACGGCGATAAATGTAATAACCTTATCGAAAGGTCCTTCGCGGTATAACTGTATCTGCGAGTGCTGGTCGGTAACCCCCAAGGACTTAACGGGCGTCTGCCCCGCATAAACGGTATTTCCGTCTTTATCCACGGCTTTGCCAAGGCTTTCGCCCCAAAGTTGGCAATACCAGTCGGCAACGTATTTAAGGCTGTCCGCATAAGGCATCATAACCGATATGTTCTTGCCTTTCTTCATCGAAAGATATTCTAACAGAGCGGAAATAAGCGCGGGGTTTTTCTTGATATCCTTGGATTTACAGACTTTATCCATAAACGCCGCGCCTTTAAGCATAGCCTTAATATCTATGCCGAGTACCGCCGCGGGCAAAAGCCCGACCGGGCAAAGTTCTGAAAATCTTCCGCCCACTCCGTCGGGAATATAAAAGGTTTTAAGTCCTTCGGCCTTCGCTATCTTAATAAGGTTGCCCCTGTTCGCCGAAGTCGTCGCTATCATATGTTCCTTTGCCTTATCGCCGAATTTATCCTTGAGAATTTTCATTATGATAAGGTATTGCGACATAGTTTCGCTGGTAGCGCCGCTTTTCGTAATAACGTTGAACACCGTTTTTTCCAAATCCAAAACGCCGAGAAGAGACGCCATACGTTCGGGATCTACGTTGTCCTCAACGTACAGTTTAGGTGCTTTTCTCGCCTTTTTCGACAATTCGTTATGCCTTAAATGGCAAAGCGCCTGAAATACCGCCGTAGGTCCTAACGCAGAACCGCCGATACCTAAAACGACGAAGTTATCGAATTTTTTACGGATATCCTTTGCCGTCGCAATAATATCTTCGACGATTTCGCTCTGATTATACGGAAGTTCCGTCCAGCCCATCATACCCGTGCCCCTGTTTTCCGCAACGTTTTTATGCGCCGCTTCCGCAAGAGTTTTGGCGTTTTTAAGGTCTTTATCGGTAAAACCTTCTTTTTCGCCGATAAATTCCGCCATCATATTGTTGTAATCGAGTTTAAGTTGCATTGCCTTTTGCCAAGCAGTACTGAATTTTGCCATAATATATCTCCATATTTTATTTTTAACAATATTTATATTATTATCTATAATATAATAATATAAAAAGCGAAAGTTGTCAATTTTTTCCTTGAATTTACGCTATTTTTTTATGAAAAATCCCCGCTTTCGGCGGGGATTTCTGCTTTTATGAAATATCTTTAAGTCTTTCGTTAAGTTTATTGCGCATATCGATAAATTTATCGTACTTTGCGCGTTCCTGTTCGACGAGTGCTTTCGGCGCTTTATCCAAGAACCCTTTGTTAGCGAGTTTGCCGCTTGCGCGCGCTATTTCGTTCTCTACGTTTTCGAGTTCTTTCTGAATTCTCTCTCTTTCCTTATCGAAATCGACCAGTTCGCCAAGCGGTATAAAGAGTTCCGCCTTGTCTATAACCTGCGAAATTATCTTTTCGGTTAATTCCGACTTGTCTTTTATGAATTTAACTTCGGAAATACCCGCAAGTTTCTTTATGTAAGACACGCCCGCCTTTACCGCCGCAACCTTTTCCGTTGCGATATAAAGGGTTATCTTTTTGGAAGGCGCAGCGCCCGTTTTCGATCTCACGTTCCTGACCGTCTTGATTATTTCTTTAACCATCTCGATTTCGCCGACGGCAACGGAATAGTTTTGCTTGGTATCGTATTTTGGGAAATCCGATACCATAATAGAACCTTCCGCATTAGGAATATATTTATAAATCCTTTCGGTTATAAACGGCACGAACGGATGCAGGAGTTTAACTATTTTATCAAGCACGTAAATCAGTACGCTGATGGTGCAAGCCGTTTTCTTCTCGTCTTCGCCGTATAAAACCGGCTTGGTAAATTCAATATACCAGTCGCAGAAATCGTTCCATACGAAATCGTAAAGATTTGCAAGCGCAACGCCCATTTCGTACTTTTCCATATTAAGGGTTATGTCTTTTACGGTCTTATTCAGTTTGGTTATTATCCACTTGTCGGCAATAGTCAGTTTGCAGTCGCATATAGGCAGAATAGTTTTACCTTCGGAATTCAAAAGCACGAAACGCGAAGCGTTCCAGACTTTATTCATAAAGTTGCGCGCGCCTTCGATTTTCTCGTCGGAAAAACGCATATCGCTGCCCGCGGCAACGCCGTTTATAAGCGAGAAACGCAAAGTATCCGCGCCGTATTTGGCAATAATCTCCGTCGGATCTATGCCGTTCCCAAGCGACTTACTCATCTTTCTGCCCTGCGCGTCGCGCACAAGGCCGTGGATAAGCACGTTTTTAAAAGGAATACGTTTCATATGTTCCAGCCCGGAAAAAATCATACGCGCAACCCAGAAGAAAATAATATCGTAGCCGGTAACAAGCACGTCTGTCGGGTAGAAATATTTAAGTTCTTCGGTCATTTCGGGGTAGCCAAGCGTGGAAAACGGCCACAGCGCGGAAGAAAACCAAGTGTCAAGCACGTCTTCATCCTGCCGGATATGCGTTCCGCCGCACTTTGGGCAAACCTTAACGTCGGTTTTTGAAATAGTCATTTCGCCGCAATCGTCGCAATAATAGGCGGGAATTCTGTGCCCCCACCAAAGTTGACGGGAAATACACCAGTCTTTGACGTTTTCCATCCAGTTAAAGTAAATTTTGGAAAACCTGTCGGGCGTAAATTTAACGCTCTTTTTCCTAACCGCGTCTATCGCAGGCTTTGCAAGCGGTTCCATTTTAACGAACCATTGTTTTGAAACCAACGGTTCTACCGTGTGATGACATCTATAACAATGCCCTACGTTATGGTGCAGCGGTTCTATCTTAACGAGTGCGCCCGTCGCTTTCAGTTCTTCCACGACTTTCTCGCGGCACTCCAACGCCGACATACCGTTATAACGCCCCGCGTTCTCGTTCATAGTTCCATCGTCGTTCAACACTTTTACGACGGGAAGATTATGGCGAAGCCCCACTTCAAAGTCGTTAGGATCGTGCGCGGGTGTAATTTTAACCGCGCCCGTACCGAATTCAAGTTCCACATAATCGTCGTAAACCACGGGGATTTCTTTATTTACGATAGGCAGAATAAGCGTTTTGCCTTCAAACCCCTTATAACGCTTGTCCTTGGGATTTACCGCTACCGCCGTATCGCCGAACATCGTTTCAGGACGGCTTGTGGCGACGGTAATATATTCGTCGCTATCCTTTATCTGATACCGTATGTACCAAAGATGGCTGTCTTCTTCGACGTATTCCACTTCCGCGTCGGAAAGCGCCGTCTTACAGTCGGGACACCAGTTTATTATCCTGTCCCCCCTGTAAATCAATCCTTTTTCGTAGAGATTAACAAATACTTCTTTTACCGCTTTGGAACACTTTTCATCCATAGTAAAGGCAAGTCTCGACCAGTCGCAAGAAGAACCCAAAGTTTTGAGTTGTTCTATAATCCTGCCGCCGTACTTTTCCTTCCAAGCCCACGCGCGTTCCAAAAAGCCGTCTCTGCCTACGTCTTTTTTGGTAAGCCCTTCTTTAGCCATCTGTTCGACTATCTTGACTTCCGTCGCGATAGACGCGTGGTCCGTCCCCGGCAGCCACAGCGCGCTATAACCCTGCATCCTTTTAAACCTGATAAGCGTATCCTGCAAAGTTTCGTCCAAAGCGTGCCCCATATGCAGTTGCCCCGTAATGTTGGGCGGCGGAATAACTATCGTGAAAGGCAATTTATCCGCGTCGATTTTCGCTTTAAAATACCCTTCTTTTTCCCATTCTTCGTAGATTTCTTTTTCAAATTCCGAAGGATTATAGGTTTTTGCCATATCCATAGCGGTTTTCTCCTTATAAATAACTTTAACATTATACATTATAAAAGCGGCGTTGTCAATTAAAACTTAAACCGTGTCAAAATTTAAGGCGGAAACATACAATACACTATAAATCTTTTCAGGAGAATTTGTACATGAAAAAATTACTTATTTTAATTATGGCTTCAGTTTTAGCGCTATGTTCGTTTGCGGGCTGCGGCAAAAGCGGCGACGCAAACACCATAGAACTTAACGAAGTAACACACTCGGTATTCTACGCCCCGCTTTATATAGCGATTGAAAACGGATACTTTGAAGAAGAAAACATAACCGTAAACTTAACTAACGGCGGCGGCGCGGATAAATCTATGACCGCAATCCTGTCCGGAACTGCGGATATCGCGCTTATGGGCCCCGAAACGGTGGTTTACGTGCATAATCAAGGCAAAAAAGACGCCCCGAAAGTGTTCGGGCAACTGACGCAAAGAGACGGTTCTTTCCTCGTATCGAGAAACGACGAACCGAATTTCAGTTGGGAAAACCTGCGCGGCAAAGAAATTTTAGCGGGCAGAAAAGGCGGCGTTCCCGCAATGACTTTCGAGTATATGATGAGTGAACTCGGTATGGAAAACGAAGTCGATTACACGCTTAACTTCGACGTACAGTTCAACCTTATGACGGGTGCGTTTATAGGCGGCACGGCGGACTACTGCACGGTATTCGAACCTACCGCGTCCGAATACGAAAGCAACGGCACTTGGCACGTCGTCGCAAGCGTAGGTCAGCAAAGCGGCGAAATTCCCTACACTTCTTTTATAGCACTTGAAAGTTATCTTAACAAAAATCCGGATACGGTGAAAGGATTTTTAAGCGCGCTTAAAAAAGCGTTTGAATTCCTTGCGAATCATACGGATAAAGAAGTTGCCGAAGCGATAGTGAAACAGTTCCCGTCAACCACTATTACTTCGCTTGAAGCGTCGGTCAAAAATTACAGGAAAATCGACGCTTGGAGAACGGATATGAAAGCCACCGAAAGCAGTTTCGACAGACTTCAATCGGTAATGATCAACGCCGGCGAACTCGACGCAAAAGTAGATTTCAATTCTCTGGTTGATAATTCGTTCGTAAAAGAAATATTCGGCTAAAATTAAAGAAATTTACGGCAGGATAAAAAAATGGAAAAACTTTTAGAACTTAAAAACGTATCTTTGACTTATCAAACGCCAAAAGACGAAATAACGGCAATAAAAGATTTATCTTTCTATTGCAACCAAGGCGATTTTTTATCCATAATCGGACCTTCGGGCTGCGGAAAAACTACCGTACTTTCGCTTATAGCAGGGCTTATTTCCCCGACTTTCGGGGAAATAAGCATAAGCGGCGAAAGCAGCGGTTCAAAGCGGCGCAATCTCGGATATATGCTGCAAAAAGACGAACTGTTCCCTTGGCGCACCATAGAAAAGAACGTGTATTTGCCGCTTGAAATAAAAGGTGCTAAAACTTCCGCCGCAAAAAAGAACGCCGAAAACCTTCTTAAAAAATACGGATTATACGAATTCCGTAATAATTATCCCGACGAACTGTCGGGCGGTATGCGCCAACGCGTAGCGCTTATAAGAACGCTGGTTTCAAACCCCGCGCTTTTATTGCTTGACGAACCGTTTTCGGCACTCGATTATCAGACAAGGCTATCTGTATGCGACGACGTGTATAAAATAATCAAGTCGGAACGCAAAACGGCGATTTTAGTTACCCACGACATATCCGAAGCAATCGCTATGTCAGACGTAATCGTAGTGCTAACCGCAAGACCTGCAAAGGTGAAATCGGTATTCGTGCCGAACATTGACGGCGACTGTCCGATACGGAAAAGAGAAAGCCCCGAGTTCAGCCTGTGGTTCGAAAAAATATGGAAGGAATTAAACTGATGAAAAACAAAACGCAATATTCCAAGGAAAGAATAAAATATCTAAACGGAATAAAAAAGAATAAATTTATAATAATTTTCTGGCGCTTTGCCCTGCTTGCAATAATATTCGCTTCGTGGGAAATCCTAGCGAACGCGGGCGTTATAGATCCGTTTATAACAAGTTCCCCGTCGAGAATAGTAAACACTATAAGAAACCTTTTCATAAACGATAACTTTTCGCACCACATAGCCACGACGCTTTACGAAACCGTTTTAGGGTTTATTCTGGCGGTAGGTATCGGCTACGCCGTAGCGCTTATACTCTGGTGGTCCGAAAAAACGAGAAAAGTGTTAGAACCGTATATTGTGGTTCTAAACAGCCTGCCGAAAATCGCGTTAGGTCCTGTTATAATAATCTGGTTCGGCAGCGGCGACAGGGCTATAATATTTATGGCGTTTATAATCGGCATAGTGGTTGCGATTATGACTATGCTGAACGGATTTTTAGCGGTCGATAAAAATAAGATACTGCTGTTAAAATCCTTCGGCGCTAATAAATTCCAGATACTTTTGAAACTCGTTATCCCCGGCAGTATGCCGTCTTTAATCAGTATGCTTAAAATAAGCGTAGGTATGGCTTGGATAGGTTCTATTATGGGTGAATATCTGGTCTCCCGCGCGGGACTCGGCTACCTTATCGTTTACGGCGGGCAGGTGTTCAAACTTGATTTGGTTATGGCTTCAACCGTCGTTCTATGTATTATGGCGACTTTGATGTACGTTTTGGTCGCCACGCTTGAAAAAATAATAATTAAATATAAAACCGAATAAAATTTTTCCGTTCCCGTGTTCGGGAACGGAATTTTACATATTTTACGTAT
>JAFZYZ010000082.1 GCA_017615975.1 Clostridia bacterium | reverse complement strand
TTCTTCTATAGTTATAACGGGCGTGGTTATGGAAGAAAGCGCCTTTTCATCAAGCGGTTTAACCACCCTTGCCGCTATCACCTTAACGCTGTTTTTATATGCCGCGGCAAAGTCCGCCGCAAGACTTATCGCCGCGCCGCCGACGGCAATAACAGTAATATCCGTGCCCTCTTTCACCGTTTGCCAACTTTCAAAAGAGAAGTCGGGCAAAGCAAGATTAAAGTCTGCTTTCGAATAGCGTATGCACACGGGTTTACGAAGTGCAAAAGCATATTCCAAAGCGGGTTTAAGTTCCGCCTTTGACGCTATCGCGATAACCGTCATATCGGGCATATGCGTCGTGTACGACAAGTCGAAAAGCCCCTGATGCGTTTTGCCGTCTTCCCCGACAAAACCCGCCCTGTCCACACAGAACACCACGGGAAGGCGTTGCAAGCATACGTCCTGCATTATTTCGTCGTACGCGCGCTGCAAAAAAGTGGAATACATAGCGACTACCGGTTTAAGCCCGCCTTTTGCAAGCCCAGCGGCAAAAGTGGCGGCATACTCTTCGGCAATCCCCACGTCGAACAGATGATCGGGATGAACCTTGTCCAGTTCGGCAAGCCCCGTACCGTCTTTCATACCGGCGGTTATGGCAACGATCTTATCGTCCTTTTCTATAAGCCCGTTTAATATCTCGCCAAGGCTTAAGCCGTCCGCCCCGCCGCATTTCATATTCTTTCCGACGCTGTGATACAGGTCGGCGCGTTCTTCCGCGTCCTTTACCCCTTTACCCTTGGTTGTTTTAACGTGCAGGAAAACCGCCTTATCTTCGGCAACGCGCTTTACGCGTTCTAATACCTTTGAAGTTTCCTTAATATCGTTTCCGTCCACTACGCCGACGTATTTAAAGCCGAACCTTTCAAAATAGCCCGCCTTATTCAGTATGCGCTTGAAAAAGTCCCGTATGCGCCTAAAAAACCTGATTACAAACGAATTGCCGAATACCTTTTTCACGGCGCGTTTGGGCTTGACGTAGCCCGTTTTTATGGTTGCTTTGGATATGAAATTATAAAACCCGTTTTTATTGCGGGAAATGGACATACCGTTATCGTTTAATATCACGATAAACTTTTTCGGTTTCGTCGCGGAAGCGTTGACGGCTTCTAAATTAAGCCCGTTAACGAGTGCCCCGTCGCCCACTACGACGCAAACGTAATAATCTTCCTTATTTTTATCGCGCGCGGTGCAAAGTCCCAGCCCCAGCGCGATGGAATCTCCTGCGTGCCCCGTAGTAAACGTGTCGTATTCGCTTTCTTCCGCGTCCGGAAATCCGGAAAGCCCGCAACTCGTTCTTATTGTGCCGAAACGGTCTTTTCTGCCCGAAAGAATTTTATGCGCGTAGCACTGATGCCCCACGTCGAATATAAGTTTGTCCTTCGGAAAATCGAAAGTTTTATAAAGCGAAACGGTCGTATCCAAAATTCCGAGATTAGACGCAAGATGCCCCCCGTTTTCGCTTATCGCGGACACGATTTTGTCTCTCATTTCTTCTGATAAAAGAGACAGTTCTTTATAATTTAATTTTTTTACGTCACCAGGGGCGTTTATACTTTCCAAAATCATTTCGCCAAAAGTCGCAAAGCGTTAAAATTTAACCTTTGCATATCTTATTTATTTTACACTATATAAGAGTAATTGTCAATGGCATTCGGCAAAAACCCCTAAACCCAACTTATTGAAAGGTAAAATTCACGGGTTTTAACAGGTCTTTGTCGGTAGCGCCTAAAATTTCCAGCAGTTTTTCGAAAGAAATTATCTCTATGTGCCTGCCTTTCGCTATTAAAGCCCGCGCTTCTTCGGCCTTTTTACAATAGACGCTGTCGCCGTTATCTAAAAACGCGCTATAGCTCATAAAAATATTACAGTTTTTAACGCTGGGCGTAAACCTTGCCCCGCCACGCTTTAACAGCCGTATAAGGTTAAGCGTTTCGGTATAATGCGCCGTCTCGAACAGCCCGCTTAAGGCTATTCTTTTGCCCTTAACGGCCTTTATCCTTTTCCCATCGGAAGAAACGTTCGCAGCATAATAGACTATATTCGCGTAATCTTTTTTACCTGTAAGTCTTACACCCTTTGCCGCCTGTTCCGCGCGGAACGCCTCTTCGGTCTTTTTGCGTCGCACAATCTCTTCATAACCCACCGTACTCTGTACCGCAGAAGGGCGGCTTTCACATAGTTCGGAAAAACTTAACCCCGTCTTTAATACGATTGCCTTTAACGCAAGCATAGTCATCTCCGCGTCGCACACGGCGGAGTGTGCGTTTTTAGACGGAACAACGCCTAATTCTTCGCACATTTTGGTAAGGCCCGTAGAATCCTTTTTCTGCGAAATTATCTTGTAAAGTTCGGCAATATCGACGTAAGACAAATCGAAAAAAGGCAGATCATAGCGCATACAGTCGTCGCCGATATGTTCCGCGTCGCCCTTTACCGTATGCCCCACTATAACGGTGTTTTTCGCGGTTAAAAGGGCTTTTATCTTATCGTAAAACGCGGGGAAGCGCGGACTCGACTTATAATCCCCGAGTTTATGGTGCAACATATTATTGATAACGTAGTTATCGAAAACGCATTCGGGATTTATTAAAAAATCGCCGACTTCTTTTTTATTGAAATCTCCGTCGGTTAAGACGTAGCCGAATTCGCACAGTTTCCCACCGCCGGCACAGGTCGCACACTCTATATCGAAAAACAAAAAATCCATATCATCCGCCAGTTAAATCACTAACGAATATTTTAACATAAATCTCAATATTTTACAAGGTTTGCGCGCATTTTGTCGGCAATACGAAAAACAGCGACAAAATACGGCACGGCAATTAGCCTTGCGCTTGACTTTATCAGGATAAAAATGTTATCATTACAAAAACGAAAGGAAAAGGTTGTAAAAATTATGACGGACGAAATGCTGAATAAATTTGCCCAAGCGGTATTGCGCGTCGGGGTTAATCTTCAGGAAAATCAGGGGCTTGAAATAGTCTGCCCCGTGGAAAAAAGCCGCGTTGCCGAAATTCTTACCGAAACGGCGTACAAAATGAAAGCCAAAATCGTCCGCGTAAGGTGGGAGTGCGAAGCGGTGGACAGGCTTACCTATCTCAACGCGTCCAAAGACACGCTTACCGACATCCCAAAATGGCTTGTAGACAGCAAAAACTATCTAGTCGAAAAGGACTTTTGCTACGTGGCTATAGCCGCGGAAAATCCTTCGGCTTATTTAGGCGTTCCGCCCGAAAAAATAGCCGCGGCGGCAAAGGCACGCGGCAAAGCGCTTAAAAAGTTTTCCGAAAGCGTTATGGCTAACGGAATACGCTGGTGCGTCGTTTCCGTTCCTACGAAAGAGTGGGCAAAAACCGTGTTCCCCATCTCGGAAAATCCCGAAAAAGAACTCGGCGACGCTATTGCAAGCACTATGCGCTTAAACTGCGAAGATCCCGCTAAAACGTGGGAAAAACACATACAGACTCTTAACGCCCGCGCGGAATTTCTGAACGCCCACGACTTTGCCGCGCTGCACTTTTCAAGCGGCAACGGCACGGATTTTACAGTCGGGCTTTGCGACGGACATAAGTGGCTTTCCGCACAGGAAAAGGCGAAAGACGGTATAAATTTCGTCGCGAATATGCCGACGGAAGAAGTGTTTACCGCGCCGCACAGGTTAAAAGCCGACGGCGTCGTTAAGTCGGCTATGCCCCTTTGCTACGAAGGGCAGATTATCGACGGTTTTTATCTCAAATTCAGGCAAGGCAAAATCGTTGATTTTTCAGCGGAAAAAGGCTACGAAGCGTTAAAGCGTTTAATCGAAACCGATAAAGGCACTAAACGGCTTGGCGAAGTCGCTTTAATCGGCAAAAATTCGCCCATTGCAAAATCTAAAATCCTGTTTTACAATACCCTGTTCGACGAGAACGCAAGTTGCCATATCGCGCTGGGAAAGGGCTACCCCACCACCGTTCACGGCGGCGAGAACCTTTCTAAAAAAGAACTCGCGCAAAAAGGGCTTAACGATTCCATAGAACACATCGATTTTATGATAGGTACTGAAGACACCCGTGTGGACGGCATTACTAAAGACGGAAAAGCCCTTC
>JAFZYZ010000081.1 GCA_017615975.1 Clostridia bacterium | reverse complement strand
TATATTCATATTCAGTAAGTCAGTTTTTCGTTATAGAACTCTTCGTACTTCTCTACCCAAAGCGCGTAGTTTTTCTCACTCATTATCGCCGCGTTTTCTTTTTCGGACAAATTAGCGTCGGGGTAAATGGGCGGGAAAAAGTGCAGGTAGTATTCCTGTACGGGGAAACCTTCGTTATCTATAAACTCGCTGTCTTTCATACCGATAAACACGGGGATAACGGGAACGCCGTTTCTTGCGGCTATACGGAACGCGCCGGGCTGAAAAGGCCTCGGTTTTCTGTAATTGTACCACATTGCCTGTTCGGGGTAGATAAGTATCTTTTCACCGCGGGCAAGCAGAGTTTTAACGCCCGCGTAGAACTTTTTCATCGTCTCAAAGTCGGAACTAAGCGGCAAAGTGTTCGCGTGGCGCATCATAAGCCGCACGGGGCCTTTGAAATTAGTGTAATTACTGTCTTTTATTACTTTATAAAGGTACTGCCGTTTGCGGAATACGGGTTTTAACGCCCTGTAAACCGCGTAGTTATCGCGTATGTTAAAGTGATTGCAGGTTATAATCGCCCCGCTTTTTATATCGGCGTTTTCAAGTCCCGTAATTTCTTTTATGATAAACTGGTTTTTCTTTATCATATACTCGAAAAAAGACTTTCCGATAAAGTTCGCAAGTTTAGTCAGCAACTTACTCGAAAGTTTTTTATTGACGTAGTCCACGTCTTTGGGGCGGATAGGTTTTGCGGGTTCGTCGTCTTCCACGTCCTCGTTAAACCTGCCTGCCTTTTCGTATTCTTTTATCCGCGCTAATACTTTTAGCCGTTGTTCAGACTGTTCCATTTGCTTTATCTAAGTTTTTGTCGAACCACAGTTTTTTGAAAGTGCGTTCGCTGTGATAAATGTTTTCTATCGCTTTCATAAGCCCCGCAAACATTTCCTGAGTTTTACGCTTGTCTTCTTCGGTGTAATTTATAAAGCCTTGATAGAGATAGTCGTAGAATTCGCTTTTCTTTGCGTATTTCCAGAAATATTCGCCGTTTAAGGTGTCCTTATTGAACCACGGTTTGTCGGCAAGCGCATAGTGTACGAGATTTAAGTCGCCTTCCGGCGGTTCGGGAAAACTGTGCTTGTTCCAACCCGTGGGCAGGCGTTTTACCCTGCCGTGGCAGATAACGTTTATGTATTCCTGATCGGGGGCAAGGCAGTCGAAATTATAGGTAGTTAGCATATTCAAAAACCGCTTTTGCACGCCGAACTTGCGGAATTCTTTTAAATTCATTATCATTACGCCCGAATTGAAATAGGTGTTCCACGGGATACCTATAATATCTTCCACGTAGTTTGTAAACATAGGCGCTCTCGACGTGTTCTGTTCGAAAGCCGCGCCGACTAAATTGTCGCCTATATCGATATTATAAAGTTTAGCGATATCGGTTAAAAGAATTACGTCGCAATCGAGATATATCGCCTTGTCGTATTCCGGAAACGCGCTTTCGATAAACAGACGGTAGTACGCCGCAAGCGTGTAGTAGAACACGTCCGGTAAGGTATTTTTAAACGGTTCTATTATGTTTTTAACGTCGTAGAATCTGATTTTTACGTTATCGGTCGCGTGCTTTAAAAGTTTTTGCTGATTTTCTTCCGAAACGTCGGTCTTTAACACCGTTATTTCGTAGTTGTTGTCTTTTGAAGAGTTCTCTATTATGGAAATTACCGCGACGTCGAGATACGGAACGTATTTATCGTTGCAGGAAAAGAATATCGGTACGGTCGTTTTCATTAAAATTTCTCCTTAGCAAGTTTAAACGGCGCTTTTTTTATACAAAAAATATTACGCCGTTTAATTTTACCCATCTATAATACCAAACTATTATAAACTTAATCTAAACAAACGGCGTAATTATAAATATTTATCCGATAAATTTTACAAAAGCGCTATTGCTATGGAACAGTAAATAATCAAAGACAGCGCGTCGACTATCGTGGTTATAAACGGCGAAGCGACGACCGCGGGGTCTAACTTGCATTTTTTGGCGATTAAAGGCAATATGCAGCCGACGAGTTTCGCCATAACGATAGTTATAAACAGCACGCCCGAAACTATCGCCGCAACGTTCCACTCGAAGTTGTTGTACAGTCTGTCGATAAGCATAAGTTTAGCAAAGCATACCGCCGCAACCGTCAAAGCAAGCAGTATGGAAACGCGCAGTTCCTTCCAGATGATTTGGAAAATATCCTTAAACTCTATCTCGTTTAGTGCAAGCGCACGGATTACGGTAACCGAAGACTGTCCGCCCGCGTTTCCCGCCGTATCCATAAGCATAGGCACGAAGGCGTAGAGTATCGCGCCCGTAGGTAAAAGCGCAAGTTTATTTTCGTAGCCCGATAAAATCATACTCGTAAAGGTGGCGGAAACCATAAGTAATAATAGCCACGGAATACGCGCTTTCCAGATGTTGCCCGTAGACTGTTTAAGATAGGGCTTTTCGTTAGGCAAAATAGCCGCCATCTTCTGGATATCTTCGGTGGCTTCTTCTTGCAAAACGTCAACCGCGTCGTCAACGGTTACGATACCGACGATACAGCCTTCTTTATCCACGACGGGGAGAGCTAAGAAGTCGTATTTTGAAAGTTTCATAGCCACGTCTTCTTTATCTTCCAAAGTTTCGACGGAAATGGGCGCGTCGTCCATAACGTCGCGGATAATATCCGTCATCTGCGCAAGCAGCAGTTTTTTGACAGTTACAACGCCGATTAAGTGCTTTTTGCCGTCGGTAACGTAGCAGGTGTAAATGGTTTCGGAATTGATGCCCGTTTTCCGTATCTTGTCGAACGCGTCTTTTACCGTCATATCCGCGGACAGGGCGACGAATTCCGTCGTCATTATAGAACCCGCCGAATCGTCGGGGTATTCTAACAGTTCGTTTAACTGTTTGCGGTTTTCCGCGGTGGAAGTGGCTAGAATACGCTTAACCACGTTTGCAGGCATTTCTTCGATAATATCGACGGTATCGTCCAAAAACATATCGTCGATTACCGCTTTAAGTTCGGTATCCGAAAAGGACTTTATTAAGTGTTCCTGCGTGTCGGAATCAATCTCTACGAAAACGTCGCTGGCGAGTTCTTTGGGGAGCAGCCTGAAAAACCGTATCTGATCTTTATCGTCAAGGTTTTCTTCCATAAACGCCGCTATATCCGTCGGTTCCATATCCAGAAGAAGAATACGCAGATCCGCGTATTTACGTTCTTCGTAGAACGCAGACAGTTTTTCAAATAAAACTTCCATTTCGTCAGTCATAACGCGCCTCCTTTTTAATCGCCATAAGGTTTTTCGCGATTAAAAATACCCGCCGAAATCCGACGGGTAATACATACGAAAACAGTTCGCAACCATTCTGGCTTTAGCACCGTAGGGCTGTGTAATTGCGTTGGAATAAGCCTTGTTTTCGACCAACTCTGTTAACCTTCTAATGGTGTCTCCACCACTTCGCGGTAGCAATCCGTATCCCTATGGTAGCCTTACCTACCGGACGACATATTTAATTTATTTTTAGTTTACTCTTTTTAACCGATATTGTCAACGATATTACAAAGTTTTTATAGAATTTTTTTGATTAAAATCAGTCTTCTTCCGCGGAAATTACCGTGTAGGTTATTTCGGGATTTGCTTCTTTTAGCGCCCTGTAAAAATCCTGATAATATTTTTCGTTTATTACGGCTACCGAATATTTTTCGCCCTTAAAGTACATAACCAGTTTGTTCTGCGCCTTAAATTCCGTCAACTGGAAAATTTCGGAAATATCGGTTTTTACGGATATTATTCCGAAACGGCAGTATAAAAATCCGCCTTTAATGACGTATCTGCCGTACGCTAAGGCAGAAATCGCTAAGATAAGCGGCACTACGCACAGTAGCGCAATGGTTATCGCAAACGCGCACTTTGCGGCGTGAGTGCCGTAAAATTTTACCGCGTCGTAAATATTTACCGCCGTCGCCCCGGAAAAGAGCAGCGCCGCCGCGATAATAAGTATAATGGCAAGCGGGGAATAGGTAAACGTAAATTTCTTAATTTTCATAACGATTATAGTATATCACTACGCCATAATTTATTCAAGCGAAATAAACGATTATCGTAGGGCGGAAAAAGAGACGGTAAACGCGCCCTTTTAAGCATTGACTTAAAACTAAAAGTATGTTATTATAAACTTGAAATTTTTAAGGAGATAGCGGTAATGATTACGGCTGACGTTATACTTTTAGCGACGCTTGCTGCCTGTCTGATACTCGGGGCGGGCTTCGGGTTCGGCAAAGTGCTGCGCTTTATCACGGGCGGACGCAGGGGCAAAATACTGTCTATTATAATCTGCTATTTCCTGTTCGGAATAGTTTTGAACTTCGGCTTCGTGCAGGATTTGCTGAACGAGTTTACCACGGCGCTTAAAGATAACGGCAGTTGGATATGTAATCTTCTTTTAAGCATAAGAATAGACCTTATAGCGTTTGCCGTCGCGCTGTTTATCGTCGTGCAGATTTTGAGAAGGATTATCGTCCGTATAATCGCGCACGTTATGGAAATCAACTGCAAGCCCATACGGATAATAAACAGGGTGCTGGGCGTGGTGCTTTTAACCGCGTTCGTCGTGATATTAACACTCGTGGCGTTCCAGATAATAGCGTGGATATCTGGTACGGACGGGGCGTTCTACACTAATCTCGAAGGCAGCGTTTTCGGCGTGGATAAACTTTTCACGGATAATCCGCTTAATGCCATTTTTGAAAACATAAGGGCGAGTGCCAAAAGCGGCACGTAAACCAGACGCGCAATTAAAGGGGAAAAGGTTATGAAATATTTATATAAAACCCGCTTGCCCTTTTCGCTTACGGGTGTGTCCGAAGGGATTTCGGTTATAGGCGCGGCGCAGATAATAGAAGACAGCGTTTGCGCGTTTTTTGCCGAGTTCGGCAAAGACAGCGCCACTTTAAGCGCCAAGTATAACGCGGTGTGGATTTTCGTTAAAAATAAATTCCGCAAACTTGCGAAAGTTCTTTGGAACGAAGAGATAACCGTGGAAACCTACTTTACCGACCGTACCGCCGCAACTTTGACCGCGGATACCGTCGTAAGGAATTCTAACGGCGAAATTTACTTGCACGCGCGGACGGAAACTTGCGTGATAGACAGGACTTCCCGCCGCGTCCGCCGTATAGCGTCGGTGGATTTTCCCGAAGATATGAAAATTTATCCGTCAGAGGCGGGTTTTGAGTTCGAACGGTTCGACACGGACGGCGTAAGTCCTTTGTACGGGCTTAAAGTTCAGCCCACGTCGATTGACTTCTGTATGCACGTCAATAACGTGGAGTATTTCCGGTTTATTTTGGACGCTTCGCCCGTTAGTCGGGAAATATCGTCGCCTGTAAAAGAAGCGGAAATTCATTTCGTCAATCAGGCGCGTGAAGGGGATAATCTTACGGTGGCATGCAAAGAAACCGAAAACGGCACGGTGTATGCCGTTTCGTGTGAAGAACGGCTGTGCGTCAGGTGCAGGATAAAACGCAAAGAATAGATATTCGGCAAAATTTACGGGAACTTATCTTAGGCAGGTTGCTAAAATGATTTCAAAAAGCAAGTGGTTTAATATTATCGGGCAGTTTTTATTACTTTCGGCAACCGTGGTATGGGGGAGTTCCTTTATAATTTTAAAGGAAACCATAGAAGCCGTTCCCGCGCTGTACGTTATAGGCGTAAGGTTTCTTGCCGCGTCGCTTATTCTCGGGCTGATATTTTTCGGCAGAATAAAAAAGACGGATAAACAGACCTTTACTTGCGGCTGTATTTTGGGCTTGGTGCTTGCGTGCGCTTATATTACGCAGACTTTGGGCTTAAAGTATATAGGCGCGGGCGAAAACGCGTTCATTACTTCCCTTTACTGCGTTATGTGTCCGTTTATGATGTGGATAATTTTCGGACATAAACCGAAGAGTTATAACATTATATCCGCCCTGCTTTGCGTCGTCGGAATAGGACTTGTGGCTATTTCGGGTGCGGAAGAAGACGATAATATGGCGCTTGGTGCGAGTCTGACGCTTGCCTGCGCGGTGTTTTACGGCTTGCAAATAGTATTCACTTGGAAATTCCACGAAAGTAAAAGGGACGTTATACAACTGCTTTTCGCGCAGCTGCTGACGGTAGGCGTTGTAATAACGGTTTGTTCTTTGGCGTTCGAATTACCTTTCTGCGGAATACAAGCGTACGCAATAAGTTCGGAACAGGTGTGGCGGATAATTTATTTAACGCTTGCCTGTACGCTGTACGCGCAACTTGCGCAGATTCTGGGCTTAAAGTTCACGGAATCTAATCAGGCTGCGATTATTCTCGCGCTTGAAGCGGTGTTCGGGGTAATATTCGCAATTATTATCGGGGACGAACGGATAACGCCCACGCTTTGGGCGGGATTCGCCGTAATTTTTATGGGAACGCTTTTAAGCGAACTTAAATTAGATGTTTTAAAACCTTTCAGAAAGAAAAGAGTAAATGCTACCGATAGCGAAAAAGAAGAATTAGATTAAAAAAATAGCGTAAACTGCGATATTTTACTTGAAAAAAAGTGCGGAATATGTTATTATGGTAAACGTTCGGGGACGTAGCTCAGTTGGTTAGAGCGCATGCTTGACATGCATGAGGTCATAAGTTCGAGCCTTACCGCCCCCACCAAATACACAGGGGACTGCCGTCGGCAGTCC
>JAFZYZ010000080.1 GCA_017615975.1 Clostridia bacterium | reverse complement strand
GGCGTGTAGGACAGCCTTTCAAGTTCCAACTCGTTTAGACTTACGCCTGTATCCGCTTCACGCCTTATTCTGTAATAGTAGAAAATCTCTTGCAGAATTTCGTACATTTCGTTTTTTGTTGTAGGTGTGTCAAAAGTCATACTCTAATCTCCGTAAATGGTATAGTGAACGGCGATATTATACGCCTTAAAATCTTCGCTCGCGTTTTCAAAGCCGATATAAAAACTCCTGCCGTGAATAAAACACGAAACTCCGTTGCATTTCTCCGTAAGCGTGGCGCGGAACTCCCCGTCCCCGCGCACTACTATCGTTGCATTGCCGCGAATATGCGCTTCCACGCGGGATACCGCCTTTTTACGGCACGAACCGAAGTCGTATTCTCCCGAATATTCCGCCGTAGCCGTCTCCGTTCCCGTTTTGACTTTAAGCGCGTACACTTTATTATCCGCGCTTTTCACGGCGTAGCCGCCGCTAACGGAAAATCCGTCCGCCGCCGTAAAAATCTCCTTTTCCGACACGGTATCGTAAGCATAAACGTATTCGTTCCCGCCGGACACCAGCGGCAGCACGTAAACTCCGCCCTGACCGCCCGCGGGCTTAAAATTAAAGCCAGACAAGTCTTCTTTACCCGCTTTTTTCACCTTGCCGCCGCACAGCACGCAAAACGCGTTGCCGCTGACAAAACAGGTGCGGTTGCCGACGGTAAATACCGAATTTGCCGCCACGTCAAGCGCAAAAGCCGAAACCTTTTCCATAGTAAAATCATACTGATTACCGTAAGGGGTAAGCGCGTACACCGCGCGTTCGCAAATAACGTATAATTTGCCGCCGTCAGCCGCAAAACGCAATACGTTGCCGCTTTCTTCCCCAACTTTTATAAATCCGCCGAACGAAAGCCCCACCGTAAAATCGGTAAAGTCGAACTCTTCGGAAAATTTCACCTTATTTCCGTCGGCAATAAACAGTCTGCCACCGAAAAACTCACAGTCCGCACCGTAAGGCACGCCGCTTATCGTTTGCCCGTCTATCACCGCCGTATCGCCTATAAACAGCGGCTTTTTTGCGCCGTTATGAATAACGGACACGACGAGAGGCACTACGTTGCTGGTAAAGCCCGTATTCGTAAAACCGCCGTTTGCCGCTTTTTTAAGAGTTTTATCCGAACAATACGCGTAAAGGTCGCCGCCAGCCCGATAAAATTTCAGGGGCGTTATGCCCGCCGCGCTTATCCCCGTATCTATAAGGTGCAAAAAGAAAGCGTCCGCACTTTGGTCGGTAAAATCACGCTTATAAACCTGTGTTTTAAGATTTACCGCGCTGAATCCGTTCATAGCCAGCACCTGCCCTTTACGGCGGCGTTTTTCGGCAGCGCAATCCGTTCTACCCCGTAAGAATATCTCTTGCGCCAAAGCACCGCTTCTTCAAACCTGCCCTGCGTTATGCAATATTCCGCGGCAACGCCGTAGCCTAAAAGCGCGGCGGTTATTTTGCCCTTAAAGCCCACCGTATCGGTAAGCGAGTAGTTATCGGGCAAATATTCGTATTCCACCGTGTATCTGCCGCCGAACACTTTTAAGTATTCGGGGTAAAGCCGGAATTCCGCGTCGTGCCCGAACTCGTTTTTCACCGACAGTACCCGCGTTATATTATGCGCAAGGTTTGCAAAAACTATCTTCCCGTCCGCAGTCTCCACTTCTTCCGCGCAGGTCATAGGCACGAAAGACGAGGCTAGTTCCGTTATAACGAGATTTGCAAGCCGCGTTAAAAGATCAACCCTTTCCTGCGTCTCCCGGGACGCCTGATAGTTTTGCGAAGTCGCGGTAAAATATTCCGTGCAGTCGGTAAGATTAAGCAGCGCCGCCGCCGTTTTTAATATATCTTTTACTGTCATTTATTTTCCCCCTATAGGTAAAAAACGCCGAGCCGAACGTTCGGCTCGGCGTAAATTACGCAAGTAATTTTTATTCGTCCGATTACGCTTCCGTTACGTTCGTAAGCATGGCTTGCGCGTACGGACGGGAACACATAAGTTCCGCGTATTTGACGAGAGTAGCAGTATATACGGGTTTTCCCGGAATCTGGCGCAATACTTTGCCGTCGTCGCCCGTAAGCCACTGCCAGTCGCAGAGTTGATGCAACGCAAAGTCCTTGCTGTTTAAGATATAGATGGTGTTTCTCGGACAGAACCTGTCTGCTATTACGGGGATTCCGTTAAAGGATACGCTCTTAAAGCCGCCCGCTATGTCCAAAGTGTCCAGAGAACGCCTGTTGGTCGACAGCAAGGACACGATGGCACGGCGTACGCCGAAGCCCGTTACTATAACGTCGGGCGTGTTTCCGCCGATATTTTCCAAGTTGTCTATAGCCTTCTGAAGTTTGGCTTCGGTAAGAGTACCTACGCTTGACTGAATATAAGGCTTAATCCACGGATTTGCGCTTTTGCTTACTCCGTAAAGAGTATCCACGTTGTCGTCGAAAATCGCAGCGAGACCGGTTATTTCGTTCTGGTAAGAACCGTGTACGGTGATAATGCTGCCTATCGATACGTCGTCGAAACTGATAGTCGAACCGTTTACCTTTATCATATTGTTGACTCTGTCAACGAACACGACTTCTCTTTCGCCGATACCCGATATAATTTCGCCCATTTGGTCCCTGAAATCGATTACCATACCTTCGATGAGTCCGCTGGTGTTGGTTACCATAATCATATTGTCGTTATTGACGATACTGACTATGGAAACCTTGCCCGAACCGTCCCCGAAAAGCATTCTGCCGAAGTTAAACGCAGACGCTTTCAAAAGCCCGTCCATTTCCGAGTTCAAAAGCGATACGAACGCGCCCGAATTGTTTTCGGCGGCTTTTAACGCTTTGTCGGAAATCTCTATCGTGCCGTAAAGGTTCTTAAGCGTGGAAGTAAACTGTACGTAATGATTTCCCCTTGCAGTGGGCAGATTGCCGTCTTCCGTGCCTGCGCCGATACCGCCGTTAATGCCGTGTATTGCAAGTTGCTTTACTTCTTTGCCCCACACGTTGTCGCTGGTCTTTTTGATAATCGACAAAAAGGGGTTGGCGTTTTCGTTAAGTTGTTCGGACACCGCGTCGAGATAATAAGATTTTAACGCTTCGTCAGCGTTGGTTAAATTAATTGCCATTGTTTCTCCTTGAATTATAGTTTATTTCGCAAGCATATTTTTAAAGAGGACGCCCGCTTCCTCTACCGTTTTCGGCTTGTTTGCGGGGGTTTTGATTCCCGCACCAAGACCGTCCATAACTATCGCCTTGCTTTTAGCGCCTATTATCTCCTTTAAGTAGCCTTTGATAAAGTCCTGCTTTTCTTCTTCGGTTATACTTAAATTCCGATTATCGGCTTTTTCCGATTGCTCCGTCGGGGTATCCTTATCGACGGCGGCACTCCGCTCTAACTCCTTTATACGCTGACAGCGTTTGGTAAATTCAGCCTGAAGCGAGTTGTATGCGGCAAGCAACGCGTTAACGTCCTTAAACTTGCCTAACGAGGCGGCGATATCCTTTGCTGTCTCGTCCACGGGTGCGCCCGCATTAACCGCCGTTTGTTCGTTTTTAAGTTCGTCCATATGTTTTTTCTCCTTTTTAATTGATTTTATTTATTCTGTCTTTATGCAACTTTATGTGCGCGAATAACCTGTGCTTTTCTTCGTCCGAAAGTTCGTCGTATTCGCTTAAAACGTATCTCGTATGTTCGTCAATATGTATCCCGTCGTCGTCTATCTCTTCGATAGTCAGCCCTTTGCTGCGTATAACGTCGTTTTCCTGCTGCGCTTTCTGTTCCTGAAGCCGCGACATACCCTTTTGGTAGTCAAGTTCCTTAAACCCGAAAAGCGACAAAAGTTTTTCCTTGGTTTCCGCCCTTAACACGCCGTTTTCGTCGTATAACAGCCCGCTGGAATAGAGTTTCATTATAGTTTCTCTCTTCTGGCGGCGACTGTACAAAAGTTCGTTTTCGTTCTGAAGATACACGTCGTCCGAACACAGCGCCGTCTTGTCAAGGTAATAGGTGCGGAATTTGCCGAGTTTATCGGTAAACATAAGCGCGCGTATCCCCGCCGTAAACTGCGCGTAAAGCCGTAAAATCTGCTTTGCCACGCTTAACAGACAGTTCCTTATTATTCCCGCGTGCACCGCCATACGCGCGCCGTCCTGTTCTATAAAGATTTCAAGCGCCGTACCGCTGGTTATCATAGTCCGCGTGGTCGAAGACGTTATGTCCGAAACCCCGCTTATTCTCACGAATTCGTTTATAAGGTTCTCTTCTTCTTCGGCGAAATTCGCGGGCATAGTGAACTCTGTCATAAGTTCCGGGGCTTTTCCGCCCTGACGATAGACTACTATCTTCCCCGGCGACAAGCCTTCTTCGGCAAGCGCGTCCACGTCCACCGAACCGTCTTCCACCGTCATAACGCCCATACAAAGCCTGTTTAAAAATTCCTGTTTGCGGTTTTTAACGGCGTTATACGCTCGCTGAACGGGTATAAGTCTTTCGATAACCGAAATCCCGAAAAAACTCCCCGCCGTCTTTATGCAGTCCTGTTTGACGAAGGGATAGCCGCGCACGCCCGACTTGCCGTTTTTATAGGGCAGTTCGCCGTAATACAGCAACTTTCCGCCCGCTACGGTGATAAGTCTGCCGTTAGGAAAGTTTTCGCTCGGCAGTTCGTACTTTTCAATAACTATCTCGGCGTCTTCCATCGCGCTTTTTATTTCCGCGCTACCGTCCGAAAAGCGGGTACTGCCTGCCTGCGCGCCCGAAAAATCGAACACGCCCACCTGTTTACCCTCCACGTCCACGCCGTACTTGCGCTTTATCTCCGCTACGGGTACGGCTTTAGCGTGAATAATGCTCCCGCAGCCGTCTATATCGTCGGCGTAAAGGTTATCGGGAAATATCTCGAAAGGCGAGACGGGTAAAACTTCCGCTTCCCCCTCGAACACTTCTTCGCCGTTCACCGCGCCGACGGCAGTTCCGCCGTCGTTGTTCCACACCACTTTATAAAAGCCCGTGCCGCAAGTTTCGCTCCACACGCACACCTTTTGCACGGTCGTCATAACGTCGCCCTTGTCGAACACGTACGACAAAAGTTTTTCCGAAAGCGACGCGCCCTTTACCGCGCCGTCGTCGTCGGTTTTAGGTCTTATACCGAACATAGGCGCAATATCCGCGTACTTTGACAGCCGCGTTTCTATTATCGGCGCAATATGGTTAAACACTTCCCGCTCTTGCCAGAAAAACTCGCTGCTAACCGGCGCGATTTCGCCGCGGCGGCTTATGTCGCAATACTGGTTGCCGACCAGAAAATTCATATTCAGTTCCCACTGTCTTTCGAGTTTAAGGCGGGCTTTTCTGCGGTTTTCAAAGTCGGTCTCCACGCTTTTTACGACTTCTTCGTAAAACTTTTCCCTGCTCTTTTTTACGGATCTTCTTTCTCTTTGCAATTTGTTTTCTCCTTTTTATTGTTTTCGGATTCGCGGATAATCTCCATAAGTCTCCGCTTTTCCTTTTCAAGTTCTTCGTCGGTATAGTCGGAAATCGGCGTTTTAAGTTCCAACAGCATTTTAAGCGCGGCTACGTCCGGCGGCACGCTTTTTATCGTTATTTTTTTCTTGGAAAGCCTTATTTCGCCTTCGCCGTCCGACGAGTATTCTTCCACTATTTCTTTGGCGTCGAATCCCAACGCCTTTTTAAGCAGCGCCGAGTTGATGTCGTCGCCCGTCTTTTTATTTTCGTCTTTCATTTAATATCTTCCTGAAAAGTCTTTCCTTATCTTTCTCTATCAGCGTTTTTTCTTTTCTCGGGGAAGAATTTTCGGGCTTGGTCATTATATAGTAGCGCAGTTCGTCCAAAGCGTGATCGTCGATTTTTTTAGGCGCGTCCGCATCCCCCCAACGATAACTTTTGAGTTCCCGTATAAGGTTTACGCAGTTGGAAAATATATACAGTCTCGGATTTCCCACCGTCGGACGAAGATACTGTTTTACGCGCTGTATTCCGCTGAACAGATCTTTATTGACGTTGGGATTTACGCTTATACCCTGTTCGTAAAACAGTTCACTTACGCTTTTTACCGAAGACAGCGTTCTTTGATTCGCCGCGCTGTCTATTAAAGCGCGTATCCTGCCGCCGTCTGTTTTCCAGTTAAGCCGCGCGCTTATCTCCTTTATTCTCTGCGCGTGGTAATCTACCGTTTTGCCCGCTTCGAAATGTTCGGCTATAACGTACACCGTGCCGTCGTAATCCACCGCGTACCAGTGGCAGGACAGCGGATTTTTAAGCCCGGGGTCTATGGAAATATTGTCGTACCAGTCGAACGGCACGTTAAACGGTTCTATAACGTGCAGATTCTCGTCGAACTCGGAATAAACAAGCCCGCCGTTTGACTTGAACCGCCCGAACCTTCTCGATTCCAACTGTTCTTCGGACAGCGTTTTATTAAGCGCGTCTATCTCCGCCTGAGGAAGATAGGGGTTATCCGCCCACTCCATAAACTCGCACCAGATATCTGGCGAATTGCTTGGATTTAAATAAATTTCTTCGTAAACGAAGGTGAGTCCTTTTAATGGCGTCATAGTACCGAAGATATCCCCGTTTTTATCGAGTACACGCATACGGCACTCTTCGTAAACGTCTTTGGGCGGTTCTTCGTCGAACCAGACGTAATCAAGTGAACTCCCCTGAAACTTCTCCCTGCCCTGATCGCACGACTTAAAGCCTATGACGGACACGCCGCCGAACACGTTTTTTACCATAATCTGGTCTATAACGCCGAACTCAGGGCTTTCCTTTTTGCCCGAAAGCATAGTTATATCGGCAATCCACGACGGATTAAGATAGCGCAGAATTTTCGCCTGCGCCACGTCCCTTTGCACTTCGCGGGATAAAGATACCACCCACCCGAAAGTGTTTTTCCGATTTTCGCGGTAGGGGTGAACGCCCCGCGCCATATATATGGTTTCCACAGCCCCGCACTCGGTCTTGCCGCTGCGGTTTCCCCCGAACACCCAGCGGTTTTTCTTGGGACATTTATGAAATGCTATCTGCTTTAGGTGCTGCTTTTCGCCCGCGTTGTATTTTTCAAGAAAATTATATTCCGCGCGGCGCTTCTGTTCTCTTTCTATTTCAAGTATCCGCTGTATAATTTCCCGCATATTCCCCCCGAAATTCAACCGCATTTTAGCACCGCGCTTTCCGTTTGCAATAGTTTTATGACGACGGAAAATAAAAAATTTCCGAATTTATTTTAAAAAAAATCCGCCCCCCGAAAGAAAAATCTTTCGGGGGGCTTAAACCCTTTATTTTTAGATATTCAGTTTGCATTACAGGCGTTTACCAACCGCCGGGTCTCGGTCCGCCGCCGCCACCTCCCGGAGTAAACGAACCGCCGCCCATACCGCCTTGCGAACCGGTCTTTGCGGAAACGGTTTTACTCGTAGTTCCTAATTTAAGGGTGTAAGACGTGCCGCTCGTAAGGTTTTCCGAACAGATTATAACCGTAGCGCCGCTGTACGCTTTCGGAACGCTAACGCTTACCACGCCGTCTACACTTATCGTATTGCCGCTTGAAAGACTTACGTTGGTCGCGGAAACGTAAGGTTTATTGCAGGTAATACTGTCCATAATTTCTTTGCTTATTGCCACAACAGTACCGCCCGTTATCGTACTACCTTTATCGCTGTCTATCGACGAATTCCCGCCGTTTGTCGGTCCGAAAACGTAAACTTTCCCGCCGCTTATATTAAGAGTGCCGTTAGAATCTAATCCGTCGCCTTCGGCGTTGACTATTACCACGCCGCCCGTAATCTTTAAATATTCGCTATTGGTATTATCACTCGCCGCGTTAATTCCGTCGTCGAACGAAGTTATGTTGATAGTGCCGCCGTTGATTTCCACGTAAGCACCTTCTATACCTTCATAGCAGGAATTTATGGTTATCGTACCGCCGTTTATCTTGGTAAGTCCGTCGGAATTTATTCCGTCGTCAAACGTCGATATAGTAATCGTTCCGTCGTTTACGGTAGTACCGCCGCCGAAACCGTTGGTATGAATAGCGTCGTCTGCGGAATTTATATTAAACGTACCGCTTTCTATAAGAATATAATAGTTGCCGCTCGTAATCTCGCCCGACGCAACAATATTGTCGTCGCTATCCGTCAGTTCATAATCTATTTCGCCGACTTTAATACCTTTAGCACTCTGCGCCATAGCGTAATATCTTGTATTGTAATTTTCGGCTTTAAGGTAAGTGCCGCCCGATACGTAATAGCGGAAATCGTCGACTTCCAGACCGTACGCGGATATATTCGCCGCAGAATACGCCACGAAGTACGCGGAAGTGGTTATATCGTAAGTGCCGCCGTTGATATACACGAAAGTATCCGCCTGTATCCCGTCGCCTTGAACGTTCGCGCTATAATTCACGTTTCTTAAGATTACGAACCCGTCGTTTTCCGTCCACGCTATAGAAGAAATTTCGTCTTCGTTAGACGGATCTTCAATCTCCGCGTGAATACCGTCTTTAGCCAAGCCGTCGGCTTGTGCCGTAATTACGTTAAGCGTACAATTTTCGGCGTTTACGTTATAAGCGGAAATACCGTGATTTACCGCGGTAATATTCAAAGTAGCGTCCACTATCGTAAGCGACGCGTCTACCTTAATACCGTTTTTAGCCGCGCTGGACACGGTAAGCGTTCCCGCACCGTTAATAACCACGGGGCTGTTGGAACTTATACCGTTTGAACCGCTACTCGTTATAGCGTTGGTACTGTTTTCTACCAAAGTTATAGTAATAGAACCGTTCTTTTTTACGGATAAGGCGTTATCCGATACCGACGAAATGTGTGCATTATTAAGGAACAGATGAACCGCCAACCCCTTTTTAACGCTTATACCGCCGGTATAATCACCCGAAAGATAATAGTCTCCGCTTGCGGCAATTTCGTACGCCGCAGACTGTCCTTCAACCGTCGTCGCTTCTTCCGAAGCCGTCGTATTTTCCGACGCGTCGCTATTACCCGCAGTTATCTCGTCCACTTTGCCGGTAATCGTCTCTTCATCTTCGGTATAAGTGGCTTCGGCGTTTTCGCCCTTTTCGTTAATAGGCGTTCCGCCGCCCGTATTGTCGTTACCGCCGCAAGAAACGGCAAAAAACGCAATAACCAGCACGCATATAAAACTTAAAGCCTTAAAAAATTTTGTCATAAATTCTCTCCTTTTTATCAGATCAAAACTCTTGTACGTCGGAATTTTGATACACGGTAAAACGGATGGTGTAGCCGTTGGTCTCTACGGGGGCGCTTTCCGAAACGCAAGTCCACTTGGGGTTTTCGTCCAGATTTTCGTAGAACACTTCCGCGCACCCGTCCGCGTCCACTTTGGTTGCCAGAACTTCCGTACAGTAGGGCAGCATAGTCTTATAGAACATAGCGCCGCCTATAATATACACGTCGTCCGCAGGGTATTTTTTAAGTTCCGCTTTCAACTCGTCAAGACTATCCACCACTATGCAGTCCTCCCGCTTTTCACCGCCCGGAAACAGCACGATATTCGTTCTGTTTTTAAGGGGGTTGCCGTTCGGAAAAGATTTTAGAGTGTTAGAACCCATAACCACGACTTTATTCAGCGTCTTTTCCTTAAAATATTTCATATCTTCGGGGAGATGAAACAGTAGGTCGTTCTTTTTGCCTATTCCCCACTTTTTATCGACTGCGACTATCGCTTTCATCAGACTGCCACCTCGAACTTTTCGTCTATTTTATTGAATTCGTAATCTTCCAGCGCGAAATCGTCCACCGTAAAGTCGTAGAAATTCTTTATATCCTTATTCATTATGAATTTAGGCGCGGGAAACTGCTTGTTTTCAAGCATCTTTTTAACGACGGGAATATGTCTGTCGTAAAGATGCGCGTCCGCGATAACGTGCACGAGTTCGCCGACTTTAAGATTAGAAACCTGCGCGAACATATGTAAAAGCACGGCGTACTGCACCACGTTCCAGTTATTTGCCACGGCAACGTCGTTGCTCCTTTGGTTCAATATGCCGTTCAAGGTGTCGCCCGAAACGTTGAAAGTCATAGAATACGCGCACGGATAAAGGTGCATTTCGGATAAGTCCGCAAAGGTGTAAATGTTGGTCATAATGCGGCGGGAAGTGGGGTTATTCTTTAAATCGAACAGCACCCTGTCCACTTGATCGAAATCCCCTTCCTTATACTTGTGTTTTACGCCGAGTTGGTAGCCGTAAGCCTTGCCGATAGAACCCGTTTCATCCGCCCAACTGTCCCAGATATGGCTGTTCAAGTCGTGAATATTGTTGGACTTTTTCTGCCATATCCATAGAATTTCGTCAATCGCCGACTTAAACGCCGTGCGCCTTAAAGTCAGAATAGGAAATTCTTTCCGTAAGTCGTACCTATTTACTATACAGAACTTTTTAACCGTGTGGGCGGGCGTTCCGTCCAGCCACTTGGGGCGAACGGGCCTGTCCGTATCCCACACGCCGTTATTTAGAATATCGTTGCAGTTGTCTATAAATATCTTATCCGCTAAACTCATAAGTTCCCCCCTTAAAACGCGTCTTTGGAATAGTTTTTCCATCTTCTCGCTATATATCTTAAAGTTATGCGCTTGGGCGTTATTTTCATTAAGAAATAAAGCAATTTGTTGAACGCCCCCGGCACGCATATTATTTTGTTTTTACTTACCGCTTTAAGCGATTTTTTAACCACGAATTCGGGCGGCTTTGAAGAAAGTTTGCCGCCGAGTCCCTGCTTTTTGATTTCTTCCACTAAATCGGGACGGGTGGGCATACCCCCCGGCAGTACCGTGGTTATTTTCACCCCGTCTTTTTTAAGTTCGTAATGCAGCGCGGTGAAAAAACTCGTCAGAAACGCTTTTGACGCAGAATACACCGCAAAGTACGGCATAGGCGAAACGCCCGACATACTGCTTACCGTCAGCACTTCCAACTTGTCCGCACGGCACTCTAAAAGCCCGTGCGCAATAGTAAGCGCCGCTTCGCAATTTACCCGTATCTGAAAGAGTAATTTTTCGGGCGTATAGGCGGTAAACGCCTTCTGAATATCCGCGCCCGCCACGTTTATTATCCTGTCGAATTTAAACCCGTTCTCTTTCGCGTGCGCAATAAGTCCCCTGCGCGACAAGTCGTCGGTCATTTCGCACGGGAAACACTCTATATTAACGGCGGGAAACTTCGCGTTAAGCGCGCTTTTAAGGGCGGAAAGTTTTTCTTCGCTTCTGCCCGTTAAAAACAGATTATAACCTTGTTCGGCGCAGTAAAAGGCGTAAGCCTTGCCAAGTCCCCCCGTCGCGCCGCTTATAAAAGTAAAAGTATCCATAGTTATTTTGCGGTTAAAACCTTACTCGAAACGCCGCGTATCATACCGAGTTTTCCCGAAAGCGAATTTATCGCTTCCGCGGGCGCGTCTAACACCACGCTTATAATGTTCACGTTTTTAGGCTTATAGGGTATTCCCATACGCCCCACCACGTAGCCGCGGAACTCGTGCAAAAGCGCGTTTACCGTTTCAACCGACTCGTTATCGCTTACCATAACGGCAAGCACGGCTAATTTGTTTTCCATATTTTAACCCTTAAAATTTTTTCTTACGTAAAAATAATAACATAAATACGCTTTTTTAGCAAACGAATTGCCCTTTTTTAACGGCACGCTTCAATTTTTCTATCGCCTTCTTCTCTATGCGCGATATATAAGAACGCGAAATTTTAAGGAATTTAGCCACTTCGCGCTGGGCGTAAGTTATATCGTCTTTTAAACCGTATCTTAAACACAGCACGGTAAATTCTCTGTCGGTAAGCGTCTCTTTTAAGAATTTAATAAGTTTATCGCGCTTGATACTTCTATCCACTTCGGCGAAAACCGCGTCTTCTCTCTCTGCCAAAAGGTCGATTAAAGTAAGTTCGTTGCCGTCCTTATCAACTCCAACGGGATCAGATAGCGACACGTCGTTTTTATACTTTTTATTAGAACGAAGCAGCATAAGTATCTCGTTTTCTATACACCGTGCCGCAAAGGTCGCCAGCACCGTGCCTTTATCGTGCTTATAGGAATCCACGGCCTTGATTAAGCCTATGCTGCCCACGGAAATCAAATCGTCCGCGTCGGCGCTGCCCGCGTACTTTTTGGCAACGTGCGCAACCAGCCGCATATTGTGCGAAATAAGTTTATCCCGCGCCGCCATATCTCCCACGCGCATTTTTTCTATACACTCCGCTTCTTCCGCTTCTGAAAGCGGCTTGGGAAAAGAACCGCCGCTTAAAACGCTTCCCGCAAAAAAGGTAAGTTTACCTAAAAGAAAATTAAGAATTTCAAGCATTAAAAACGCCCCTTTCAAGATTATTTACTAATATCTTTACGGGGGCAAAGCGCGGAATATACGCTACTGCTAGTACCATTTTCGCGCGGAATAAAATTTCGAAACGCCGTCATAAAGGTATTTACCTTTTTAAATAAAGCGGTAAAATTGCTTTCGGCGTTTGGAAAAAAATAAAGGAGATAAAATAACGGCAATCGATTATTATTACGTCTGTCGGCACAGGTTTTACGACAGAATAAGGCAATACGAAGAAGATACGCGTTTATTGAACTCCCCTTAAAGGCAGGTGCAATATGAACGTTATAAATCTTATATCTGTTGACGGTTTCGGCATAAAAGTTGCTATAAGCGCGGCGGTAGTGGCGACTACGGAAATTCTGCTTAAAAAATTCGGTGGAAAACTACCTGATTTTATAGTGAATTACCTTTCGCTTTTCATTGCGTTTATAGCGGAACTTATCGGGAATATAATAACCGAAGGCAACGCGGGGCTTTCCGAAGAACTGATATACGGCGGACTTATCGCCTATTCTTTGGGAACTCTCGTAAAGGTGTGGATAATAAAACTTTTAAGCGGCAAAGCGGAAAAAACTCAACTGTTTTCGCTGATTAAAAGCATTACCGAAAACCTTTTCGCGGAAAATTCCGTAGCGGCAATATCGGCTATTATAGAACTTTTACAGTCTTCCGACGACGAAGAAACGCTTAAAGAACGCATAATCGCCTTGCTCAAAAAGCGGGCGAAAGAGGGCGCGACGGATAATGCGATTACTTCGGTTGCGGAACTGATATTGCAATCGGCAAGACAACTTAAAAAAGAAAACTGATTCTTTTAAGGGGGCGACCCCTTTTTTCTTTTGCCGCAGTATAAGCGCGAAACTTTCCGTCAATAATTTTAAGCGTATGAACTTTACCGAACGGCTTAAAGACAACGTAGCCGCCATAAAAAAGCGACTGAATTCGGACGATATTCAGTATAAAGAAATAAAGATAGGCGAAAAGAAGGGCTGTATCGTGTTCGCCGCCGATTTAACCGATAAGTCCGCCGTGGGCGAACTTATAATCCGCCCCGCCGCGGATTTTTGCGGTACGCCGAACGGCGACAATATTGCCGAATATTTTTTCAGCCCCGAAACGGAAAAGGAATACTCGGTAATTCCGGCCACGAAAAAAATCGCGGGCGGTTCGTGCGCGCTGCTTTGCGACGGCGTAAACTTTGCGCTACTTTTCGGGCTTAAAAAGTTCGATAAACGCGCCATAACCGAACCGCCCACTTCCACGGTAATAAAAGGGCCGCGAGAAGGATTTGTGGAAAGTCTTTCCGTAAATACGAGTTTAATGCGCCGAAAACTGATTTCCCCCGCTTTGCGCTTTAAGTACCTGTCGGCGGGTGAATTTTCCGATACTAAAATCGCGCTGTGCTATATCGACGGTATTGCCGACGAACGGCTTGTAAACTCTATTACCGAAAAGATAAAAAAGGCGAAAATCGACGCCGTTTTGGACGACTCTTACGTCTCTAAATTCTTAGGCGAACACAAGGCTTCGCTTTTTAAGCAGATAGGAAACACCGAAAAACCCGACGTTTTAGCCGCCAGAATTTTAGAAGGCAGGGTTGCCGTGCTGGTGGACGGCTCTCCCATCGCGCTGACCGTTCCCTACCTTTTGGTAGAAGATTTTCAAAGCCCCGGCGACTATTACAGTTCTTCTTACAGCGCCACTTTCGCGCGGATTTTGCGGCTGCTTGCGGTAATCATTTCCGTTTACCTTCCCGCGCTGTACGTTTCGGCGCAACTTTTTCATTTGCAGTTTATACCCCTTTCCTTTCTGCTGACCATCGTGAACAGCATAAAAGGCATACCGTTATCGCCCAGTTTCGAGATGTTTTTCACCCTTCTCGTGTTTGAAATACTTAACGAAGCCAGCGTGCGTATGCCGAAATACGTCGGTATGGTGGTATCTATCGTCGGCGGGCTAGTGCTCGGCGAAACGGCGGTGAACGCAGGCATTATTTCCGCCCCCGCGCTGATGATAATCGCGCTGTCCGGAATATGTCTTTACACCGTTCCCGAACTCGAACAGACCTTTTCCGTACTGCGGCTTATATTTCTGGTTATAGGCGGCAGTTTCGGCGCGTTCGGAATAATAGTTGCCTCCGGCGTGCTTTTGACATATCTCGTGTCCTTTGAAAACTACCGCACGCCCTTGCTTGCGCCCTTTTCGCCACTTATCGTTAAGGACTTAAAGGACGGATGGTACAAGGGGTTTACGGTAGAACGGCGGCTTAGCCCCATTTCCCTTAAAAACGTAAACAAACGGCGGATTAAAAATGATTAAACAGTTAAAGACGCGGCAAATATGCTTTTTCTATATCGCGATTCTGCCCGTAATAAAATTTTTTATGATGCCGAGTGTTATCTCCGGCATTTCGGGCGAAGATATATGGATTTCGGTGCTTATAAACTGTCTTTTGGATTTTACGGCGATTTTTACCGTATATATCTGTCTTAAAGATCAGGACGGCGACTTTTTCACGCTGACCGAAAAACTGTTCGGCAAAGCGTTCGCAAAAACCGTCGCGACGATATATATCGCCTTTTTCCTGCTTAAAACCGTTATGCCCTTAAACGAAATAAAAGACTACGTGGAAATGACGCTGTACATTACTTCGCCGAATATCTTTACCTTTATGCCCGTATTCGCGCTGATTATTTTCGTGTGCGTTCACCGCTTGCGGGTTATAGGGCGACTTGCCGACGGCGTGCTTATAATAGCCCTTATCGGCTACGCGTTTATGTTCGCCCTGGCAATCCCCAACACCGATTTCGAGGCGCTGCTGCCCGTCGGCGCGCACGGTGCGAATAATATTATCCGCGGCGCTTATATTTCCCAGCCGTGGTTTAACGACTGCGCGTATTTTCTGTTTTTTACGGGCGAATATATAAAAGGTAAAAAAGACGGGCTGAAAATATTCGCATCCTTCACCCTGTCCGCGCTTACCGTTATATTCTTCTGCATACTGTTTTACGGAACTTTTACTTCCATAGCCTTCCGCCAGCGTTTCGCGCTTACGGAAATTTCCAAATACACCACGGTTATAAACAATACCGAACGGTTCGACTATCTGCCCATATTCGCGCTGCTGTTTACGGCGGTGTTTTCGCTTGCGCTGCCGTTTTACTTCGCAACCGACCTAATAGTACGGTTTTTCGGCGTGAAACGGAACTTGGCGGCGGTTATAATCTCTCTGCCGCCTGCAATTCTATTGCTGTTTTTCGAAGAATATTTCGCCACGATAGAGACCTTTATCACGCAGACGGCAAGCGGGTTTTTCCTGCTGTTCGGAACGGTTTTCCCCACCGCGGCGGCGATAGTTATGAAAATTCAATTAGTCAAGGAGAATAAAATTGAAATTCAAAGGGGTTAAAATAGCCGCAGTAATATTTGCCACCGTGTTTTTGCTGTTCTTTTCAAACGATTTCGGACTTATAGACATAGAAAAAACCGCCATAATAACGGCGGTTGCCATAGACCTTGAACAAGACGGCGAATACAAGTTAACGGCGCAAATCGCCGTGCCCGAAGCCACAGACACCAACACGGAAAACCTGCGCGCGCAAATTTCCGGCAAAGGCGCTACCGTAGGCGCTGCAATAAAGAATATAGGCGACACTTCCGGCTGGTTTCCGCAACTGTGTTTTTGCAACCTGATAATAGTCGGCAACGGCTTTTCCGACTACAATCTTATAAAAATACTCGATTACTTTTCCAAGACCTTGCGTATCCAGGATTCCGCGCTTATCGTTATGGCGGAAACGGAAGGCGCGGAACTTCTTAAACTCTCTACCCCGCTGGACAACATCTCGTCTTTCGCGCTGCAAAAAATTCTGCTTAAAAACGCAGGATTAAACCGCGACGTTGCCGTATGCGACGTTAAAAGTTTCTGCACGGGCTACTATTCGGACGCGGGTTCTTCGTATATGCCGCTTATAAAAGTGGTTTCGCAGAAATCGGAAAACGAAAAGCCGTCCGCGGAAAGCGTAGGCGGCGAAAATTCGGGCGGAGAAAACGCTTCCGTCGCGGGCGGCGGCAGCGGCAGCAGCGGTTCGGGCGGAGAAAGCGGCGGCGCGAAAGGCGACGCGATTTTTAACGCCGACACCACCGCGCTGTTTCTTAAAGGGAAAAAGGTGGGCGAACTTGACGCCGATTTAACCCTTGCGTTTACCGCGCTTACAGGGGATTTTTCCACTTCCACCTTTGAAGTTAAAAACGTGGATTTAGGCGGTGAAAAACTGAATTACCTTTTAACCGTGTTTTCCTGTAAGGCAAGTCGGAGTTTATCGGTATCGGAAAACGGTATAACCTTAAAAGTTTCACTCGACGCATACGTTAAAATCAGCGACACTAACGAACGGTTTTCAGACCTTGAATACCTTAAAAACCTGCCCTTACCATCTTACGTAAAGCAACGCGCGGAATCCGACTTTACCGAACGCATAACCGATTTAATCCGCACGGAAATAGAGACGGGCTGCGATTTTCTGGATATAAAAAAGGAGTTGTACCGAAAGCACTACTCCTATTACTCTACCTATAAAAATAACTTTATCGAAAACCTTAATTATTCCGTAAGCGTAAACTTCACGGGGCAAAAATAAGGTTTAAGCAAACAGCGCGGCGATAATTTCTTCTGCATTTGCGCCAGATATGTATTCGCCGATTATGCTAAACGCCGCTAAAAGGTCTTTTTGCGTAAACCTTACCCCGTTTAACGAATCCGCAAACCCGTTTATATCTTTCGCCGAGAAAAAGTCGCCGAAAATACGCGCGTTCTGCACTTTTCCGTCCACCGTATCGAAGGAAAAGGAAAAAATCCCGAACGGAAATTTCTTTTCAAACAGGTTTTTGCCGCTGGGCGAACGCCCTATATTCCACTCGTAAGTGGAATATTTTTCCTGCACGAGTTTATTTATCGCCGAAATATCTTCGGTGGTAAAACGGTATTCTTCGCAGGACTTTTTAAGATATTCCGATAGCCCGCGCGTAAACTCGCTTATAGTCGTATCGGGAAGATACTCGATTATGTTCGCAACTCTCGCCCTTACAGACTTTATGCCCTTACTTTCCGTTTTAAGCCTGTTGGGCTTTAAAGCGCCCGTCAATGCCGCCATATCCGTATTAAACAGCAGCGTGCCGTGGTGCATCACCCTGTTTCCGAAAACGGTATGCGCCGTGCCGGAAATCTTTTTCCCGTCCACAGTTATATCGTTCCTGCCCGAAAACTCGGCTTTTACGCCCAAAGAATTAAGATATTCAACGACGGGCTTTGCGAACTTGCCGTAGTCGTATTCTCCGCCGCCGCTTTCGGTGATAACGGTATAGCACAAATTATTAAGGTCGTGATAGACTGCCCCGCCGCCCGTTAAACGCCTTACGATTTTTACGCCGTTTTTCTCTGTGTAATCAAGATTTATCTCCTGCAGCGCGTTCTGGTTTACACCGACGATTACGGCGGGCTTGTTGCGCCAAAGATAAATGAAATTCTCTTTTCTATGCTTTAACAGGTACTCTTCCGACGCAAGATTAAACTGCGGATCGGTAAAATCGTGAGTTAAAAATAAAACTTTGTCCATAATTGTTTAAAAGCCCCGCCCGTTTCGGGCGGGGCTTTTTTCTTAAAATTAAACGCCTTTCTTCGCCGTGCGGAGCATTTCCGCGGAAGAAGTGTTCACCGTAGAAACGTGTCCTTTTAAGGGCAGCATCTTATCGTTAATAAAGTCGATTATCCAACTTGCCTGCGGGAAGAATTCTTCGTCGAATTCGTGCGGGGGCGTAATCCAGTTATGCGCACCGCAAACTACGGGCGGAGCGTCTAAATAATCGAAGCAGAGTTCGGTTATGTTCCTTGCGAAATCGTTAAGGATAGAACCCCTTGCGCACGCGTCGGAAGCAAGGATAATTCTGCCCGTCTTCTTAACGCTTTCAACCACTTTGTCGTAGTTGAAGGGAACAACGCTTCTCGCGTCGATAATTTCCGCTTCAACGCCGTATTTTTCGGAAAGGATTTTAGCCGCTTCAACAGCCTTATAAAGAGTTGCGCCGATAGTTAAAATAGTTATATCGCTACCGACTCTCTTGATATCGGGTTCGCCGAGCGGGATCTCGTAATATCCTTCGGGTACGCCTTCTTTACGGAATTCTTCGCCCTTGCCGTAAATTCTCTGGCTTTCAAAGAAGATAACGGGGTCAGTACCGTTTAATGCGGCGTTCATAAGACCTTTCGCGTCGTAAGGCGTTGCGGGGAAGCAAACTTTAAGCCCCGGAACGTGCGCGGGAAGGGCAACCCAGTCCTGCGAGTGCTGCGCGCCGTATTTGCTGCCGACGGAAACGCGGAGTACGACGGGCATTTTCAAAATTCCCGAAGACATTGCTTGCCATTTAGCGAGTTGGTTGAAGATTTCGTCGCCCGCCCTGCCCATAAAGTCGGCGTACATAAGTTCGACGATTACCCTGCCGCCGCAGAGTCCGTAGCCGACCGCCGAAGAAACGATAGCCGCTTCAGATATCGGCGAGTTGAAAAGTCTGTGATACGGCAATGCTTCGGTAAGTCCTTTATACACCGCGAACGCGCCGCCCCAGTCTCTTACGTCTTCGCCGTAGGAAACGAGAGTAGGATCTTTATAATATCTGTCGATAATGGCTTCGAATAAACCGTCGCGGATATTGTAAGCCTTCATATCGGAAACCTTATTGCCGTTAGCGTCGAAAGCGTAGCGGAGTTTGCCCGCTATCTGCTTAACTCTGGGATTTTCTTCCATAGGCATATTGACGTCGGGCTTTCTGTCTTCCATCTTTTCAACGGCGCCGTTGCTGAACATAAGATTTTCAATATAATAGGGATCTTTCTTGAAATCGATATAGGGCGATTTTTCGGGATCTGCCGCCAACTTGCAAAGTTTAAGCATACGTTCTTCGATACTCTTTAAGATGTCGTCGAACTTGCCGTCTGACTCTACTTTCGCGTCAACAAGCGCTTTTCTGTAAGTGATAATCGGATCGTATTCCTTCCAAGCGTTGACTTCTTCCTGAGTACGATAACTCATCGCGTCGGACGGAGAGTGTCCGCCGTAGCGATAAGTTACAACGTCCAGCATAGCAGGGCCTTTGCCTTCCAAAAGAAGTTTCTTCTTTCTGCCGACCGCTTCGATAACGGCGAGCGGATTGAAACCGTCCACCCTTTCCGAATAGAGTTGCGAAGGCGCAACGCCAGCACCCAAGCGCGCCAAGAAATCGTAAGCCATAGTTTCGCCGCGCGTCTGACCGCCCATACCGTAGTCGTTGTTGAAGAAGTTGAAAAGGATAGGAAGACCGCCTTTCTTTTCCCAAAGAGTGCGGTACTGATCCATCGCCGCGAAATTCATGGATTCGTAAACCACGCCGCAGCCCACAGCGCCGTCGCCGACGTTAGAAATAACGATACCTTTCTTGTCGTTTATCTTCTTATAGAGAGCCGCGCCCAAAGCAACGGGTGCAGCGCCGCCGACTATCGCGTTGTTGGGATAAATACCGAACGGCAGGAAGAAAACGTGCATACTGCCGCCCATACCTCTGTGGAAACCGGTACGGCGAGCGAAAATTTCACTCATAAATCCGTAAAGCAAGAAGTCCACCGCAAGGTCTTTGACGTTGCCCGTCTTGTTCAATGCTTCGACGGGTGCAAGCGTTTCGCCGCCCATAAAGTCTTTCATTATCTGATAGAGTTTATCGTCGGGAAGTTTATGGATAGACGCAAGTCCGCGTGCAAGCACTTCGCCGTGGCTACGGTGCGAACCAAAAGTCATATCGTCGAGATCAAGGTTATACGCCTGACCGACAGCCGCCGCTTCCTGTCCCATGGAAAGGTGCGCGGGCCCCGGGTAAGTGTGCTTAAAGCCCTGATATTCGCCCTTAATCTTTATCGAGTTTATCATACTCTCAAATTCGCGAAGTACGGCGATATCGTTGAAAATTCTTACGAAATCGTCTTTGGTGTAGTTCTTCTTTTCGTCTTCGATCGTCTTGTTATACTGATTTACGGGAATATCTTCAAATTTGATTTTGCCCGCTTTGCGCAGTTCAACGGGATCTACGAATAATTGTTTAGACATATCTTTTCTCCTTAAAATTTTTAACTTTTTATTTTACGCGATTATATCTGGAAAATCGCTTCTCTTACGATTTCGCAAACCGTGGGGTGCGGGAATACGAGTTTCTTGATATTCTCGATATCCACTTCTAAATCCACCATAGCGGATACCGCTACGATAAATTCGCCGGCGTAAGAACCGATTATATGCGCGCCGATAAGCGTGTTGGTCTTGTTGTTTATAACGAGTTTGCACACGCCGTCGAGATTAGTGTTTTCGGCAACGTATCTACCGGAGTAGGTCATCGGAATAGACACGGTTTTAACGTCCAGCCCTTTTGCCTTAGCGCTTTCTTCCGTTTCGCCAACCGAACCGACTTCGGGGTTAGTGTAGATAACCGACGGAATTACGTTGTAGCGCATAATATCCTTTTTGCCGAGCATATTGTTGATTGCGACTTCCGACTCTCTGTACGCGGTGTGCGCAAGCATAACTTTGCCGTTCACGTCGCCCGCGGCATAGACGTTAGCAACGTTGGTCTGCATTCTGTCGTCGGTAATAACCGCACCGCGTTCGATATTCACGCCGATATTTTCTAAACCTATCCCTGCGGAAACCGCACGGCGACCGATGGATAAAAGCACCTTATCTGCGGGAATTTTTTCCTGCTTGCCGTCTTTTTCAAACACCACGCCGTCCTTTTCCACGGCGACGACTTTACAGCCAAGATAGAATTTAACGCCCTTTCTTTCAAGCGATTTCTGCAAAATGGAAGAAACTTCCTTTTCGGTAGGTCCTGCAATCTTGTCAAGCATTTCCACGACGGAAACGTTCACGCTGACGGACGAGAAATAACTCGTAAGTTCAAGTCCTATTACCCCGCCGCCGATTACGACGAGATTTTTAGGCAGTTCGGTTAAGTCGAGAACTTCTTTATTCGTTAAAACG
>JAFZYZ010000079.1 GCA_017615975.1 Clostridia bacterium | reverse complement strand
TGTGAATATTCGCTCTCTTCAAGCAGTTATACGAACGCACGGACAAATCCATTTCTTCGATAGTCATCTCTAAGATCTTGGTCTTTTTGTCTTCTTCGGGCGGTACTAAGATGCCGATATTTCCGACTTCGGATAAGGATACGAACATTTTGATATGTTCTTCCATTATCTTCGCCGCAAGGCTCACTATATCACGGCCGGAAAAAGCACCGTTCGTCCATACTTCAAGGGTAAGTTTGTCAAAGTCAACGCTCTGCCCAACACGGGTTGCCGTAACGTCATAACTCACCTTTTTAACGGGCGTATAGATACTGTCTATCGCAATATTATCGATAACGTCTACCTTATGCTCGAAAGCGGGTTGATATCCCCTGCCCCTGCCTACGGTAAGTTCCATATCGAGCTTGCCGCCTTCGTCAATCGTACAAATGTACTGATCGGGGTTTAATATCTCTATTTCCGAATCGCTTGCGATGTCGCCCGCCTTAACTACGCACGGTCCTTCCTTTTCAAGTTTAACCGTCTTTTTATAGTCTTTATCGAGACAGGTCGATTTGATAGCGACGCACTTTAAATTAAGGATTATTTCGGTAACGTCTTCCTTAACCTTGGGAATAGAAGAAAATTCGTGTTTAATCCCCAACTCTTCCGCGAACTTGATATTCTGAATCGCAACACCGGGGAGTGCGGACAGTAAAATTCTGCGGAGCGCGTTTCCCAGCGTTAAGCCGAAGCCCTTTTCCAAAGGTTCGACGACGATTTTCGCATAACTTTTTTCTTCGTTTTCTTCCACTGCTATTTTCGGCATTTCAATTTCCATCATAAGAAATTATCCTCCTTAAAAAATAGTTCCGATTTAGGGCTATCGGGAATTCTTGCTTTCGGCGTGGAAAACCTATGCATCCCCCCGATAAACCCCATCGGTCTTTTTATTTATTTTTAATTATTATTTAGAATACAACTCGACGATCATATTTTCTTTTATGGTTACGTCGGCCACGTCTTCTCTCGTCGGATTAGCGAGTATTTTGCCCGTTAAGTTTTCGGGATCGAATTCCAGCCACTTGGGCATAGAACCGACTTTCATCGTCTTGATTTCAGCAAAATACTTGTTGTCCTTTTTGTTTTCTTTAACCGCAATAATATCGCCCACTTTCACGCAGTAAGAAGCAATATTGACTTTCTTACCGTTTACGGTGAAATGTCCGTGAGTTACGAGTTGACGCGCCTGCGAACGAGAAGAACCTACGCCCATACGATAAATAACGTTGTCCAGTCTTCTTTCCAAAAGCGAAAGCATATTTTCACCGGTGATGCCCTTCATTCTGTCCGCTTTTTCGAAATATTTTCTGAACTGTCCTTCTAAAACGCCGTAAATTCTCTTGCATTTCTGCTTTTCACGAAGTTGAAGTCCGTATTCGCTTATTTTCTTTCTTGCCATACCGTGCTGACCGGGGGCAACGGGCCTTCTTTCAAAAGCGCAAGTAGGTTTAAAACATCTTTCGCCTTTCAAAAAGAGTTTCGCGCCTTCGCGTCTGCATAAACGACACTTGGAATCAGTATATTTAGCCATTTATCTTCTCTCCTTTATACTCTGCGTTTTTTGGGCGGCCTGCATCCGTTGTGCGGAATGGGCGATACGTCCTGAATAAGGCTTACTTCCAAATCGCAATTTGCAAGTGCCCTTATTGCCGACTCTCTGCCTGCGCCGGGGCCTTTAACGTACACTTCGACGGAACGCATACCCTGTTCTCTCGCCGCTTTGCCTGCGTCTTCCGCAGCCATCTGCGCCGCGAACGGGGTGCTCTTTCTCGAACCCTTAAAGTTGAGTTTGCCCGCGCTCGACCACGATACCGTGTTGCCCTGCATATCGGTTATAGTTATAAGCGTGTTATTAAACGACGCCTGTATATGAACCTGTCCTTTATCGACTTTTCTTGCGTCCTTACGCTTTTTAGTCGTCTTTTTTGCTACTGCCATTATTTACGCCCTCCCTTATTTACCTGCCGTCTTCTTCTTCGCGACGGTGCGGCGAGGACCTTTTCTCGTTCTCGCGTTTCTCTTGGAACTCTGTCCTCTTACAGGCAGGTTCTTTCTGTGGCGGACACCGCGGTAGCAACCGATTTCTATAAGTCTCTTGATAGAAAGGTTGACTTCGCTTCTCAAATCGCCTTCCACGTGAATATTGTGTTCGATATATTCACGAAGTTTAGCAACGTCCGCTTCGCTTAAATCTTTTACTCTGGTATCGGGATTGATACCGGTTGCACTTATAATCTTTTTAGACGTCGAAAGTCCTATGCCGTATATATAGGTAAGACCGATTTCGACTCTCTTGTTGTTCGGCAAATCAACGCCGGCTATACGTGCCATTAAATACCTCCGTATTTTTTTCCTTTTTTTATTTTTTTGTTGTATAAATACCGAACGCCCCCGTCTGCTTGGAATGTTAGCAAACTTTAAGCGCCCGAAACGTTTTCGTGCCTTATTAAGGCTTAGCCTTGTCTTTGCTTATGGCTCTTGTTCTTGGAACAGATTACCATTACTTTTCCGTTTCTCTTGATTACTTTGCACTTATCGCACATAGGTTTTACAGATGGTCTGACTTTCATTTTATTTACTCCTTTGGAATTTAGTTTATATCTTTAAGATTTGCT
>JAFZYZ010000078.1 GCA_017615975.1 Clostridia bacterium | reverse complement strand
AACGTTTTCCACTAAACAAAGCACCCTTATCGGGTGCTTTTTTCGTGGCGGAGAAAGAGGGATTCGTAAGGAGCAAACGGCGTTTGCGACGGAATAGCGATTGCTACGGCTTAACGCCGTCAATCGCGTCCCGAGCCATTACCGTAGGTAATGAGCGAGCGTGGAAAACCCTGTTTTCCACCCAAATAAAAAACACCCTTTTGGGTGTTTTTTATTTGGCGGAGAAAGAGGGATTCGAACCCTCGCTACGTTATTCACATACTACTCCCTTAGCAGGGGAGCCCCTTGAGCCACTTGGGTATTTCTCCGTGCATTCGACTCAAGATTATTGATTTGTGTAAGTGTCTATTATCCTACCATAAAAAACGCTTCTTGTCAAAGCGTTTTTTATGGTTTTATGAATTTTAACGGTTTTATTTTTTCAGAAACAATAACTTGCCGCAATTATCGCACTCTATAACTTCGCCGTTATTGAGTTTCGGCTTAACCGTCATCGGCAATTCCATATTGCAATATCCGCAAAAATGACTTTTACCAACCGTATTGATTTCATAGACGATAGGAAATATCTTATTTGCACGCTTTGCTTTATAGCGTTCCATAAGCCCCGCGTCCACCGTTTTTTCAAGTTCTTTTAGTTCGCTCTCTATTTTGCTGCGTTCATCCTGTTTGGACGCTTTAAGGTCGTTATAAATTTTTGCGTTTTCGGCATATTGCGTCTGCGCAACTTTTATATTATTACGAACCCCCGCGTATTCCTTATAAACCGCCTGCATGGCTTCCGCTACCTTGCCCGCTTCCTGCGAAAGGTTCTTTATCTTAGCGTACAGTTCGTCCGCTTTCTTTGCTAAATAGTTAAGCCCGTTCTCGTCAACGGCGTGTTCTAATGCTCCCGTAAACTCTTCCCTTTGCCCCGAAAGCACCTCGCTTTCCTTTTTCAGATTATCGTAGATATGCGCAAGTTCCGCCGCCTTAACGTCCAACTTCGCTACCGTATCGTCCACACTCTCTAAAAACTTCTTTGCGGAAACCGCTTTTTTACGCGCTTCGCTGCCCGAAAGTTCCGTTTCTATCTTGCGAAGTCCCGCATCTACTTCCTGATATTTCAATAACTGTTCTATCATAACGATTCTCCTTGCCTTTTATAAAAATCTTTTATCTTCGAAATAAAAGAATTCCGCTTTGCCCGAAACCTTATCTTTAACCCTTTCGTAAAACCGTTTAAATCCGTAATTTTCCGAAGCGTAATGAGTTAAAATTATAACCTTTTTCCCGCTTTCTGTCAACTCTTTTAAGACGTGGTGCGGAATATCCGAAGTGATAATAGTATCCGCCGCGCCGCCCTGTCGCGTATAGGAAAGCGCGTATTCCGCGCCGCCGCCGCAAAAGGAAGCTGCGACTACCACCGTATCTTTACGGTTGCCGTAAAACAGCGTTCTTTTCGTGCCTAAATTCTTTTTTATACCGTTTAAAAACTCCGAAACCGATTTCCCGACCGCAAATTCCCTGCCGTAATGCGCGTTCTCGTCAAGGCTGGAGAAAAATTTGTATTTTTTGCCGCCAAGCCCAACGCACAGGCTTTCGTCTATCCCAAGCGTCGCAATATCCAGATTTAAGTGCATTGAAATAACGTTAAGCCCCGCTTTCGCCGCAAGCGCCACCGACGCCGTCTCCCCGAAAGCGTCAAGCCCTTTTACGGGGTAATATATTGCGGGATGATGCGTTATCACCGTGTCGCATTTAAGCCGCGTCGCCCGTTCCACCGCCTTAATAGACAAGTCGAGTGAAAACAACGCCCTTTCAACCTTATCGCTGAATTTAAGTAAAATGCCGCTGTTGTCGTAATCACCCTTTTCTATCATCATACGGCTGTATTTTATAGGCGCTAATCCGTCCAGCACGGAAAAGAACTCGTTTAAACTATACATACTTTTCTAAATCCTTTGCCTTTTTAAGCATTTCGGCGCGGGTATCGTCCGCAATATTATCCCGCGCGGCGTAAGACATAAGTTTACCTATCTGCACGCGGATTTTTTCCTTAAAATCAATCGGCAGTTCCCGAATATTCGTTCTGCCGAATTCCGCCTCTTCGGGCGTAAGGCTGTCCTTGCCCTTTTTAAGCACTATAATATCGTAAAACTGTCCGTCGGCACTCACCGTAAAGTCTTTTTCTATTTTATACGAAAGCCCGACGGCAAAACGCCGCACCCTATCGCAATGTTTCATAGGTTGCAGAATAAGGTTTTCGGGTAATTTACCAGCCTTGTTCGCCCTGTCTAAAATATCCGTTATAAGCGCGCCACCCACGCCCGCTATAAGCGCGGTATCAGCTTTGGGCAGATTATCGAACCCGTCGGACACGAAACTTTCCGCCCGTTTTTCCGCTATAAACGCGGACAAAAGTTTTTCCGCCTTAACAAGACTTTTTGCGCTTATATCCGAAATGTACGCCCTTTCGCACTTGCCGCTGTTTAGCATAGCGTAGGCGATATAGCCGTGGTCGCAGGCGATATCCGCAAAAATCTTACAGGGCGGGATTGCATCGAATATGCTTGAAAGCCTGTCGTTCATCAATCGAGAAAATCGCGCAGTCTCTTCGACCTGCTGGGGTGGCGGAGTTTACGCAGCGCCTTTGCCTCTATCTGTCTTATTCTTTCACGGGTAACGTTGAATTCTTTACCCACTTCTTCCAAAGTTCTCGGTCTGCCGTCGTCGAGCCCGTACCTTAACCGCAGCACCTTTTCTTCACGCGGGGTGAGAGTGTCTAAAACGCCCAAAAGTTGTTCTTTAAGCATAGTGAACGACACGGCGTCCGTCGGCGCGGCGCTGCCTTCGTCTTCGATAAAGTCGGAAAGGTGGCTGTCGTCTTCTTCGCCGATAGGCGTTTCGAGTGATACGGGATCTTGCGCAATCTTCTGAATTTCCCGCACGCGTTCTTCGCTTACGCCCATTTCCAGCGCGATTTCTTCGGGGGTAGGTTCTCTGCCTAACTCCTGCAACAGTTTTCTCGAAACGCGTACGAGTTTGTTTATAGTTTCAACCATATGCACGGGGATACGGATAGTACGCGCCTGATCCGCTATAGCACGGGTTATTGCCTGTCTTATCCACCAGGTAGCGTAGGTGGAAAACTTAAAGCCCTTTTGGTAGTCGAACTTTTCCACCGCTTTCATAAGCCCCAAGTTGCCTTCCTGAATTAAATCCAAAAACTGCATACCCCTGCCCATATAGCGCTTTGCAATGGATACCACAAGCCTTAAATTCGCTTCGGACAAAAGGCGCTTCGCGTCTTCGTCGCCGTCCATCATCCTTTTAGCGAGTTCGGTTTCTTCTTCGGGCTGCAATAACGGCACTTTACCTATGTCCTTTAAGTACATCTTGACAGGATCGTCCATACTTACTTCCTGAATAAGTTGGTTATATATATCCTTGTCCTTTTCGTACTCGTCGACGATCTTGATGCCCGCCGTTTCTATCATCTCGTAAATCTGTTCTAGTTGATAGGGCGAAGCCTGCTGCTTGTCCAGTTTATCGAACAGTTGCGAAGTGGTTATCGTGCCGCCGCCTTTGTATTCCAAAATAATGTCCGAAACGAGCGAAATAAGTTCGTCGGTAAGCGGTGCTTTTTCTTCTTCCAAAATGGTTTTTTCGAGTTTTTCAAGTTCCGTTCTGCTGAACTCTACGTCTTCCATTACAGTTCCTCCCGCGGCTTTTGCCGCAATACTACTTCTTTAGTTTCCGTTAAATTTTCAGTTTAATTCTTTGCGCTTAATAATTACCTGATTTATCTCCGCTATAAGTTCGCGGCGGATATCAGCGTCCGTCTCCGTCTTAAACCGCGAATTAAGGATTTCCAATTTTTTATCAAGCGAATAGGTTTTAAGCGTTTTAAGACAGTCGAAAAAGTATGTTTCCCTGTCAAACTTTACTTCTTCTTCGGCGTTTAAGCCCGCTATCGCGTCGAGTTCTCTGTACGAATCCTCGTCGAAAATACTGTAAAGATCGTTAAACCGTACAGCGGTATTTTCCCGCCTACACTCCGAAACATATTCGGCAATACGCTTGTGTTCTGGCAGAATAAACTCTATTTTCGACAGATCTTCGTCTTCCGCGTAAGGCTTATTGAACAGCGCCGAGTATAGAACGTACCTTGCCGCAACTTCCGTCTTGTCCCCCGAATTTTCGTTGTCCGTAGAAACGGATACGCGCACTTCGGGCGCTTTTATCTCGGTACTGTCAAGGTCGCGCTTTAAGGCTTCAAGCGTTATACCCGTGTAGTCCCGCACGGCTTTAAGCAGGTCTTCCTGTTCGGCTGCGGACTCGCTTTCCTTTATAACTTTTACCGCGCCCGCAATAAACTTGCGCTTGCCGTCCGCCGTCTTTATATCGAACGCTTTTTTAAGCAGGTTCAGTTTAAAGTCTATAAGCGGCATAGCGTCTTTAAGCAGTTGTTCGTACGCGGCTTTGCCCTGTTTTTTGATAACGTCGTCGGGATCAAGCCCGTCGGGCAGCGCAACCACTTTTACGTCAAGCCCTTCGTCCCGCAAGATTTCCAAGCCGCGGATAGCCGCTTTCTGCCCCGCGAAATCGCCGTCATAACTGATTAACACCTTGTCCGAATAGCGCTTTAATATGCGCGCTTGGTCTTTGGTAAGCGCCGTGCCCATACTCGCCACCACGTTGTTAAATCCCGCCTGAACGAGAGATATTACGTCCATATGTCCTTCGACGATAACTATTTCCGAAAGCCCGTGTTCGTTTTTGTACTTTTTAAGGTTATTGAGGTTGAACAGCGTTTTGCCTTTTATGAATACGGGCGTTTCTTTGGTGTTGACGTACTTGCCCACGTCTTTACGGTCGGTTATTATACGCCCGCAGAACGCCACTACGTTATTAAACCCGTCTATAACGGGTATAATCAGCCTGCCCGCAAGCGCGTCGTAATATCTCGCCTTTCCGCCGCGTTCGGTTTTACCCGCAACGCCGCTTAAAAACATATTCTCGTAAGAATAGCCTTTAGCCGCAAGATATTCTATCAGCCCGTCGTAATCTTTGGACGCGCCTATCCCGAACTTGTTCACCGTATCCGCGGAAAGCCCGCGCTTAATTATGTAATCTTCGTGATCGGGACACTCGCCCGAACGCAGGTTTTTGGCGTAAAATCTCGCCGCGTCTTTTAGAAGGGCGTAAAGGGTTTCACGCTTTTGCTTTTGTTCTTTTATCGCCGCGTCGTCCACGGAAAATTCGGGCATAGGCATTTTGGCGCGTTCGGCTAAAAGCCTTACCGCATCCCCAAAGTCCAGACTTTCCATTTCTTTCACGAAACTTATAACGTCGCCCGACTTGTGGCAGCCGAAACAGTAATAGAACTGGTCTGTGCCGTTCACGCAGAAAGAAGGCGTTTTTTCGTGATGAAAGGGGCATCTCCCCCAGAAACTGTTGCCTCTGCGGGTAAGCGGCACGTAGCCGCTTATAACTTCCACTATATCGTTTTTGGATTTCAATTCTTCAAGGAATTTTAAGTCAAACCCTTTCATCTTTTAAGTAATTTCCCACTTGTCGGGAATAAATAAATCCGTAAATACTTTTACGGCGTATCCGTCGGACATCCCCGAAATATAATCGCACAGCACCGTGTCTTTATCGGTGTTGATAAGTTCTTTTAAGTAGAATTCGGGCAGTTTATCGGTATTTTCGTAAAAATACCCGTAAAGCGCCGTAAGCATACGCTCGGCTTTGCTTTCCTGCACCTTAAAGGTTATATCGTTATACACCCTGTCGAACAGGAAGTTGCGCAGCGTTTCGGTGGCGAACTCTTCTTCTTCCGCCATTTTGACAAAATTTTTACCGTCGCTTTCCTTAAAGATTGCGAGTATCATAGAGTTTATGCGCTTGCTGGAAGTATCGCCCAAAAGTTTAACGGCGCTTTTTGGCAAATCGCTTGCAAGAATAAACCCGCCCTTTATCGCGTCGTCTATGTCGTGATTGATATACGCTATTCTGTCGGCGTAGTTTACCACCATACCTTCTAAGGTTTTGGGCTGCCACCCCTTTTTATGGTTCAATATGCCGTCCACCACTTCGCGCGTTAAGTTAAGCCCCTTGCCGTCTTCTTCCAAATAATCGACGACGCGTACCGACTGTTTGTTATGTAAAAACCCGTTGGGGTTAAGTTTATTGAGTATCCGTTCCCCCGAATGCCCGAACGGCGTATGCCCTAAATCGTGCCCGAGCGCAATGGCTTCGGTTAAGTCTTCGTTTAACGACAGCGCGCGGGCAATCGAACGCGCTATCTGCACAACGGCAAGCGTGTGAGTTAGCCGAGTGCGGTAATGATCGTCTTCCGGCGAAAAAAACACCTGCGTTTTGTTCTTTAAGCGGCGGAAGGCTTTACAGTGAATAATCCTGTCCCTGTCCCGCTGAAAAGGGGTGCGCATAGGGCAAGGCGGTTCGTCTTTTAACCTTCCTACCGTATCGACAGACTTGCACGCGTAAGGCGATAAAAACATCTCTTCGATTTTTATCGTTTTTTCTTTCATTTCCGCCACCTTTTTCGTTTTTTTGCCGGCAAAATAATTCCTTTACATATAATAATACGAAAAAAAATCCGAAAATCCTTTTTTATTTTTAAAATTTCCGTAAATTTTTT
>JAFZYZ010000077.1 GCA_017615975.1 Clostridia bacterium | reverse complement strand
GCGGGGCAATTTACCCCGCCCGCACTTTTTATAACGGTTTTCCGTTTTATAGTCCGTCAGTCAGTTCTTCAAAAGAAATATTCAATATATTCAATATTTTTATCACATTGTAAAGCGAAGGTTCTACGAGTCCGCGTTCCCACTCGCTTACGCGCTGTTGTGTAGTTCCGAGTTTTTCCGCAAACGATTGTTGACTTATTTTAGCCGCCGTTCTGTAATTTTTTAAATTGTCTCCAAAAGTCTTCATACCTTATTATTACACTCGATTTAGTGTATTATGCTTGACTTACACTAATTTTAGTGTTAAAATTACAATTATAATCATAATGGAGAATTTTTTATGAAAAAGTTTATAGCAGTTTTAGTTTTAAGCGTTGTTTGCGCGTTGTGCGCAGTGGGTTTAACGGCATGCGGCGATAAAGGCGAGACGGGAGAGACGGGCGTCGGAATAGTTTCCGTAGAAAAAACGTCTTCCGACGGATTGTTTGACACTTATACCATTACTTATAGCGACGAAAGCGAAAGTACTTTCGTTATCTCAAACGGTGAAAACGGTGTGGGCGTACAAACGGCAACGATAAATGCAAATAATCAACTTGTAATCACCCTTACGGACGATACGGTTTTAAATCTCGGCAACGTAAAGGGCGCGAAAGGTGATAAGGGCGACAAGGGAAATAAAGGAGATAAAGGCGACACGGGCGTAGGCGTATTGTCAATAAAAAAAACGGGCAACGACGGACTTATAGATACTTATACCATAACTTTCAGCGACGAAACGACTACTACTTTCACAATCACCAACGGCGCAAAGGGCGACAAGGGCGATAAAGGAAACACGGGTGATACCGGTACGGGAATAGAGAGTGCTTTTATAAATTCAAATAATGAACTTATAATATTTCTTACGGACTATACGGTGTTAAATCTTGGCAACGTAAAGGGCGCGAAAGGTGATAAGGGCGACACGGGTGTAAGCGTATCGTCGGTAGATAAAACGGGCAATATGGGGCTTATAGATATTTATACGATAACTTTCAGCGACCAAACGACTACTACTTTCACAATAACCAACGGTGCGAAAGGTGATAAAGGCGACAAAGGCGATACGGGTACGGGTATAAAAGCGGCTATTGTAAACGGAGATGACGAACTCGTAATAACGCTTACCGACAATACGGTGCTGAATCTCGGCAACGTAAAAGGCGCAAAAGGCGATAAGGGTGATAAAGGCGTAAGCGTTTTGTCAATAGAAAAAACGGGAAACGACGGGCTTATAGATACTTATACCATAACTTTCAGCGACGAAACGACTACTACTTTTACGATAACTAACGGCGCGAAAGGTGATAAAGGCGATAAAGGTGATACGGGTACGGGGATAAAAGCGGCTATTGTAAACGGAAATAATGAACTTGTAATAACGCTTACCGATAATACCGTGCTAAATCTCGGCAACGTAAAGGGCGCAAAAGGCGATAAGGGTGATAAAGGAGATAAAGGCGCAACGGGTGCGAAAGGAGATACGGGCGTAGGCATATCGAATATAGAAATAGACTACACGGGGCACGTCAAAATTACCTGCACTAACGGCACGGTTTATACCGTTCCTATAACAGAACCGTCTTGTACGCATAATTATCTTACTAATACTACCTTGCCTACTTGTACAAGTCAGGGTTATACGACCTATACTTGTAAAATTTGCGGGTATTCCTATAAAAACGATTATACGTACGCAACGGGGCATCATTTCTATAACGAAAAATGCGTTTACTGCGGCGTGGCTGAACCTTACGGAGAAATCAGCACGAACACGTCTTGGTACAGCAGTTCTTCTTCTACTTTTTATATAAGTACTAAATATCAACTTGCGGGGCTTTCTTATTTGGTAAATCACGGTACTGATTTTTCCGGCAAAACGGTTTATTTAAGCAGTAATATTGACCTTTCTTATGCGGAGTGGATACCTATCGGCACAAGCGATAAGCCGTTTAGAGGTATTTTCGACGGGCAAAATTTAACAATATATAATCTGAAAATTAATAAACAGCAGTCAAATTTAGGTCTTTTCGGTTTTATTAATAATGCATCATCTTGTGCACTCAAAAACTTTTCTGTTCTTAACGCGGATGTAAACGTTTCGTCGGGTGAGTATGAAAATATCGCTATCGCTTGTGGATATGCATATCAGCCGATGTCTATTTCAGGTATAAAAGTAAGCGGTACGGTTAACGCGCCTTATTGTTCTAACGTCGGCGGTGTAGTAGGTCAATTATTATATAGTAGAGATATATCAAATTGTGAAAACAGTGCGAATATAACGGGTAAAACTAACGTAGGCGGTATATTAGGGCGAAAAGAAGCGAGTTATGGAACAATGAACGATTTAACTAATAAAGGAAATATAACGGGGGATAACTATACTGCCGGAATTATCGGTTATTATTACGGTTCATCGTCAAATAGTAGTTCGTCGTTTACAAGGCTTGAAAATACCGGTAAAATAACGGGCAAAAATTATTGCGGCGGAACGGTAGGTTATATAGGCGGTAATAATACTTGCTATTTTTCCGACTCTTCTAATACGGGAAACGTAAGCGGAGAGGATTACGTCGGCGGTATCGTAGGATTTGCGCATTCGTATGGCACAGGCTCTATGAGTTCGGTATATAATAATTCCACGGTTTCCGGCAAGTCGTACGTGGGCGGTATCGCAGGGGTGTTAGAGGCTATAACTCTTTCTGACAGCGACAATGCAAGTTCCGTCGTATCCGCGTCGGGATATACCGCTGAAAGCGGAGATAATTGCGCTTACCTTGGCGGATACGTAGGTAAAGGATACGCCGTTCAAGGATGTACCAACAATTCCAACATTACGTACAATTCTTACGGTATGTACGTTGGCGGTATCGCAGGGTATTTAAGTGATTATATACAAAATTGTACTAATAACGGTAATATTAAAGGAAAAATCAGAGTCGGCGGTATTGCAGGATACTGTGCTAGTAGTAGTACAATTCGTGCAAATAACAATTTAACTAATACAGGGGATATAACGGGTGAAAATTACACGGCAGGTATTATAGGGTATTATTATATTAATATTTCTACAAGTTATACTATAGCGATTTCCAAAATAAGAAATACGGGTAAGATAACGGGTAAAGATTACTGTGCCGGTAATTTCGGATATTTACAGTGTAGCGGCAGGGTAAATTTAACGGAATTATCAAACACCGCAAAGGTGAGCGGAACTAATTACGTAGGCGGACTTATAGGTTATGCAACTGTAAATAGCGGTTCTTCTCAAATCACAGGTTATAGTAATACCGGTACTGTCAGCGGTTATTCAAATTACGGTAATTATATCGGTTATGACAATAATTCTCGCATTACTTACGTATCGTAATAAAATGGAAG
>JAFZYZ010000076.1 GCA_017615975.1 Clostridia bacterium | reverse complement strand
ATCTGACATCATTTTGCCGTTTTTAAGCACTATACGGGGGCGAATTTTCAGAAGATTTGCGCCGAGAAGGGCAATGCTGCTGCATCTGCCGCCCTTATGCATATAGTCAAGGCGTTCTAAAACGAAACTCGTCTGCACCTTATCCCGCCTTTCGTTTAATTTTTCGACTATTTCTTTGGGCGAAAGCCCCTTATCCGCAAGTTCGCGCGCGTAGATTGCCTGTATACCAAGTCCCGTGGTAAGCGCCAAACTATCCACCGCGTACACGTTTTTAACGTTTTCCGCCGCGCGGAACGCGTTGCCGCAGGAAGAAGTAATACCGCTTGACAGACAGATATGTATAACCGCGTCGTAATCCTTTTTAAGACTTTCGAAAAACTCCGTGTATTCAAACTCGTTAATCGCCGTGGTTTTGGGCAGGGTTTTATATTTCTCTACGAGTTCGAACATTTCTTCGGTGGAATACTTGCCGTCTTTAAAAGACAAGTCGCCGAGATTTATCTGATAAGGAATAACTTTTATATCGTATTTTTCCAGTAATTCCTGTGGCAAATCGTGAGTGGATTCTAAGGATATGGCAATTTTCATCTATATATCTCCGAAAAATTATTTCTTTCGTAATGACAGAAAGTGCTTATCAATCAACCTTTTCCGTTTTATTTTAACATACCGCGCACGCTTTGACAATCGTTTTACGCAAAAACTTGGATTAAACCGCCGTTAAACGCTTGTTTTAACCGCTTGATAAGTGATATAATTATTCCGTCGTAAAAAACCAACGTACAGAAAACCATTTTCGGAGTGTGTTTTATGAAAACTATAACGGGCGAACTTGTAAAAACGGATACGGCTTATTCGGAATTTGCCGCAAAAGTAGGCGAAACCGTTTCCGTGTCTGGGTATATTCACAGAATAAGAGAAATGACGGGCTTTGCATTTATTATTCTCCGCACCGCGCGGGAACTTATTCAATGCGTTTACGCACCTGAATTTTCCGACTACCGCCTGGACGAAAAATTATGCGAAGAAGCCTGCGTGAAAATCACGGGCAAAGTCGTGGGCAGTAAAGACAGGGACGGCAACGACCGCTACGAATTGCAGATACACGATATCAAAATCCTATCGCTCCCCGCGGAAACGCTGCCTATCGTTATCAATAAGAAACAACTTGACGGTATTCAGCTTAACACCGTTCTGGATTTGCGCCCCGTGTCTATGCGCAACCCCAAAGAACGCGCTATATTCAAATTGCAGGAAGGTATTGCGCGCGGTTTCCGCGAATTCTTAATGCAGAACGGATTTACAGAAATCCGTTCGCCCAAAATCAACTTTGCCGGGGCGGAAGGCGGCACTAACGTCTTTAAACTCGACTATTTCGGAAAGACGGTGTTTTTAGCGCAAAGCCCGCAGCTTTATAAACAGGCGCTTGTCGGCGTATTTAACAGGGTGTTCGAGATTGCGCCCGTGTTCCGCGCGGAACATCACGATACCAGCCGCCACTTAAACGAATATATATCGATGGACTTCGAGATGGGCTTTATAAACGACTTTTCCGATATAATGAATATGGAAACGGGCGCGCTTAAATACATTATGAATTTATTAAAGACCGAATACGCGGAAGAAGTGTCGCTATTAAAAGCCGATATTCCCGAAATAACGGAAATTCCGTGTATGAAATTTATGGACGCCAAAGAACTTATTATGAATAAGTTTAAATACACTCCGTCCGATATGAAAGACTTCGATCCCGCGGAAGAAGAGATGCTGGGCAAATACGCTAAAAAAGAACTTAATTCCGATTTCATATTTATAACCCACTACCCGTCGAAAAAACGCCCCTTCTACACGATGGACGATCCCGAAAACCCCGAATACACTCTATCTTTCGATTTGCTGTTCAGGGGCTTGGAAATAACTTCCGGCGGACAGCGTATACACGACTATAACGAACAGGTTAAAAAGATGAAAAAATGCGGTATGAATCCCGACGATTTCGAAACCTACCTTATGTTCCATAAGTACGGTGCGCCGCCGCACGGCGGTCTTGGTTTGGGGCTGGAACGTCTTACGATGCACTTGCTTGGCTTTAAGAACGTCAGAGAAGCGACTATGTTCCCCCGCGACATCAACAGGGTATCGCCGTAAAGAAATATAAAACAGTTTTACCGCCCCGCCGCAAATTTGCGGCGGGGCGGTAAAACTGTTTTATATTTCTTTACGGCGATACCCTGTTGATGTCGCGGGGGAACATAGTCGCTTCTCTGACGTTCTTAAAGCCAAGCAAGTGCATCGTAAGACGTTCCAGCCCCAAACCAAGACCGCCGTGCGGCGGCGCACCGTACTTATGGAACATAAGGTAGGTTTCGAAATCGTCGGGATTCATACCGCATTTTTTCATCTTTTTAACCTGTTCGTTATAGTCGTGTATACGCTGTCCGCCGGAAGTTATTTCCAAGCCCCTGAACAGCAAATCGAAAGATAGAGTGTATTCGGGGTTTTCGGGATCGTCCATCGTGTAGAAGGGGCGTTTTTTCGACGGGTAGTGGGTTATAAATATGAAATCGGAATTAAGTTCTTTTTTAGCGTATTTGCCCAGCATCTCTTCTTCCGCGGGATCGAAGTCTTTCATATCGGACGGAGTGTATTTAAACTTATTCATAATAAGTTCTTTGGCGTCCATAAATTTCATACACGGAATTTCCGTTATTTCGGGAATATCGGCTTTTAATAGCGACACTTCTTCCGCGTATTCGGTCTTTAATAAATTCATAATGTATTTAAGCGCGCCCGTTTCCATATTCATTATATCGGAAAAGTCGTTTATAAAGCCCATCTCGAAGTCCATCGATATATATTCGTTTAAGTGGCGGCTGGTATCGTGATGTTCCGCGCGGAACACGGGCGCAATCTCGAACACCCTGTTAAATACGCCGACAAGCGCCTGTTTATAAAGCTGCGGGCTTTGCGCTAAAAACACCGTCTTTCCGAAATAGTCGAGTTTAAAGACGTTAGTGCCGCCTTCCGCCCCGGCAAAGTTGATTTTGGGCGAACGGATTTCTGTAAATCCGTTCTGCATTAAGAATTCGCGGAAACCGCGCGCAATACCTTCCTGCAATTTGAATATAGCGCGTTCTTTGGGGTTGCGCATAGACACGGGGCGCAAATCCAGAACGGTGTTAAGCTGAATACCGTCAAGTTGTTTCTTATTGATAACGATAGGCAGCGTTTCCGCGGGGAGCGATAGGATTTTGATATCGTGTATCTGCAATTCGTAGCGGTCGTTGCCGTCCCTGTCTTTACTGCCCACGACTTTGCCCGTGATTTTCACGCAGGCTTCTTCGCATAATTTTTCGTCCAGGCGGTAGTCGGAAAATTCAGGTGCGTAAACGCATTGAATAAGTTCCCGCGCGGTGCGGAGAATAATAAATGCAAAGCCCGTCATTTCTCTTATTCTGTGAATATACCCAGACACGGAAACGGTTTCGCCTACTTTTGCGGCAAATTCCGAATAAGCCGTATCCGTTTTTACAAGTTCGCCCGTTATAGTTTTCATAAAACACACTCCGAAAATGGTTTTCTGTACGTTGGTTTTTTACGACGGAATAATTATATCACTTATCAAGCGGTTAAAACAAGCGTTTAACGGCGGTTTAATCCAAGTTTTTGCGTAAAACGATTGTCAAAGCGTGCGCGGTATGTTAAAATAAAACGGAAAAGGTTGATTGATAAGCACTTTCTGTCATTACGAAAGAAATAATTTTTCGGAGATATATAGATGAAAATTGCCATATCCTTAGAATCCACTCACGATTTGCCACAGGAATTACTGGAAAAATACGATATAAAAGTTATTCCTTATCAGATAAATCTCGGCGACTTGTCTTTTAAAGACGGCAAGTATTCCACCGAAGAAATGTTCGAACTCGTAGAGAAATATAAAACCCTGCCCAAAACCACGGCGATTAACGAGTTTGAATACACGGAGTTTTTCGAAAGTCTTAAAAAGGATTACGACGCGGTTATACATATCTGTCTGTCAAGCGGTATTACTTCTTCCTGCGGCAACGCGTTCCGCGCGGCGGAAAACGTTAAAAACGTGTACGCGGTGGATAGTTTGGCGCTTACCACGGGACTTGGTATACAGGCAATCTACGCGCGCGAACTTGCGGATAAGGGGCTTTCGCCCAAAGAAATAGTCGAAAAATTAAACGAAAGGCGGGATAAGGTGCAGACGAGTTTCGTTTTAGAACGCCTTGACTATATGCATAAGGGCGGCAGATGCAGCAGCATTGCCCTTCTCGGCGCAAATCTTCTGAAAATTCGCCCCCGTATAGTGCTTAAAAACGGCAAAATGATGTCAGAT
>JAFZYZ010000075.1 GCA_017615975.1 Clostridia bacterium | reverse complement strand
CGCCCTGCCGTATCTTCTGACGTCGGTAAGCACGAGATTTTCCGCAACGCCGGAAAAGGGCTTTTCATTTTCGAAAACCACCCTGCCGCCGTCCTTTAATATGCCCGAAACGCCGTCTAAAAGTTCGCGGATTTTCCGGCTTTTATATGGCGGATCTAAAAATATCAGGTCGAACTTCTTGCGCGCGGTCTTTATAAAATCCAACGCGTCCGAACAATAGACTTCCGCGCTTACGCCTATTTTTTGCAGGTTTGCGCGCGTAAGCGATACGCTTTCTTTATCTATATCGTTAAAAACGACTTTCGCCCCGCGGGATAAGGCTTCTATACCGACTGCGCCCGTACCTGAAAACAGATCGAGAAAGTCCGCGCCCGAAAGGTCGCCTAAAATGTTAAAAAGGCTTTCCCGCGCGCTGTCGGACGTTGGTCTTATGCTTTCGCCGCGGAATCCGTAAAGAGTTCTGCCTTTATAAGCACCGCCTATTATTCTCAAAGTTCCTCTCCATAAATCTGGCGTTGTTTCTCTTTTATCATTTGTTGTTGGCGCATCACCTTTTTAGCGCCTAAAAGGTAGGCCGCGCCCGTTATAAGCATAATCACGGGCAACGCGATAAGCGCGCCGTAATAGGAATACCACGGCAGCGTGGAATCGGCGGGCGCTTCTTCTAACATAAAGAATATGAAAAACATAAGATATATAACTCCCGCAATAGCGCCGAAGCCGCGATAACTGCCCGTAGCGAGATATACGACGGTGTGCAGCGCGAGAAACGCGATAAGCGGCACGCACGCCGTAAAGCCGAACGCAAACCCTTTCCAGGGCTTGTACTCTTCGTGCGTTTTAAGCGGTCTGTTTGCGCCCGTCCTTATTATTTCCATCCGTTCAAGGTCGTTCGCGTGCTGAACCCGTACCGATTCCTGTCCTTCTTTATGCGCGACAGCCGCGACGACTACCGTATACAGCCCGATATTTAATAGCGCAAGAATTATTTTAAGCCATATAAGCCCGCTTATAGCCGTAATCCCGAACGCCGTCATTGCCATCATTATAATATAGAGAAACGGAAATAGTCCTTGTTTTAAATAATATTTCATAAGCCTGTCCTTTTTAAATATTTTTCAATAAACGTATTCTTTTTCCGCGCGAAGCGCGCATTTAACGAGTATTTCGTATGAAATAGTGCCGTATTTTTCGGCAAGAATATCGGCGTTTCCCATAACCAAAACGCGGCGGGCGGTCTTACCCTTTCCCGTTATCGCCGTTAAGTCCATACAGCGGTTATTGAACTGCCCCGCTATTTCTTCGCGGAACAGTCCGTCGGCATAGCCGTACCTTATAAGCGTTATGCCCGTATCTTTCGATGCGCGCTTATCGCCGTAAAGAGCCTTATCGCCGCGCTTTAAGGTTTTTCGCGCTAAGACGGGTGCGTAAATTTTCATAGCGGGCTTGACTTTTACGGCGTCCGTCTTAAACGGCGTGTATCCGTAAAGCAGAATACCTATGCGCACCATATCGGCATATTCGCCTTTTATAAAGCCGCCGCTTGCCGAGATATGACAGATAATATTCTTATTATACTCTTTTACGAGTTTTTTCGCAACGAAAAATTTATCAAGCGCGCTTTTTCTCGATTTTTCGTTTTCGGGAAAAGCAAAATGCGAATACAACCCGCAAAGGTCGATATAGCGGTTTTTCTTACAGAAGGACAGGGCGGATTTAAGAGCGCTTTCGCCGTTTATGCCCTGCCTGTTCATACCCGTATCGTACTTTATATGCACTTTTACGCATATTTGATGTCTTGCGCCCTCTAAAGCGTACCTTTTAAGGTCTTGCACACCGCACGCCGTCAAGGTCAGCGAATAGTTTACCGCTAAAAAAAGTTCGTCGCTAAAGGTCTTCGTCAACACGAGAATTTCTTTATCTATGCCCGAAAGCCTTAATTTTACGCCTTCCATAACGGTTGCCACGGCAAAACAGTCGGCAATATTATATATCGCGTTAGAAATTTTTTCCGCGCCGTGCCCGTAGGCGTCCGCCTTTACCACCGCGCAGAACTTTACTCCTTTCGGCAACCGCTTTTTTATAAGTTTGGCGTTATATATTATATTTTTAAGATTGACGTATGCTTTTACGGGCATACATTATAGTATGATAAAAAAAGAAGAAAAAGTGATAGCCGCTTTCCTATAAATTATATAACCGAACGGCATAAAAGTCAAAGAATAAAGGAATTTCCCATTAAAAACGCCGAATAATGTTTTGACAAATCGCTAAAATATGTTAAAATTATACCGTAAATGCGGATATGGCGGAACTGGCAGACGCGATAGACTTAGGATCTATTCCGAAAGGGTGGGGGTTCGAGTCCCTTTATCCGCACCATTTTGGATTCAGTTGAACCCCGAAAAGTTTAATTGAATCCTTTTTATTTATAAACTTAAAGGAGATGTCTTTCGGCATCTCCTTTATTATTTTTCTGTATTTATTTTAGTCGTTAAAACCTTTATTTCATACTCGTATTGCTCTTTCGTCAAAAGATGGCGCTCATAAAACGTTTTAAGCGTTTCCAACTGTTTTTCCAGCAACCACTTATTATTATATTTCTTCTCTTGAGTATTACTTTCCATTTGAACCCCTTATCATATAATATATATTTTTTTACTTAAAGTCAAACAAATATTAACTCAATCCGTTATATATTTTGCCATTTCGTCGTCTTATCGTAGCACGGCGCTCGCAAAAGTAAACGCAAGAAAATTTTTCCTTTTATTTGTATTGCCCTTTGGTTAGCCAAAGGGCGGCTTTGTTTTAACGAAAATTTTTCTTGTCTGCCGTTGACTTTTGCAATATTTCTTACAACGTTATTCTTCCCACCGCTGCCATGCTACTTATGCGCCTGCCGAAAAGGCAAAAATCAAAATATATAAAGGAGATAAAATTATGACTTTCCGTTATCTTCATATCTTTCGACTTAAAGTCGTATTCCCGTCTTTCTTCG
>JAFZYZ010000074.1 GCA_017615975.1 Clostridia bacterium | reverse complement strand
TTCGACATCTGCGAAAGGGATATATTCATAAACCTGCGGCGATCTTCAGGGCTTTCCTGCACTAATTTCAGTTCGGCGGGATTAAAGAATACGCTATGGATATTGCCTAAAAGTTCGCTTATTCTTAACACTTCCATACCGTTTACGAACATACGCTTATTGTCGCTTGCGGAAAAGATTATCTTAACCGATACTTCGCCGTAAAGGGAACCTGCAACACCCGTAATTTCACCGCTGTTTTCGCCGAATTTTACCACGAGTTTATCTCGGTTAGCGCGGGGGGAATAGCCCGTACAGAGAAAGAACACGGCTTCCGCCGCGTTGGTCTTACCCTGCGCGTTTTCGCCCGTCAATATATTCACGCCTTCGCCGAACTCTATCTTTTCGTCCGAATAATTGCGGAAATTTTTAAGCGTTAAACTCTTTATCTTCATAGTAAACAAAAAATTTCGGTTAAAATGCCCGATTTGCTTTATTTTATTTTAAAATTATTATATAATAAAATTTACCTAATTGCAAACGAAAAAATACCTTAAAAGGATACCGCCTTATGGAAAGTTATGAGATTTTATGGAAAACCGCTTTGCCGGAACTCGAAAAAACGGTAAGTTCTATTTCTTACGACACTTACATATCGCAACTTGCACCCGTGGACGTTGTGGGGAATAAGATCGTGCTTTGCACGCCGAGTAAACTGTTTGCCGACACTGTTTCGGCTAAAATGCGCCTCAAAATCTGCGAAGCACTTAAAAAAAGCAACGCCGACATTTCGGATTTTTCCATTGTCGTTGCGGCAAACCGCGAAGAATACCTTAAAAACTTTACGCAAGACGCTTCTGCTATCGAAACACACGGCGCGCCCGTAAACCCCAAATTCACCTTCGATTCATTCGTGGTAGGTCCGTCTAACGAATTCATTTTCGCCGCGGCTAAAGCGGTAGCGGAAAACCCCGGGGAAGCGTATAATCCGTTATTCATTTACGGTGGTACGGGGCTGGGGAAAACGCATATTTTGATGGCTATCGCCAACTATATAAAACTCAAAAAACCGTCGTTAAACGTGCTTTACGCCACTTGCGAACAGTTCACCAACCAGATGATTGAAAGCCTTGGAAAGGGTAAAGCGTCGCCCGCGGATTTCCGCAATAAATACAGGGGCGTGGACGTGCTTTTAATAGACGACGTTCAGTTTCTTGCAAAAAAACAGGGCGTCCAGACGGAGTTTTTCCACACCTTTAACGAACTCGTTATGCAGAACAAGCAGGTGGTTTTAACCAGCGACCGCCCGCCAAAGGAAATAGAAGTTCTGGAAGAACGCCTGCGCACCCGCTTCGAAGGGGGGCTGCTCGCCGACGTCCAACCGCCGGATTTAGAGACGCGTATCGCGATACTTCGCAAAAAAAGCGAAGAACAGAAGTGCCTCGTCGATATAAAGGTTTTAACCTATATCGCGGAAATGGAAGGCGACGACGTAAGGACGTTAATCGGCAAACTGACCAAAGTCGTGTTCGCGAGTAAACTTCACGAACGCCCGATAACCATAGACCTGGTAAACGAAGCGTTAAAAGAATCGGCTGGCGAAAAACAGGAAGAATTGCAGGCAGACGATATTATAAACTGCGTGTGCGACTTCTATAAGGTGGCAAAATCCGACGTCGTGGGCAAGAAGAAGAACAAGGAATTCGTCGAACCGCGACAGGTGTGTATGTACCTTATCACCGATATGATGAATTTGCCGCTGGTTACCGTGGGGCAGAAACTCGGCGGGAGAGATTATTCGACGGTAATTTATTCGCGCGATAAGATCGCCGAACAAATGAAAAACGACACCAAACTCTACACCGAGATAAACGATATAAAGAAAAAACTCTTAAAACAGTAAATTTCTACGCGGGACGAAAAATTCGCCCCGCGTAAAAGCGAAAAGGCTATATAGAACTCATATGACGGAATTTAAAGAAGAAATCTGCGACGCGGTAGTCGTAGGCGCGGGGCACGCGGGAGTAGAAGCCGCGCTCGCCCTTGCCCGAACGGGCTTAAAGACGGTTATGCTGACCTTAAATCTGGACAGCATAGCCTTTATGGCGTGCAACCCGTCCATAGGCGGCACGGCTAAAGGGCAAATCGTTCGGGAAATCGACGCGCTGGGCGGCGAAATGGGCGTAAATGCGGACAAGGCACTGCTTCAGATCCGTATGCTTAACCGCGGCAAGGGTGCTGCGGTGCAAAGCCTTCGCGGACAGGAAGATAAGAACCTTTACCACCGTCTTATGAAAAAAACACTCGAAGAAACGCCTAATCTCAAAATCTTACAGGGCGAGGCGGTGGAAATCTTAACCGAAAACGGCAAGGTTTCGGGGGTAAAAACGGCGTTCGGCGGCATCATTTCCTGCCGCGCCGCCGTACTTTGTACGGGCGTTTACTTAAACGGCAGCGTAATAGCGGGCGAGTGGCAGCGCTCGTCAGGCCCTAACGGATTTTCGCCCGCCAACCTTTTGACTGCGAATTTAATAGATTTGGGCTTTACCGTTCGCCGGTTTAAGACGGGTACGCCCGCAAGGGTTGATAAACGCACGATAGATTTTTCAGGGCTTGAAGTCCAGAACGGCGAAACGGATATATACCCCTTTTCTTATCTTACGGATAAATTGCCCGAAAAGCAGACGCCGTGCTATCTTACTTACACCACCGAAAAAACGCACGAGATAATCCGCGCGAATTTACACCGTTCGCCGCTGTATTCGGGGCGGATAAAGGGCACGGGCCCAAGGTATTGCCCGTCTATAGAAGATAAGGTCGTAAGATTTGCCGATAAGGATAGACACCAACTCTTTTTAGAACCCGAGGGCGGGGACACTAACGAGATTTACGTGCAGGGGCTTTCGACTTCGCTCCCGCACGACGTTCAAAAGGCTATGTACCGCACGGTAAAGGGCTTGGAACGTTGCGAAATAATGCGCTACGCCTACGCCATAGAATACGACTGTATAGATTCGCTTGATTTATACCCCACTTTGGAATATAAACGTATACAGGGCTTATATTCAGCGGGGCAGATAAACGGCACGAGCGGATACGAAGAAGCCGCCGCGCAAGGGCTTATCGCGGGAATAAACGCGTCGCTAGCGCTACGCGGGGAAGAACCTTTTACGCTTACGCGGGACGACGGGTATATCGGCGTTTTAATCGACGATTTAACCACCAAAGGCACGAACGAACCTTACCGCATGATGACTTCCCGCGCGGAGTACAGAATAGTACTACGGCAGGATAACACAGATTTAAGGCTTACCGAAAAGGCTATGCGTACGGGGCTTATAAGCGAAAAACGGAAAGCGACGTTTGAGAAACGGAAAGCGGAATACGAACGGGCAACCGAAGAGATAAATAAATCGTTTAAGCCCAAAGCTTGCGAAAAACTGCTTGAAAAATTCGGTTTTCCCGCGGCGCAAACTGCGCTTACCGCAGGGGATTTGGTAAGGCGCGGGATACCGCTTAAACAAATTGCGGAAGAATTAAAGATTTTAGACGGCGTTTCGCCGCAGATAGTTGAAACGGTTGAAATAGACGCAAAATATTCGGGATATATCGTCAAAGAACAGGAACAGATAGACAAGGCCAAAAAGTTAGAAGAAAAACTTTTGCCAGATAATATCGATTATCTTAAAATGGAAGGCTTGCGGTTAGAGGCGCGGCAGAAACTCGACAAAATCCGCCCGAAAAATTTAGGGCAGGCGGGCAGAATTTCAGGCGTTTCCCCCGCGGATATAGCGGTTTTAATGGTATATCTTAAAAATTAAATACGTTAATAAACGAATTACACGGGCGCGGCTTGTAGCCGCGCCCGTAGATTTTATTTTTTATTTATTCAACAATTCTATTGAAAAATCAATACGACGCAAGGTTTCTTCTTTGCCTAAAACTTCGGCGATTTCGGTTGCGCCGCCTGCCGTCGCGCTTTTACCCGTTATGGCAATCCGCGCAATCCATAAAAGCGCTTGCTTTTTTATTTCAAGTTCCGTTGAAAGCGCAACGAGTGTTTCAAAAAGCGCGGAATTTGTAAAGTCCGTTAAGCCCGATAGTCTTTCTCTTATTTTCGGCAAAATTTCTTTTGCAAGTTCTATACTCGCCTTTTGTTTTTCGTTTACGAAAAGTTCCGTATCAAACTCCTTAAAATCGGTCAAAAAGTCCAACTTTTCGGGTATTTCGCTTAATATCTGAACGCGCGTTTTAACGAGATTTAATAGTTTATCTCCGTTAAATACGCCGAAGGCTTCGCTTTTCTTTAAGAAAGGCAGGGCGAGTTTTTTAAACTCTTCAAACGATAATTCCTTTATATATTCGCCCGAAAGCCATTTCATCTTGTTTTCG
>JAFZYZ010000073.1 GCA_017615975.1 Clostridia bacterium | reverse complement strand
TTCTCGCTTCCACTATCGCGTTCTTGGAAACGCGCGCCGCTATCCCGAACGCCACCACGCATATATCCGCGTCGTCCATCATAAACTCTTCGTACATAACCTCGTCGCGTTCTATATCCGCGTATCTTTCGTAACGGCTTTTGTTCCACTGTTCGAGTTGCGCGGGAGACAGCGAAAGAGAATTTATGATATTCCTGCCTTCGTGATTAGCAGTACCCGTAGTTGCCCAAGGTTTGGCGTAAGTTTCCACGGCACTCGCGTCAAGGCTTACGGGTTCCATCATTTGCCCCATAGTACCGTCCGCAAGTATCATTGCGGGAACGCGGTATTTATCGGCAAGATTAAAGCCTTTAAACGCCATATCGAACATTTCCTGCACCGACGCGGGCGCTAAAACTATCAGATGATAGTCGCCGTGTCCGCCGCCCTTGGTCGCCTGAAAATAGTCAGACTGCGAAGGCTGTATGCCGCCGAGTCCCGGGCCGCCCCTCTGTACGTTGACGATTAAAGCAGGCAGTTCGCACCCGGCAAGATAGGAAATACCTTCGCTTTTTAAGGAAATCCCGGGGCTGCTGCTACTCGTCATAGCCCTTACCCCGCAGGACGCCGCGCCGATAACCATATTTATCGCCGCGATTTCCGATTCCGCCTGTAAAAACGTACCGCCGATTTTGGGCATACGCTTTGCCATATACGCCGCGACTTCCGTCTGGGGCGTTATAGGATAACCGAAATAATGCTTGCATCCCGCCATTATAGCCGCTTCCGCTAAAGCCTCGTTTCCTTTCATTAAAACTTTTTCACTCATTTTGCACCTACCTTTCCACCGTAATAACGGTATCGGGACACATAAGCGCACAACTCGCGCAACCTATGCACTTTTCCTGTTCTATAACCCCCGCGGGGTGATAACCTTTCGCGTTGATTTTGTCCTTTGCGAGTGCAACTATGCCTTTCGGACACGCCGAAACGCATAACCCGCACCCTTTGCAACGATCTTCGTTAAAACTAACCTTTGCCATTTTGTCTCCTTAAACTATTACAACCAGTCGCCGTATTTTATCGGCTGAACCGGCAATACTTTATCAATCTGTTCGCGTGCATCGTGGATTAAACGCTTAACTACCGACGAAAATTTTAACGGAATACCGAGTTCTTTGCCTAACTTTTCGCAGAACTCTTTGCCGTAAAGTATATGCTTTAATTCCGTTTCTTCGCCTAAATTAGCGTTATTCACTATCCCCGTAAATTTAATTTTGGATACCGCTTCTATCTCGCTTTTTATCCGCATCGCACCGTCGATATCCCGCGTTTCGGGTCTATACGGATTTACTACCAAAAGACAGTCGTAATTATCTTCTTCAACTATCTTTTCATAAAACCTGCCGAGTGCAAGCGCCCCGCGCTCGTCCCCGCCGATATCTAAAACCGCGCGGCGGGTTTTATCGTCCACCATTTTATAGGTCGCCGCGTTCATTGCGGGAATATCCACGTTGGTTTCGGCATAAGGCGAAACCACGAGTTCCACCCCCGCCTTTTCCAAAGTCTTTGATGCGTCAATCGTTCTGAAATAGGGATTTACGATATCCAAGTCGTAAATGCTTACGGAAAGCCCCTTCTCGGCAAGCGCCAAAGCGTAATTTACCGCCGTAAAGGTTTTCCCGCTGCCGTAATGCCCCATAAACAGGGCTACGCGCTTATCAAACATCAGATTTTTACCTTATAGCACCAGTCGCGTTCGTCCTTTATTCTGCCCCACTGAATACCCGTGAGTTCGTCGTAAAGTTCCTGCGTGAGTTTACCTATCTTATTGCCCGAAACTTCGTAATCCTTACCTTTATAGTAAAGGTGTCCGATGGGAGATACTACCGCCGCCGTACCCGTGCCCCAGGCTTCTTCCAGCGTACCGTTTTCAGCCGCTTGCGCAAGTTCGTCCACCGAAATAAGCCTTTCGGAAACTTTATAACCCTTTTCTTTAAGTATTTCGATTATGGACTTTCTCGTTATCCCCGGAAGCACCGAACCGGTAAGCGCAGGCGTTATAACTTCGCCGTTTATCTTAAACATAACGTTCATAGAACCGACTTCTTCGATATACTTTCTTTCCACGCCGTCAAGCCAAAGAACCTGCGAAATGCCCTGCTGTTCCGCACGCTTGCCCGCGCGAAGGCTTGCCGCGTAGTTGCCGCCGCACTTTGCGTAGCCCGTGCCGCCGCGAACCGCCCTTACGTCTTCGCTTTCTATACTGATTTTGACGGGGTTAAGCCCTTCCGCATAGTAGTTGCCTACGGGCGAAAGAATTATAACGAACCTTGCGTTATGAACTGCGTGCACGCCCAAAGATTCGTCGTTTCCGAACATAAACGGACGGATATAAAGCGAAGTGCCCGCTTTATCGGGTATCCACGAATAATCGAGATTGATGAGTTTCGTAAGCCCTTCTATCCACATATCTTCGGGAATTTCGGGAAGGCACAGCCTTTCCGCCGAATTGTTCATACGCTTTAAGTTTTCAAACGGGCGGAACATCTGATAACCGTCCGCGGTTTTATAAGCCTTCATACCTTCGAAAATTTCCGCACCGTAATGGAACACGGTGGACGCGGGATGAATAGGCATATACCCGAACGGCACTATTCTCGCGTCGTGCCAACCGCTTCCGTCGTAATCCGCGACAAACATATGGTCGGTAAAAAACTTGCCGAAGCCGAGTTTTGAAAAATCCGGTTTTTCTTTAAGCGTTTTTGCTTTTTCGATTCTGATTTCCATAACTACTCCTTTATTTGGTAATATTTTTTATTTTTTCCGCTGCGTCTTCGCGCATTTTGTACTTTAATATCTTGCCCGCGGCGTTCATCGGGAAACTGTCCACGAAATCGAAATACCGCGGTACTTTATGTTTGGCGATATTCTTTACGCAGAAATCCCTTATCTCCGGTTCGGTAAGCGTTTCACCCTTCTTTACTATAACGAACGCGTACGCTTCTTCTCCGTACTTCTCGTCGGGAACGCCTACCACCTGCACGTCGCTGACTTTCGGGTGGGTGTATAAGAAATCCTCTATCTCCTTGGGATACAGGTTTTCGCCGCCGCGGATTATCATATCTTTAAGCCTGCCCGTTATCCTGTAATTGCCGTCGGGCATTTTAAGCGCCAGATCCCCCGTGTGCAGCCAACCTTCCGCGTCGATTGCCTGCGCCGTTTCCAAGGGCATTTTATAGTAGCCTTTCATAAGATTATACCCGCGCGCAACGAATTCGCCCACCGTATTAAAGGGCACTTCTTCGTTGGTCTCGGGATTTACTATCCTGCACTCTATATTCGGAAGGTTTCTGCCGACGGTGTTTACCCTGACTTCCAAACTATCGTCCGTCGAAGACATTGTGCACCCCGGGGACGCCTCCGTCTGCCCGTACACGATAGTTATCTCTTTCATATTCATTTTATCGACGACTTCCTGCATTACGGCAACGGGACAAGGACTGCCCGCCATTATCCCCGTTCTCATATACGAGAAATCGGTTTTAGCAAAATCGGGGTGCGACAAAAGCCCTATAAACATAGTAGGAACACCGTGGAAACAGGTTATCCGTTCCTGATTGATACATTGAAGTGCGGGCTTTGGCGAATAGTACGGCAGCGGACAGATGGTCGTGCCGTGCGTCATAGACGCAGTCATCGCAAGCACCATACCGAAACAATGGAACATAGGCACTTGTATCATCATACGATCGGCGGTGGATAAATCCATACGGTCGCCGATACACTTGCCGTTATTTACAACGTTATAATGCGTAAGCATTACGCCTTTCGGGAAACCCGTCGTGCCCGAAGTGTATTGCATATTGCAGACGTCGTGCACGTCAACCGATTTTGCAAGCGCGGAAAGTTCTTCCTTCGATACCGTCTTCGCCCTTTCGACGAATTCCGAAAAGGTCAGAGAACCTGCCTGTTCGAAACCTACCGTTATAACGTTCCGCAAAAACGGCAGGCGCTTACTGTGCAACGGTTCGCCTTTTTTGAGTTTTTTCAGTTCGGGGCACAGTTCGTTTATAATTCCCGCGTAGTCGGAATCCCTATACCCTTTTATAAGCACCAAGGTATGCGTGTCAGACTGTTTTAAAAGGTATTCCGCCTCGTGGATTTTGTACGCCGTGTTCACCGTGACGAGTACCGCGCCGATTTTAATTGTAGCCCAGAAAGTAAGATACCACTCGGGAACGTTGGTTGCCCACACGGCGACGTGGTCGCCCTTTTTAACGCCCACGGACATAAGCGCGCGCGCAACGACGTTTACTTCGTCGCGGAATTCCGCGTAAGTTCTCGTATAGTCCAAAGTGGTGTACTTAAACGCCGTCTGGTCGGGAAATTCTTTCGCCACCCTATCCAAAACCTGCGGGAAAGTGCAGTCGATAAGCGTTTCCTTTTCCCAGATATACTTGCCCGTTTTGGTCTTATTGTCGTAAAGCCCGCTGCGCCAGGACGGTGCGGGTTCAAAGCCCGACATATAGCCCGTAAACTGCGGAATTACTATTTCCGCGTCGCCAAGCCCTTCCAACGCGTCGGGGAACAGTTCGAGAGAGATAAATCCTTCGTAGTTTACGGAACGCAAGGATTTGAATATCTCTTTAAGGGGCAGCGAACCTTCGCCAAGCAGGCGGTATTCCGCCCCCGCGCCCTTTTTAACGCTGTCTTTGATATGTATGTGTTTAACGTGCTTGCCGAGATTTTTAACCGTAGTTTCGGGCTTTTCGTCGGCAAAAGTAAAGGTATGATGCACGTCCCACAGCGCCGAAAGATTATCACACGCAAAGTCGTTAAGCATATCGGCAAGCCGCGAAGTGTCCGCGTAAATGCCCATAGTTTCCACAAGCAAAGTTATGCCGCACTTTTCCGCTTCGGGAAGAACCGCTTTTATGACGCTTTTAACGGCGGCGTTTAACTCGTCGAAAGATTTTGCCGCGTTTTTATCGGCAAAAGCGTGCAGTCTTATAAACTTACAGTCAAGATTTTTTGCAACGGATATGAGTTCGGTTATTTCGTTAACGCAATCCTCTTCCCCGTCTTCTGCAAGGTTTTTAACCGCGTCTATACACGACACGACTACGCCGTACTCGAAAAGTTTTTGCTTTGTTTTGGCGATATTCTGTACCGCGAAGGGTTTTTCCGCCCCGAACGCCGTTGACGAAAGATTATGTAATTCCAGCCCGAAAATCTTATTTTCGGACAGAAGTTTTAAAAGCCCGTCGAAAGAGAGTTTCCAACCGTTGGTGGAAAAAGACAGATTCATTATTTACTCTCCTCGTAAACTATTTTATTGAGTGCGGAAACGTATGCGCGGATAGAAGAACCGATTATGTCGGTGGATATTCCCCTGCCCGAATACACCACGCCGTTATGGCGAAGTTTAACTATCGCCTGCCCCATCGCCTCTTTCCCTTCGGTTATAGCAGAAAGGTCGAAATCGTCTACTTCTATATGCCTGCCGGTTATCGCTTCTATAGCGAGAAACGCCGCGTCTATAGGTCCGTTGCCGTAAGAAAGCCCGCTTAACGCGTTGCCGTCCTTTTTAAGAATAATACTCGCCGTAGCCGACAAAACGTTGCTGGCGTTTACCGAAAAACTTACGAGAGAGTAAGTTTCGGGCACTTGCAAGGCGTTTGCCGCGATTATCGCGTCGAGTTCTTTAGTATTGACTTCTTTCTTATCCGAAAGCCTTATAAATTCGCCGTAAACCTTTTTAAGATCTTCCGCCGTCAGATCGTAGCCGCGCTTTTTGATTATCTTGGAAAGTGCCGCAAGCGTTAAGTCCTTGGAAAGCGATTCTGCCTTTTCTTCCGACACGCTTGCCGCCGCTCCGTCGCTTTTTACGGTGGCGAGTTCGGCTATTGAAGAAATTATACGCTTTATAGCGGTTTTATTAAGCCCCGTATCGTAGCCGCGCTTTATACCGATATTCTCGATAGCCGCGGACAGGTTTTCAATAAACGGCAGACTTTCGGTCTTTACCGAAGATACTTTTACACCGTTTGCGCCAGCCGCTATCGCCGACATAGCGTTCGCCGTGCCCATAGCGAGAATATCGCTTGCACCGACTACGAAATTCACGCCCGAAATTTCAGGCACGTTATCTATAACACCCTTAACGAACGCCGCAAACTCGTCGGGCAGCATAATACCCGCTATATCCGAAACGGAAACGGTTTTAGCACCGGTCGCTATCGCTGCGCGGACCGCCTGATACAAAAAGTCGGGTTCGGCGCGCGTCGCGTCTTCCAAAGACACTTCCACGTCGCCGCAAAGGGACGCCGCCTTTGCGGTAAGGGTTTTTAAGAGTTCCAAAACCGCGGCGGGTTTTTTGCCGAAATTATATTCCATACGGATAGGCGAAACGGGAATAACCACGTTAAGTCTCGGATGCTTTGCGCCCGAAATCAAAGCGTAGTTTGCTTCCACCTGTTCGGAGGTGTCGCCCGCAACGCAGGAAACCGCCGACTTTGCCACGCAGTTGCATACCGTTTTGATAAGTATCTCGTCCGCCTTACCCGTTCTCGGAAGATCCAACTCGATTACGTCAACGTTAAGTTCGCCAAGGCGCTTGGCGATTTCAAGTTTTTCCTTAAAAGACAGAACGTTAGTTCCGCCCGCCGTAATCGTTTTAAGCGACGAATCGCAAATCAATACTTTTTTCATAACAATCTCCTGCTTCTTTAGGAATATAAAAAATTCCCGAACTGAAAATCAGTTCGGGACGAAATTATCGCGGTACCACCCGTTTTATTGCGCCGCGTTTCCGTAAGAAAAAGGAAAACCGCTTTCACGCAATCTCTCTACCCCCTTAACGCGGGGAATACGGAAACGATTACTTGGCTAAAACCTTTCACCGAATCTGCGGCGAGGTGAGCGACCGTATCGGTTCCGTCGGCTTACACCACCCGCCGACTCTCTTAACGCCCCGAACTACGGAATATCCCCGTCATTGCATTATTTATTAACTTTACTTTAATATTATAAAATCACGCCCCGCTTTTGTCAAGCGTTTTTAACGCGCTTTCAGTTAAGTTTTAAAAGCCCTTTAAGGTTCTCCGCAAAAATCTTTTCTCTATCTCTTTCCGTAAACGAAAGGGCATTAAAACGCGCTATTTCTTCCGCCGCGTCCCACATCGGAAAATCCGTGCCGAAAAAGAACTTTTCCGTTCCGAATTTTCTTATCAGGCTTTCCGCTTTTTCCTTGGATATAAACGGCAGCGACGAACTCGTGTCGAAATACACGTTGTCAAGCCCAGTATAGCAGTCCAACTCGTTCCAACAGCGGTAGCCCCCGAAATGCGCGCCGATAAAGTTGACTTTTTTGAACTTTTTGGCGACGGCTGCAAGACGGTGCGGCTTGGAATATTCGTACCTATCGTCCCCCGTATGGAAAAGTATGGGCAATTTATCCCCTACCGCGCGGTAAAATTTTTCAGCACTCTTATCGTCGATATAAAACTTCTGGAAATCGGGGTGCAATTTTACCCCCTTAAACCCGTTTTGAACACACCACTCAACCTCTTCATAAACCTGTTCTTCGGTAAGGTCCTGATGCAAAGTCATAAAGCCCAAAAACTCTTTGTGTTCGTCCATCTCCCGTTTAATAAACTCGTTGATAGGCCTTACCTGCGCGGGTTTGGTTGCGCAAGAGTGCACCACGAAACGGGAAATGCCCGCTTTTTTACCGTTTTCTATCAGTCTTTCGGGAACGCCCGCGGGCATAGCCATTTTTATATCGTAAAACGCACCTATAGCCTCGGTTGCCTTTTCCGCAATCTTTGCGGGATATATGTGTGCGTGTGCGTCGATTATCTCCATACTCTCTTCCTTCTCGTAAATAATTTATCGGTAAAATTAAGCGTGCCGCACTATGCGCGACGGGATTCGTGGCAGACGAAGTATAAAATCTGATATTCTTCCGCCAGCCTTTTTATAAGTGCTACCGCCGCCGCAACCTTGTCGTCGTCAAGGTCGGAAAACGGATCGTCTAATATTATGAACGGCTTTTCACCCGTAAACAGTATATCGGTAAGCGCAAACCGCTTGCAGATTTCAAACAAATTGCGGTAGCCTTTGCTGAAAAACCCCGTTTCTCTCTCCGCGCCCGTAATATTTACCGAAACTTTCATATCCGTGTCGATAGAAACGGCAATATCCTTGCCCGCAATCATCCTGACGTACCTGTTAAGACTGTCCTGTAGCGGCGCGCGGTATTTGATTTTAAGCGTTTCGTCGGCGTCTTTAAGATATTCCGCCGTAATGGTAAGAATTTTTAACCGACTTTCGCTCTCCGCAAGTGCTTCTTTAAGCCGCGCTTTCCTGTTTTCTACGTCGAACAGCGCTTCCGTGGACGATTCCAGCGTGTTTATCCGCATCTTCGTCCTTTCCGCTTCGCTTACTTTGTTTTTGTACCAGTCAGTTGCGAGTTTAAGTTTATCGTTGAGTTCCGAAACCGTCTCCGTGCCATCTGCCGCGCTCTCTACGCCCGCCGTTTCAAGTTCCCTTATCTCCGCTTGCGCTTTGGCTATCTTTTCCGCGCACTCTTCACGCGCTCTTACCGCGTCTTTAAGCGCCGCTATCTTACTCTCGTAATTGCCGCCGGCAAAGGCAAAGGAAAATTCCGCAAAAAAGTTCTCTATACCGTGCGTAAGTTTTAATCTGCCGTCTTTATAGTCTTCGGCTTCGCGCTTTTTTCTCTCGTAAATCTCGCGGATAGCGGATAACCCTTGCGTTTCGCGCAAAGTTCTGTTTTTTGCGGAAATAATATCAAACGCCAAATATGCGCCGACGATTAAGCCCGCCGCCAAGAATACAAGCCCCCAAAGCCCTACAAATGCCGAAACCGCAACGCCTGCCGCCACGAGTAGTACGGCTATAACTGCGAGAGAATATCGTAGCCAAGGCGTGTTATCCCGTTTTTTATCCGATTTCTCGTCCGCAAACCCGCCGCTATAGTTTTCAAGGTCGGACACCGCCGCCTCTTCTTTTGCGGAAATATCGCGCAAATTAAGCACGCACCGTTCGCAATCGGAAATCTGTGAAAGAGAAAGGGGCTTACCGTTTAAAGTTTTTTCCGCCGCTGCCGCTTTCTCCCGTAATTCGGAAAGTTCCGCGCTTACAGCCGCGTGGCGTTTCCTTCTCTCATTTTGCGCCTCTCTCTTGCCCGCCGCCTGTAATTTAACGGTTAGTTCCTTTATGTTTTTATCAAGTTCCGCACTTTCCCGTTCCAGCGTTTCAAGATCTTTCTTATAAGCGTCTATCGCCCGAACGGAATTTTTTATGCGTTCTTCGTCGTCGTTTGCCGCGGTGATTTGGCGCTTTATTTCGGCGATTTTGCCCTTATCCCCCCGCGCCTTTAACTCTCTTATATTATCTTCGAGAATTTTCATCGCCTTGTCGAACGCGTCGGGATTACTGACTTCGCTGACTTCGTTGAATTTGGAAGTTATGCTGGAATTACTCTTTATCTCGAAATCTTTCTGTGAAAAATAAGTGGTTGACAGAAAGCCTTCTTCGTCTATACTGAAAACGCGCTTGCCGAGATCTTCTACGGCGCTGCCTTCGGTATAGATTTTGCCCGAATTTATATCGTATAATTTAACGGTATCGTCCGAAGACTTCGCCCCGAAGAACCGTTCCACCTTATACGGCTTATCCCCCCACTCGAAAGTAAGGCTGCCGCCGAATTTTTCCGTGGAATTCCAGGGCGTAAACCGCTTACGTTCGTTATCTTCTATCGTGCGTTTAGCGTCGTCAAGCCCGTAGAACATCGCCTTTATAAAGGACGCGAAAGTGCTTTTGCCCCAACCGTTTTCCTCTTTTACCGTGTTGAGTTTATCGCCGAATTTATAGGAAAAATCTTTAAGGTTGCCGAAAGAAGAAACGTAGCACTCTAAAAGTTTCATATTACAGTTCCCCCTTTAAGGCGTTTAAGCCGGTAAGTATCACGGCGTTCTTCTCTTCTTCGGTCAAATCGCTTGAAAGCACTTTCCTTACGAACTCCCCGCGCACCGACTTATCGAACTCGTAATCTTTTTCTGACACTTTAACCGCAGTTTTATCGTAAACCTTGGCGAAAAAGAAATTTTCGTTAAGCCGAAGCGCCAGATCTTCCTTATCAACTATAAAATCCGCGTCGTGCCCGCCCGTAAGGATAACCTTAACTATACTTTCCGGCGCAAACAGCGCGCGCATTTCTTCCACTATCCTGTTTCTGAAAGCGTAAAAAGAAGTTTCGCCGTCCGTCGCGTACTCTTTTTCCACGAAAAGCCGACTGCAAAACGGTATAAATTCCGTGCTTACGCCTTTAGCGCCCGTATCTATCAGTACGAAACCTTTTACTCCCGTCTCGTCGAACCCCCTGCCGTCAAGGCAGCCGCTATACGCAAACTTGCCGCGTTCGTCTATTTTGCCTTCCGCATAGGAGTGAATATGCCCCAGCGCAAGATAATCTATGAATTTATTTTTAAGCATAGGAATACTTACGGTTTCAGCCGCCTCTTCAGACCTATACCCCAACACCTGACCGTGCATACAGACGATATTTATATCGTTTTCGTTAAGCCGTAAATTATCGTATGCGAACGGTGCGTTATACTTGTCGAGCGCTATGCCCGTTATCGCCACGCCGTCGTAGCGGTAAGTCGTCCACTCGTTTTTAAAAACCTTAAAATTTTCGGGCAGTATGTCGCCGTAAGTCTGTAAAAACGCCCTGTCGTGATTGCCGGAAAGATATAAGAAATCCGTATCCGAAGCGGACTTTACCGCTTCTAAAAATCTGCCCGCGGTCTTTTTGAAAACGCGCGCGCCGTCGAACGCGTCGCCCGCGATTATTACCGCTTTTACCCCGTTCACTTTCGCGTACTCGCAAAGCCGTTCGAAAGTGCGCAGAATTTCATCGCGACGAACCCTGCTTTTATCGGTAGGCAGAGTGTCTATCGCAGAATCGAGATGCAAATCGGCAGTATGGATTATCTTCATCGTTTTAAGTCCTTTAACGGTTTTTACCTGCAAACCGTTCTATAATATTGTATTACTTTTTTAAAGATATGTAAAGCGTGTAATATATAAAATAGCATATAAAAAAACCGACCTTTCGTTTTTAGTCGGTTTTTAGTTATTTAAATTATAAAAATTTCAGGTTTAAGCGATTACGGAATTTCTCTCTTCCGCCTCGTCCGCCGTTCTCTCCGCAACGCTTACCGCCCCGCCGTTAAGCGCGTTTTTACGCTTTTCACGCTTTAAGTTTATTCGGTAAAGGGTTTGAAGTTTAGGCAGATTATAGCGCAGTATCATAAGCGAAAGCCCGTTAAGCACCATATTTACAACGCCTATCGGCAGTCCTACCGAAAACCAAAACTCGGGAAAGAGAAAACACACAAGATATCCGCACAGCACGCCCGTAATATGACACCCTACGCCGTAGTTGGCTTCGGTTATATACCTTGCGACGTACGCGTTGTTTTCGGGTTCGGCGATTTTATTTTTTCTAAAACCCGTAAAACAGCCGAGTTCTATAACTTTGTCTTTCCACTTTTTTATGCCTATCTTTTCGTAAAAACGGCACTCTTTTCTGCCCGCCGCAAAGCGCTTTCTCTCTACCGAAAACCACTTTTCCGGCAACACCCACCTGACGATAGCCGCAAAAAACGCGTCGATTGCTATCGCCGCAACGACGGACACCGAAACGTAAAAGGCTATCTGCCACAAGGTAATATCGTAAACGGGTGCTACGAAAATATAGTTTATAACGCCGATAATAACCGACGCCGACAGTATAATTGTCAAATAAAACACCGTTCTATTCTCCGTACTTTAACGGAATACCGTAAACTTCTTCGTACAGATTTTTCCAGCAGTTAAAATTCGCCGTCTTTAAGTATTCCGCGTTCTCTTTATCCGAAAGTTCTTTTTTAGGATACAGCGGCGGCAAAAACCAAACCGTGTATTCCTGCAATTTAAAGCCGTCCGCACCCATTTTTTCGCCGTCTTCCATCGTTATAAAAGCGGGAACTATCGGCACTTTACTTTTCACCGCCAAGCGGAAAGCGCCGCTTTTTAACGGGCGCGGCTTTCTGTAATTCCACCACATTGCCTGTTCGGGGTAAATCAGTATCTTTTCGCCGCGGCGCAACAGTTCGTCCGTCGCCTGCATAAAAAGCATCATCGTTTTCGGGTGCGAAGAAAGCGGCAAAGTATTACAATGGCGGAAAAAATATCCGTAAAGCCCCTTAAAATTAGTGTAATTACCTTCGCGTATTACCTTGTAAAGTTGATGCCCTTTTGGCAGATAGTCGCGGATAGCGCGATATACGGCGTAATTATCGTAAACGGAAAAATGATTGCAGGTTATAACCGCACCGCCGTTTACCGACTTAAAATTCTCTATCCCACGCACCGCCTTGATTATGAAATCGCCTTTTTTAATTTCTTTCTCGTAAAATCTGACTGCCGCGCGGTTGGCGAAAAAAGTGCCTATTTTAGAAGACAGTTTTTTGCCGAGATAATCCACTTTATCGGGCGTTAAGACTATCGTTTCGGGATCGTCTTCCACGTCCTTGTCCCAAAGCCCCAGCCGTTCGTGTTCGGCAATTCTGTCGAGGATTTTAAGTCTTTCCGGAGACTTTATAACCTTTTCTTCCATAAACCGCCCCGCTTTTAACAGCAACCTTTTTTAAGTTTAAGATAGTTGTTTTCGCCGAAAGTTTCGTCGTGCGCCATTTTAAGAAGATTAACGAACGCCAAATCGTCCCTTTCCTTTTCCGCCTGCGAATATTCTTCACGCATCTTTATAAGGTCGTTATAGTACGGCGTTTTCTTCGCATACTGCCAGAAGGGTTCTTCGTAGCGCACGTTCTCGTAATGCCACGGCTTGAAATTAAGTTTATAGTGAATAACTTTTACGTCCTTATCGTCGAAAGTCATATCGGGGATGGGCGTCTTATTCCAGCCCACGTCAAGATAGGTTATTCTGTCCTTACACACCACGTTAAGATAGTCCTGATCCTGCGCCACGCGGAATTTGTGTTCTGTCATAAGATTTATAAACGCGTTTTCCACGTCCGCTTTCCTGTATTCCACGGCGTTTATCACCAAAAGCCCCGCGTTGAAATAACGCATCCTTTCCACGCCCAAAAACTGTTCTGAATACACCCCGAAAGCGTCGAAGGTCGACATTGCCTCTTCGTGGATAGCCGCAAATATATTGTCCCCCAAATCCACGTTATAAAGTTTAGATATGTCGTCCAAAAACACCAAATCGCTGTCAAGGTACAGAATTTTATCGTACTGCGGAAAAAGCGAAGGTATAAATATGCGGTAATAAGTTGTATTCGTGTAATAATCGCGGAGTGCGGTCTTATCCTTAATCGCGTCCATACGGTCCGCCACGTCCACGTAGTCCACGGAAAGATCGTCTGACAGTTCTTCGGCTATACTGACTATTCTTTTTTTATTGCCTTCGCAAAGTCCCGTGTTGAGAATATAAACCTTATAATAATAGTCGGTGGACGCGTTGTCTATTATAGAACGAAGCGCGACGCATAAAAACGGCGCGTAATTGTCGTCCACCGCAAACACCAAAGGAATTTCTTTTTTATTGTAAATATTAGTCATCTTATAATTTCTCTCTTACCGCCCCGCCCGATTTTCGCCGACGCTTAAACCTTTTTCGTATCGGCGTGCCGCGCGGATATTTACATATATATTTTACAACTGAAAACCGTTTTAATCAACAATCACGGGTAGAACTTTGCTTTTTTGGAATAGCCTTTTAGTAGAACGGCTATTCTACTAATAAGAGAGTTGCGTCTACCGACAAGTAAAAAAGGTAAATTTAATTGAAAATGCGTTGATTTTATCAAAACGCTATGATATAATTGCCTTATGAATAATATTAAAGAAACGTTGCCGCAAAATCTTATCCGTTTAAGAACGGAACACGGTTTAACCCAAAGCAAATTAGCGGAACAACTGAATTATACCGATAAATCAATATCTAAATGGGAACGTGGAGAGGCTATTCCCCCCGTTGACGTGCTTAAAGAGATAGCGGATTTATACGGGGTAAGTCTTGACTTTCTCGTTTCAAACAAAGACGACGTATCTCATACCGTAAACGCGGGCAAAAAGAAAGACGACGCTAATAAAATCATAATCACGCTGCTTGCGGTATCTCTCGTGTGGATTGTCGCTACGGTTTTATTCGTTTACGGAATTACCTTTGCCAAAAAAAGTTTTTGGATATTCTTTATCGCCGCTATCCCGATAACGACAGTGGTGCTTTTGATATTTAACAGCATTTGGGGAAAGCGCAAATACGCTTTTATTCTCGTTTCCGTGCTGATATGGACTATGCTTGCCGCAATTTATTTTGCAGTTTTAACCGCCCCGTCCCGCTACAACCTATGGGCTATATTTATTATAGGAATACCTTTACAGATAGCGACTATTCTTTGGTCTCAACTTAAAAAAACAAATTAAAACTTTAATATTGACAAAAGCACCCCGTTTAGGGGTGCTTTT
>JAFZYZ010000072.1 GCA_017615975.1 Clostridia bacterium | reverse complement strand
GGCGCGACCTGCGGTGTGGAAGTCAGGGCAAAATTCAAAAAAGGGTTCGGAAAAATCAATCACCCCGACCAAGCCGACTGTATCTATATGGCGGCGCACGGCATACCCGCCCAAAGCGTAAAGCCCTTAAACGACTATCTTGCTTTTTACCGTGAAAAACGCTACGAACGCGACGCGAAAATGTGTGATTTAATCACCGAAAAATACGGCAAGTTCGGCATAACGCTGGACTTTAAAAAAGACGTTTATCCCTTATCGCAAGCGCAAGAGGGCGGCTCTATTACCGAACGGCATCTTTTATTCGCGCTTTCCAAAAAACTTGCCGACCGTTTCGGCAGAACTGACGCGCTTTTAGACTTTTTGACGGACGACTTAAAACTCGGCGTTTCCGAGAAAATAAAGGGCTATCTTTTAGATCAAACTAATCCGCACTTTTTATACGACCTTTTGGGCGTACTTAAAGCCGATACCAAATTCTTCTATATCGACGCGGACGAAGAAATGCCCGACGCTTACGAATTCGTTAGTCTCGTAAAGTCTTACGGCGCTATACCCGCTTACGCATACCTTGGCGACGTGGGGGATTCGGTTACCGGCGACAAAAAGGCGCAGAAGTTTGAAGACGACTTTTTGCCCGAACTTATGGAAGAGATTAAAAAGGCGGGATTTTTGGCTGTGGCGTATATGCCGACCAGAAACACCAAAGCGCAACTTGACAGGATAATGGGGTTCTGTCGCGAATACGGATTTTTCCAGATAAGCGGCGAAGACATAAACTCCCCCCGTCAGAAGTTCGCCTGCGCGGCGCTTGGGTTGCCGGAATATTCGCACCTTATCGATTCGACTTGGGCGTTAATAGGGCACGAGGCGATTTCGTCCGAAAAGGGTATAGAATACGGTATGTTCTCCGAAAAATCGGTCAAAGAAACGCCAGATTTACAGGAACGCATACTGAAATTCGCACGGTTAGGCAGAAAAACGGTTAAGTAAAGTACGAAATACTTAAAAAATAAATTTAGGATTAAATAAAAGGAGATTTAAAATGGGTGTTATCAATTTGAAAGGTAAAGTAGCAGTCGTAACCGGCGCAAGCCAAGGTCTTGGCGAAGCGCTTGCTAAACGCTTGGACGCGGAAGGTTGTTCCGTTGCCGTTTGCGACTTCAATATAGAAGGCGCGAAAGTTATCGCCGCGGGACTTAAAGACGCTATCGCTATTCCCGTTGACGTAACTAATTACGAACAGTGCGAACAGATGGCTAAAACCGTACTCGATAAGTGGGGCAAAGTGGATATTCTCGTTTCCAACGCGGGTATAGTTAAGAGCGGCGACATTTACAATCTTACGCCGCAAGCGTTCGCGCAGGTTACCGCAGTTAACCTGAACGGATATTTCAACGTCGTAAAGGCGTTCGCACCCGCTATGCTGGCGGCAAAGTCGGGTAGCATTATTCAGATAAACAGTAAGTCCGGCAGAAAGGGCAGTTATAAGAACGGCGCGTACGCGGCAAGTAAGTTCGGCGGCGTGGGCTTAACGCAAAGCCTTGCCCTCGAATTCGCCGAAGCGGGCGTCAGGGTAAACTGCATCTGCCCCGGCAATATGCTTAATTCGCCCCTGTGGGTAAACTCGCTGTTCAAACAGTACGCGGCAAATCAGGGCATAACCGAAGAAGAAGTCCGCGCTAAATACATCAACCAAGTTCCGATGAAACGTTCCTGCGAATACAAGGATATAGAAGACGTTATGGTATTCCTTGCGTCCGAATATTCGAGTTATATGACGGGGCAGGCGATAAACGTAACCGGCGGACAACAGATGTAAAACATCACGGCAGCATTATAGTAGCATTATAACATCAAGTTTTTCGGAGATACTATATGAATTTTAATTTAATGCACCCTGCCGAACAGATAGTTCTGTTATTAAGCAGGGTATATCAGAAAGGCCTTACCACCACTTCCGGCGGCAACCTTTCTATTAAAGACAGCGAAGGGGTTATCTGGATAACGCCTTCTGGGATAGACAAGGGTTCACTTACCGCCGCGGATATATGTAAAGTTCTGCCCGACGGTACGGTTATAGGAAAGTACAAGCCCAGCGTGGAACTGCCTTTCCATAAACTCGTGTACGAAACCCGTCCCGACGTGTCAGCCGTTTTGCACGCGCACCCGCCGGCACTCGTTTCTTACAGCCTTATAAGAAAGATACCCGATATAAATATCGTTCCCACGCCCAGCGAAGTGTGCGGCAAGGTGGGGATTGCAAAGTACGAAGTTCCGGGCAGCGACGCCTTGGCAAACAGAATAGTTGAAGAAATCAAAAAGGGCTTGAACGTCGTAATTATGGAAAACCACGGCGTTATAACCTGCGCGGATAACCTGTTCGAGGCGTTTAAGCGGTTCGAAACGCTTAACTTCGCCGCGTCGATAGGTATCACCGCGTCCACTATCGGAACGCCCGTAAGTCTTACCAAAGATCAGTTGAAAATCTATTCGACCAAGGGCAAAAACGTTTTGGGCGAGTTTATTCCGAGTGAGTTTTCGTCCGACGAACGCCGTTTGAGAAAGGAAATGTGCGCGCTGATACACAGGTCTTACGATCAGGGGCTTTTCACCAGCACGCAGGGTACTTTCTCGGTAAGGCTGGATAAACACACTTTCCTTATTACGCCCTACGGCGTGGACAGAAAGTATATAGAACCCGAAGATATCGTCCGTATCGAATACAACTGGCGCGAAGCGGGTAAAAATCCCAGCCGTTCGGTGGAACTGCACAAACTCATCTACGACGAACACCCCGAAATCAACGCGATAACCGTTGCGCAGCCCAAGTATATTATGGCTTTCGGCGCAACGCATACTCCGCTTGACAGCAGGACTATTCCCGAATCCTATATCGCTATGCGCGATATAGCGGTGTTGCCGTTCGGTACGAATATAACAGATCCTAAACGGCTTTCCGCGGCGATAAGCGTACACTCGCCCGTCGTTTTAATTCAGAACGACAGCGTGATAAGCACGGGCAACACGCTTATTAACGCGTTCGACCGTCTGGAAGTCGCAGAGTTTACCGCCAATACCGTTATTCACGCAAAGATGATAGGCGATATCGTGATGATAAGCGATAACGAAGTGTCGGATATAAACAAGGCCTTCCATCTCGACTGATAATATTCCGTAAAAGCGATTGCTTCGGCTTTCGCTTTTATTTTAAATTCATTTTTTATAAGGAGACGATTATGGCAAAATTTATTCAGGAACCCGCGCATACTTTTAACGAATATCTGCTGATTCCCGGGTATTCTTCTAAAGACTGCATCCCGAACAACGTAAGTCTTAAAACCCCCGTCGTCAAATACCGCAAAGGCGAAGAACCCGCCCTTTCTATGAATATTCCGCTGGTTTCGGCGGTGATGCAATCGGTGTCGGGCGACAGGCTTGCCGTAGCGCTTGCCAAAGAAGGCGGCATTTCCTTTATCTACGGTTCGCAGCCTATCGAAGAACAGGCGGCTATGGTGGCGAAAGTAAAGGCGTTTAAGGCAGGTTTCGTCGTATCCGATTCCAACTTGCCTATAACCGCTACGCTTGCCGACGTTATAGACTTAAAACAGCGCACGGGACATTCCACAATGGCGATAACTTCGGACGGTACGGCGCGCGGCAAACTTTTGGGTATCGTCACCAGCCGCGATTACAGAATAAGCCGTATGAGTCCCGACGAAAAAGTGGAAAGTTTTATGACGCCATTTAATAAACTTATCTACGCCAAAAACGGCGTTTCCTTAAAGGAAGCCAACGATATAATCTGGGAACATAAATTGAATTCCCTGCCCATTATAGACGACGAACAAAGGCTTATCAGTTTCGTGTTCAGAAAGGACTACGAATCGCATAAGGAAAACCCAGCCGAACTTTTGGACGGCGAAAAACGCTACGTCGTCGGCGCGGGCATAAACACCAGAGATTATAAAACCCGCGTTCCCGCGCTTATAGACGCTGGCGCGGATATCCTTTGTATCGATTCTTCCGAAGGGTTCTCCGAGTGGCAGAAACTCACGATAGAGTGGATAAGGGCGACTTACGGCGATAAAGTCAAAGTCGGCGCGGGCAACGTGGTTGACGGCGCGGGATTCCGCTTTTTGGCAGACTGCGGCGCGGATTTCGTCAAAGTCGGTATCGGCGGCGGTTCTATCTGCATAACCCGTGAAACCAAGGGGATAGGCAGGGGGCAGGCGACGGCGTTAATGGACGTCTGCGCCGAACGCGACAAATATTTTAACGAAACGGGTATATACGTTCCCGTGTGTTCGGACGGCGGTATAGTTCACGACTATCATATGACCTTGGCACTCGCTATGGGCGCGGACTTTTTAATGCTTGGCAGATATTTTGCCCGCTTTGAAGAAAGCCCGACCAAAAAATTCAGCATAAACGGCAATATAGTCAAGGAATACTGGGGCGAAGGCAGCAACCGCGCCCGCAACTGGCAGCGCTACGATTTAGGTGGAGAAGGTAAACTTTCCTTTGAAGAAGGGGTGGACTCCTACGTTCCGTACGCTGGATATTTAAAGGACAACGTTTCAATATCGCTTGCCAAGATAAAATCTACTATGTGCAACTGCGG
>JAFZYZ010000071.1 GCA_017615975.1 Clostridia bacterium | reverse complement strand
AATATTTTTATTATATTTTTCAACGTAAACCTTTAAAAACGTTATAAAAAAACTGACGAAATGCGTGGTTAGAATACGGACGGGTATTTGCACGTAAGGTCAAATTTTTGTTATTTTTAGGCAAAAATAAGTATTGATTTGTATCGTAAAGGTTAAGTATAATATGTTTAATAATAGAGTCAAAGGGCGTATTATACCCAAAAATGGGAAAAAGAGTACTCTTTTTCGTTTGCGTTCCGCAAACGAAAGCAGGACTTAACGGCTACTATATTCAATACAATAATATAAAAGGCAATATATATAAACTGTAAAAAGGAGAATGGTATGAAAAAAATTTATAAAATACCACTGTTGGAGATTTATCCGGTTTCGGACGTAATCGTACTAAGCGGCGACGGATTTGCAGACGATCCGTGGTCGGAAGGATTTGGAGGTGGATTATGAGAACGTTGACTAAAAAAGTATTGTTTACGGTATTTGCGGCATTTCTTGCTGTCAGTTGCCTGTTTTTTGCGGCAACTGCGTTTAGCAATAAGCGCGTAGCGAACGCGGACGCGGCGAAGTTTTTAAAAGCGAACTTTACGAACGACGGCGAGTTCGATATAAAAGCATCTGCGTGGGGCAATACTTTATCGTATATCGACGGCACGACCGTCGGCGGTACGGGAACTGTGTTGCAAGTAGGCAATGGCGCCGGCGTTAATACGTTCAGGCTTGACCTAACGCCAATGAAAGTGACGAAGGCGGATATCGTGAGTATAGTCGTAAGAGTAAAGGCGGCTAACTTTACTTTAGGTAGCGACGAATTCAGAACGTCGAGTAACAGCGGTTCAACATGGCGTCAATACGGAAAGACCGTAGATTTAAGCAACTGGTATGATTACCCCCTTAACGCGAACTCTTTGGCAGACTTTACGGAAAACAGCGACGGTACGATGGGATATAACGATATCGGTATCAGAACTAATACGTCGTCTTTAATAATGTATATCGACAGCGTAACGGTAACCGTAAAAGATACGAGTGAAATGGAAATGCAGACCTGTACCGGAGTATTTAACAACGCGACTTATAACTCGCTTACGTGTGCGCTTTTGACGTATTCGGGCACTGCGGCTTGGAACGACAGCGACGACGGCAACTTAAAGTATAAAATAACGCTTAAAAATTCTTCGACGGGCGATACCGTGCTTTACGCGAACAGCGGTTCAAGTATAGCGCACTGGGGCGGGCAGAAATGGATAAACGTAGTGCTCCCCGGCACTTACGATACTATAATTATCGCACCCGGCGCGCATTTTGCGGGCGTAAAAGTACCGTCAGGCACTTTTAACTGGAACACTTCGACTTCCAAATGGAACTGGGACGGCGATATAGAACTTGTTTACGGCACGCCGACGCTTACCGTGCGTACTTCGGGCGCGTCGGATAACGGTTGGGGCTGGAACCACAGGACGGATTACGCCAACGTGGTAAAGAGTTCCGATTACGGATATACGATAGGTGTTTTCGGCAGTTCGTTCACCGCACATTCGACAAACCTTGCGGCAACTAAGAATACGACGTCCGTTTCCATAACCTTTAACGGCGTAAGTTTTTATAAATTATATCAACAAGACGACGGATACAGGTTAGACGCGGTACTCGGGCATTTCGGATTTTCAGTACCTACGGCGGCACTTGTAGGTAGCAACGGATACGACGTTCCTACCATAGAGATACGTAACGGAACGCCTTTCTACGATCAATATTTGCCCGCGGCGAAGATCGTATATACCGACGGTTCGTGGAAATTTACCACTCCCGTAAACTATGATCTTGATTTCGTATCTATAAACTCCGGTTTCAATAATGACACCAACGGCTTTTTCATAATACAATTCAATGCTTACGACTTTGTGCAGGCCGGAATTCCTACGAGTTACAAGGGAATAAGGTATAACGGTCAGCACATAGAAGATTTACTTTCATATAACGTAAGGTTATTCCAGACGAACTCGGTATGGTTTACATATACGGCACAGGCAAGCAATCCGAAACTCGCGGCGGGATATAACGGATATTCGCACCCGACGATAGAATTCCTTGAAGGTGCTACGATGGTTTACAACGGGAATACTTATACCTTCCACGCGATGAAATTCTATCTGGATTTAACGACGAACAAGTGGCAGACGGAGATTCCCGACGGATATTCCAACGGTAGCGAAGTTGTCGCGGACTACGCGGGCGTATGGGGCAGTGCCAATGCGTATAACTCATCTACGAATTTGTTATTACAATATACTACCGACGCGGAATGGGATTATGCGGATAAAGGCGATTTAGCGTCGCATATCACATACAGTAACTCATCCACAAGTGCAAGTCATTCGGCAACTTCCGGCGATATTTCAGGTTTTGAAGGACATCAATGGATAGTATTAAATAATTTGACAGGCTACGATACGATAGAGATAACGGCGGGCGGAACTTTCGGCGGCGATATAATTATACCTGCGGGAACTTTCTATCTCGTCAACGGGCGTTGGGTAGATACCGCGTCTAACGCTGCGAATACGAATTTCACGGCTATTCACGGCACTTGGAACAACTATAATGCAGGTAACGGACAGAGCGGTACTATAGTACAGTATGACGAAAACCCGTTAGGCGACGCGGTAAATTATACCAACCAAGCGGCGACTTTAAGCCGTACTTCTTTAATGATTAAGTTTAACGGAGAAACGTTCTTCGATTTGTATTCCGATACGACTAACGCTAACCGTACCAAATACCATATTTCTTACACGCATGGCCAAAACCGTTTCTACTTTACCGTTCCGCAAGCCGACTTGGAGGAAGGCGCTACGCTTGAAATAGACGCGGGACTGCCGTTTATGAACTACTATCTCGGCGCGGTAACGTTATATTATTTCAACGGATACTGGGTAAAGGAAGCGCCGCACGCGGCTAACGCGACTTTCTTGGATTTCCCGTCAGCTTCGTGGAACAACTCTTCGTCGAACGGTTCAAGTTGCAACATATTAATGTTCAACGTGAATCCGTTAGGTGCGGCGGCGTCTGCAACAAACCTTGCGGCGACTGCAAACCGTACTTCCTTAATGGTCAAGTATAACGGCAGCACGTTCTACGCGCTTTACGCAACGAACACTAAATATAAAATTTCTTATGAACACGGTAACGGATATTTCTACTTTGCTATCCCCGAAACCGATCTTGTGGACGGCGCCGAATTCGAAATAGAATCAGGCACGCCGTTTATGAACTATTACTTGGGTGCTGTAACGCTCGTTTATAACGCAACGTCAGGCAAGTGGGAATTCCCCGTGAACTATAACCCGTCGTTAGTATCTATAAATGAGAGTTACAATAACGACGCTAATGGTTTCTTTATAGCGCAGTTCGATACTACCGGTTGGGCACAGAACGGAGTTCCTACGAGTTATACGGGCATAACTTATAACGGTAACAGCATAACCGACCTTACTTCTAATATCAAATTCTTCCAGACGCACTCGGTATGGTTTACATACACGGTACAGGCAAGCAACCCGAAACTTGCGGCAAACTACAACGGGTATTCGCACCCGACTATAGCGTTTGCGGAAGGCGCTACTATGGTTTACGGCGGCGAAACTTATACTTTCCACGCGGTAACCTTCTATCTCAACTTATCTACCAACAAGTGGCAGACGGCTGTTCCCGACGGATACGCGGTAAGAAGCGTACTCTCTTATTCTTCCGTCAACGCGTCTTACAATAATAATAAGACGATAGCGGACGGATATTCCTGCACGCTTATACAGTTCTCGGGAACGATAGGTTCTTACACGGGAACTAACCTTGTATCGACTATCGGCGCTAACATAACTGTCGGCGGTTCAGCGTTAAACGGCATTTCGGGCGCTGTGGTGCAGATAGGGTATAACGGCGACTATACTAATAGTTTATTCATAAAAGTACCTGTAAGCGCACTCGTTATCGACAACACGAGTAAAGTGGTAGAACTTACGATTACTCCTTTCGTGTTAGGCGACGTAGTCGTCAACGCTACGGCACTCCATTTGGTTGACGGCGTTTGGGTAGCGTCTTACAGCGCAACTATAAGAACTTATACGGGGCAATTCTGGGGTTGCTACGATTATACCGGCGGTGTTTTAACTGCTAACATAGGTCGCAACAACGTTTTCGCGCTTCTTAACTACAACGTGGGTATAAAAGACGGCAACGAAACTACCGTTTACAGCAACTATATTACTTCCACTAACGACGTGGGTAATAAGATAAAGGTAAACGGAACAACTCCGCTTAAAGACGTTGAAGGCGCAATAGTTTATCTCGTTAATGCAAATATTCTTATCGCCGTTCCGTCCTGCGAATATATTACTATTGACGAAGGAACGTATTTCCTCGGACAATTACTCGGCGCGACTACTATCTACTACACCGGTGATGATTGGGATACTGCCGAACCTAATCATACCGCAGTGGAATTTACTGATTTGCAATGGAACAATTTCGATTACAATGCGTACGGCGTTACTCTCGGTCATGAAAGCAGTTCCGGTATCCCGGCACACGGTATGGTCGCGATGTTTGCGTTTGACAGCAATCTTACGGCGCTTGATAACAGAACCAGTTGGGCAAATCAGGTCGGTGAGTATTCAAAGGTAGGCAACGGAATTAAGATAAACAATATTCCGCTTAAAGACGTTGAAGGCGCATATCTCGGATATATGGTCGGCACTAATCTGTTATACCTTTATATACCGTTTGAAAGTTTAACTTCTTCAGAAGTTTATACGTTGACTATTGACGCAGGCACGAAGATCTTACACGTTTCTCTTCCCGCGCTGACGTTGTATTTCTACGACAGAATTTGGAACACCGAGGCGCTTGAACTTTTGACGGTTGTCTATGAGGCTGCAAGTTTCAGTACGAATATCCGTATAAGGGATGCTATAAAAGTCGATGCCGATTATCTTACCGACGTGTTGGCAAGTCAAATTGACAACTATATCGTGTTAGGCTGGACGATAGGTTCTACCGATTATTTCTACGGTAATTCTGTGTCCGTATCCGTAAATACTACGGTTACTATTACAGATATAGTTAATTTCTATACTCTACGCGGTGCGTATATGAGAATAGCGGAAGACGGCAATACGGGTTTGCGTTTCGAAAGCAGAATAGGTAACGACGACCTTGCCGCATTGATTGACGCTTACGACAGCGTGGAACTCGGCACGTATATCGCCCCCAAAGCGTTGTTGGAAACGTATTTGGCTGCGAACAGCAACTCTACTTTTAAGGATTATTTCGCACAGGCGCAGGGCAGCGGTACTTCGACCAAGTACTTAAAGATAGTTAACGAAAACGCAGACGGCAGCGTCGGTATATTTAACCGTGCTACCTACGAGACCGACGGATACGTCAAGTATTACGGTTCGATAGTCAATATCTACGAAGTCAACTACTACAACAAATTCATCGGTGTAGGATATCTCAAACTCGTAAAAGGCGGAAATACTTACATTGTTTTCGGCACGACTAATCTTGCTTACACTACGAGAACGATTTACGATATAGCGAAAACCGCTTATAACGATACGGATACTGATTACACAGTTTCTCAACTTAGCACTATTAAAGGCTTTATAGACGCGGTTGCGGATTTAACATATAAGCACGGCGAACTTAACGTAAACCCGGTTATAACCGGACGCGAATATACTTCGCCTTACAACGCTTCTCACGATAACGGCTATTATTACGTGGCAAGATTCGGTTCGACGGATATTCCGAAGACGATTATCATCAACGGTAAAAAGGTGTCGTCCGCTGATTTCGCAGAGTACTTCAGTTGGGATACCAACGCTGGTTCGTTGGTTATGAATATTGCTGAGGCTAATCTTGCGGCGTTGTTTACCGACGGTATCTCCTATGGTATTGGCGAACCCGATCACATCCTTTGGGATAACGGTAATGAGAAAGCCGAAGCGGCGATGTTATCTAATATAACGGGCGCACTCGGCGCTACCGCTTTCCGTGTATGGATGGGCGGCAACGTGGCTACGGTCAACAGTTCGAACGAGGTTTCGCTGAATCCCACGGAAATAACGGAGTTGAATAGTCTTATCAGCGGTTTAATAAATAACGGCGTTAAAGAAATCTATTTGACAGGGCAGCATTTACAACTGTTGGATTACGCAAGAATATACGTGAACGGCGTCGGTTGGGTATCGCATAACACCTATTATGCTAATTATTCGTCCATAACGCCTCTCTATAACGATTACGCTTGCGTTCCCGATCCTGCTACCGAAGCGGAAGCGTACTCCAAGTGGCTTAAACTTCAATACGATTATTATAACTTGCTTACGGCGCAAATCGCTGAGTGGCAAGAAGCTAACCTGTCTTGGAGCGACGTTAAGTTCTATTTCGAAGGATTGAACGAACCTGAAGGACAGAAAAACATCCATAAGCGCGGAACGTACACTTCGCAGTATATTTACAGCTACTTTACTGTGGGAGAACTTGCAAAGATATTTACTGACGTTGCGTATTATATGACGCTTGCGGTGAACGCTAATTTAGACGGAACGGGCTTTGTTACCACACCGGCACTTATGTACGTGACAAGTAACAGCGGTTTGACGCTTACTCCCGTTTACTCTGATCAGTTCCTTGCTGCGATGGCGGAGGCAATTTTAGACAATGCTGCGCCTACCGCACTTTACGGAGGTTCGGTGATTGAAAATAGTAAACACCCTGAAGACTACTTTACCGTTCTGAACTGGCACCCGTACGTGGCTTGGACAAAGGATGATCACGGCGAACTTTATTACGCAGAATACAAAAATAACAGGGCTTACGTAAACGGCAACTACGTTGCTAACTGGGTAGGTTGGAATAACGGAATGTATAACCTTTTCGTAAATAACTTTACCGGGTATACGCCGAAGGTTGTATTTACCGAATTCGGTATGATGGATTACGGTACTCACGTTAATTCGTACGCGGCTTATAAGGCTATAGGAATAAATCAGACTCTTGCTGCGACCGTATTCAGCAGTATCTTAAACACCGAAGTTCTGGACTCGCTTGTATTTAAGAATAACTGTACGATAATCGGTTTCAGGCTTTGCGATATGGAATCCATTATGGCGGAACAGGGTGAGACCGGCTTGTACCTGCACGGCGAAGGTAACTGCGGATTTATCGAAGAAAACGGAACGATTAAGTCGATAATGACGGAGTATTACTACATTATCAACGGTACGAGAGATACCACCGCGCTGCAAACCGAAGTTTACAAATATTACGACTAATTTAATAAGTATCGGTCTTTACCGCCGCCGTTATAGCGGCGGTAAAGACGCGAAATTAAACGGTAATTATGATTAAATCACTTACAAAGAAACAAAAGATCAGAAAGAACACGGACGATTATGCAAGGCGCAACCCGATGCACAAACCGCATTTGATTGCGTTATTTGTATTTTTCTGTTTTTATTCGTTTTTAATTCTTTTTCCGTATCTTTACGTGCTGCTTAATTCCTTTAAGAACGGTTATGCGGAATTTATCCAGAATCCTTTGGGTATGCCGAAAGAGTTTATCTTCGACAACTATCTCGCCATTTTCCGTCTGGAAGATTTCAGCATAGTACGGATGTTCACTAATTCGCTTATACTGTGTTTGGTGTGTCCGACACTTTCCTGTATTTCCTGCGTTACCGCCGGGTACGTTATGGCAAAATATAATTTCCGCGGCAAAAAGATAATCTATACCTTGTATCTGTTGCCGATGGTAATTGCTATCTGTGGTACGACTTTATCAACCTATACCTTACTCGATAACTGGAACTTAATAGGTAATTTTATGTCTATTATGTTGATTTCCTGCGGCGGTACCGGTATGAATTTCTTACTTGTACACGCGCTTTTCGTCAACGTTTCCAACACGTATATGGAAGCGGCGGAAATCGACGGGGCGGGCTATTTTACCGTATTCTTCAGAATTATGCTGCCGCAAGCCATGGGGCTTGTCGGTACGCTTTGGATTATGGGCTTTATCGGGCAGTGGAACGATTACGCTGCGGCAAGGCTGTTTTTAGGACCTGAACCCGAATACGCGACTATCGCAACCGGACTTCAATATCTGTATATGCAACTTTCGACCGCGGACGAACAGTATATGAATAACTATCCTATGTATTACGCTGCGGTAATAATTACGGTTATTCCTATGGTGGTTCTGTTCTTATGTTTCCAGAAACAAATTATGAAATTAAGCCTCGGTGGGGGCATTAAAGAATAACTTATAACTAAAAAATCTTTATTAAGGAGAAAAGAGATGGCTAAAAAATTTACTTCGTTTATTATGGCTTGTATGCTTGCGTTCGGGACTTTGGGTATGTTTGCCTGCGGTGCCATAGGTGGTTCGTCTAACGGCGACAAGTTTACGGTTATGTATTACCCCGGCGGGTACGGTTCTGACTGGTTGGAAGAATTCGTTAGAGAATTTATCGCCGAAGAAAAGTACGACGGGGATGAGACAAAGGTTTCAACCAGCGACTACAAATTAGATCCTGAAAGCGACGTGTCTACTTATATCAACTCTAAAAGCAGATGCCCCGATTTGATTATTCAGGAAGGCATTGTTACCAAATACATACAGGACGGATGGGTGGTTGATTTAACGGACGTATATAATACGGAAGTGGATACTTCAAGCGGTAAACAAACGATCGGGGATTACGTTATGCCCGAAAGTAAAATGATGTTTACAATGTCTAGCAGATTAATCGATAAAAATTATACCGGCATCTGGGCAATGCCTATGACTGCTAAACCGCTTTCTATTGCTTATAACGAAAAACTCTTGAAAAAGATAGAACATACGACTGACGGTAATGTGGGCGATTGCGTGGAAAACGGCTTCTGGGCAAAAGCACCTACGACGTTTGAAGAGATGATGACCTGTTTTGCCGATATAAACGCACAGAAAACGGTTGACGGTAAAACCGTTTCCGCTTTCGGCGCTACGTTTATCGACAGCGGTACTATCTGGTTTGAATCGCTTATTTATACCTGGTGGGCACAGTATCAGGGGCTTGACGACGCAAAAACCGGTGATTACGGTTCTTTCTACGACTTTTTCAACTGGGACAGCGCTGAAAAATATAAGCAGGAAGGTATAGTAAAATCGCTTGAAAACGTTAAAGAAATTATTTACGGCGGTAATAGAGACGATAAGGAAGGTTTCGATAACCTGTATCTTAATCCGAACTCTGTCGGCTTAAAACAGTATCAGGCGGCGTTTGCGCAAGGCGAAATCGTATTCTGTTTAACCGGCGACTTCTTTGCGAAAGAAAACAAAACTTTCCTTGACTCTCACAAGGCTGACGTAGATGCAAAACTTATGGCTATTCCCGCTTACGATTCGGAACACAATGAGAACTATACTTTCCTTAACACAACTTCTTGTATGTATATTCCGACGAGAGCGAAACATCAGACTCTTGCGAAAAAATTCCTTGCGTTTATCAACGACGAAAGACATCTCGTAAGATTTACCGAACTTACCGGTGGTATAAGACCTTTCGGTACGAATACTCCTGCTGATAAAACCGCTATAAAGGCACAATATCTTGCGGCAAAAGATTGGGGTAATTTTGAAAAATCCGTATTCGATTTGTATTTCGATTGCGAAGACGTGATTTTGGCTTTCCCGAGAACTGCTGCTAAATGGGGCGAGGATAAAACTTCTATTATCTACACGGCAAGAGGTATGAGACAACTGCCGATAAATACCGATTATATGACGATCTTCGGTAAAATGAAGACCATGTCAGTCAACGATATCGTATTGACCAGCAACGAGAGTCTTTACAACAAGGCTGTGGAATTCTACGACAAGGAAGCTAATGCGAATAGGTTAGCGCCTTATATGAACACAGAGTTATATAGTTAAAATATTTTTGGATTAACGGAAAATGGTTATACAACGTAAAAAAGGATTAAAACTGAAATTATTTTTCTTTATTGTTGCGATGCTTTCGGTATCCTTATTTCATTTTGCGATTTTTTGGGTTTACGTCAATTTCGATACCGTAAGGCTTACCTTTTACAGGTTTGACATTATAAGCAACGGATACGTTTACAACGGCTTGGAAAATTACAGGGAAATAATTCAGCACACCTTTATAGAACACAGAACAAGCGACCTGAACGTCTTTATAAACACGTTCAGGGCAATTGTGGTAAATCTTATTATTTTACCGATAGCGCTTATCACCGCTTACGCTTTTTATAAAAAAGTTTACGGAGAAAAAACTTTCAGAGTTATCTTCTATCTGCCGTCTATAATTTCTATAGTCGTACAGTGTTCGGCGTTTCTCGCTATGTTTAAAACGTACACTTTTGAAGGCGTTGTAAACTACGGTCCTTATAGTAAGTTTTTCCGACTGTTCGGGTATGCGCCGGAGTGGCTGGATAGGGGCGTGGACGGCAATATGATGTGGCCGCTTATCTACATATTCGGAATTATCGCCGGCCTTGGCACTAACGTAATACTAATGAGTAGCGCAATGCTGCGTATTCCCACTTCTGTAACCGAAGCCGCGGAGTTGGACGGCGTAGGCTTTTACAAAGAATTGTTTACGATTACTTTGCCTTTGATAATGCCGACGATTACAACTTGGATTACGATGATTGTAGCGTCCGTATTCGGCTTTATGATGCAGCCTATGCTACTTACGGAGAATACCCCCGGACCGGACAATAAATTTAATACCATACCTTGGCTTATCTTCGCACAGGTTCAAGACGGCGCGAACGAACCGCTTATTCCGGCGGCGGCGTCTCTCGGTATGATACTGTCGCTTTTGATAGTGCCGCTCGTCGCGTTTATGCGGTGGTTATGCAATAAATTTACTCCGGAAGTGGCTTTTTGAGGTAAAAAATGAGAATTGTAATGAAAAGAATAATATTGCTTGCAATTATCGCGTTTTCTTGCTTTGCTCTTGCTACCGCGACTTATAAGTCGGCGGACGTGTCCGCCGCAGTCGTCGGTGGCAGCGTATATTCCGACGGTTTTGATTCCGCTGACGGCAATATAAGTGCCGAATGGCTTCCTTTCGGCGGAGCGGAAATAAAGACCGATTATACGGCAATGAGGCTGAATTCCGATAAGTACGAGTGGGGTTCGCACATTGTAAACGGCATATACAAATTAGTTTACGACGAGATAGACGTTTCCTGTACCGTAGAGTTTACCTTAAACAAGTTAAACGACGGCGGGTCGTGGCTTGCATTTTCATACGGAACGGAAAATACGTCGGACGAATTTCCTTATGCGTCGGGCGCTATAATTTTTTATTCTGCAAATTACGCAAACGTCTTTGAAAACGCGGAAGGTGCTTTGAAAGACGATGATACAAGATACGAGTTGGCGATATTCCGGAATAAACGCGTCAGAGTTGCCGTACGTTTTCAGAAAGATTACGGTGATGCAAACTATTATGATCTTTCGGTAAAGTACTACGACGCAGATACAAACGTAAAGATACACGAAGAAGAGTGCCGTAAGGTTTTAATTAGGGACGGATATTTCGGATTTAAGACGCACACTATGCAAGTTGATTTGTTCGATTTCAACGTTTACGAAAACGATAGCGCAGAACCCGTGTTTTCCGACGATTTTTCCGATTCGGCCGTATCGTATGCCGATAGCGTTGTCGGCGACAAAGAGCCCGTTTGGTATGCGTCTAATTATTGGAACGAGACTAATTTAATAGTCGGTAATATCGGCAGATTAGATATATCCGAAGCGGGTAGCGGCGTTGTGTATAGGAATCCTGCGGACAATGCGACGGCAAAGGGGCTAAACGTGTTATACACCTTGTCTGCGGAGTTCTATATCGACGAGATGGTAAACGCCGACTCCGGATTTATAATCGGTGCTGACGCTTCGGGGGAAAACGGTTCGCTGATAGGTATAAGAGAAGCCGATTCGGAGTTTAGCGTCGTATTCCGTAATGGTAACAACGAAACGCTGTACGCGTGCGATTTTTCTACGCCTTCGGTGTATATTACCGTTAAAGTGTATTATGATAAGACCGCCGAAGTTCTCATAGACGGCGATACGTATTATTTTGAACTGGATTCAGTAGGAAATTATCTTGGATTCAAAACTTACGGTGAAAACGGCAGTAAGGGTGCTTACGTGGATAATTTCTCTTACGACGGAAACGAATACGTGGACAGGTCTTCGCCCGACGCAAAGGTGAATTTTCAGGATACTATGGATAATAAATATTATTATTCCACCAAGTACTGGTATGCGGGGGACGGGGCGACTTTAATTCCGCTTCCGCCGAGCGCAGTATCCGACAGTTATATGATTTTCAGTTATGCGGGCGAGTACAGTTGTTTTGCACCTAAAACCAGATATAGCGATTTTATAGTAAGGTTCGATATAACTTTCGACCGTGTGGAATTAGGCAGCACGATGGGCATCGAAGTCGGTAAAAACACAGTGGCTGAAAGCGCGTCTAACTCTATATTCGTAGGGTACAGACACGGCAAGTTGGAGAACGGCGAAGACGGAACTTATTACGTCGGCAATAAATGCGCGACCGCCGAAGGATTTACAAGCGGTGTAATTTATTCGCCGCTCGGCACTCCTGAAAACATATTCGTTAAAGGCGAAACTTATACCTTTATGGCTATCGTTAATAACGGGACTATAAGGCTTTTCGTAAAGAACGTAAATGAAGACGACAGCGTTCTGGCTTACGAACGGGCTAGATTTGTAAACGTGCCTACCGACGGCTATATGGCGATGTTCGTTACGCAATCAAACGTACGTCTGGACAATTTCTCGGTAATCAATTTAGATTGCGAATATTTTAGCGAAGACTACGACGGCGGCGAGAATTTGCAGACTTTCCGTTATGATTTTACTACGGGAACTGATTTCTCGGCTATTTCGGGCGGAACTGTCAATAAAGATAAGACGGTACAGATTATCCGCGGAACGAACGGGGTGTCTACGGTCGGTAAAGTTGGTGCGAATATTACCAGAATAAAGTTTGCCGATATCGAAGCGGGCGCGTCCTATAAGCACGGCAACGTTGAAGTTCGTATAGACACGGCGAACGGTAGGATACTCGTATCTGACGGTAATGCCGAAAAAATAGTGCGTTTAGATAATGATTTCGTGTACGCAGGCGCTATGTTGCAGATTGAAGAGACGCTTGGCAATATACTTCTCTCTTTCGTGTCCGGCGATAAACCGCTTGCGGCAATTATTAATAACGTTTACGAATTTGAGATAAACAACGATTTAACGGCGGAAAAAATTTATATAACTTCGCCGTATATAGCAAGTATAAAAGAATTGTCCGTATTTAATCTCGATACTAACGTAAGTATAGATTCTATGGACTACGTGCAGCAAAACGTAAGAAAGGTTAAAGAGGCTATTCAGGACGATGGCGGCTGTTCTGGTGCGATAAGCGGCGACTTGTCCGCGCTTTTTGCGGTAGTGGCGCTGGCGGGAGTCGTTCTGATGATAAAAAGGAGGCAGCATAATGTCTAAGATAAAGAAGAGAGGGTTTATTGCTTTAATTCTTGCTTTCATAATGTGTTCGTCGCTGTTTGTCGGATGCGGAAAAGAATATAAGTATAATCACGATTATCTGTTCGGGCTTTGCGATCCGTCAGGTTCTTTGGGCGGCGGCGTAGATAAGGCTATCACCAACGAATGGCTGGGCGACGTGGTCAGCGTAATGGGCGTAAAATCGTTCAGGCTTTGGGTGAGTTTAGACGCTTTGTTTTCCGTTGACAAGAACAACGAACTCTCTTTCAAAGCGGGCTACCTTGCGAAAGTTCACGATTACGTCGATAACTTAAAACGCGGGGGAGTAAAGAATTTCTTGTTTTTGAATACCTGTTATATCTATCCTTACGGTTCGCCGATGTCCGGGTACGATATTCCGGACGTAAACGAAGACGAAGAAGATTATCTCGCGTTCTTGAAACTAAACGCCAAAGCGTACGCTATGGCGGCGAGAGAGTTCCCGGAAATAAAGAACTGGGAAACGGGCAACGAACCGGATTTAAGCGGCGCGGGTATGCATAAACACGGCTATATCGGCGCGGTAGACGTTCAACCGTATCTGTTCACGGACGAAGAACTGATTTCGATTATTTGCGATCTTTCCTGGTATATACGGAAAGAACTTAAAGCGGTAAGCAAAGATAACAAAGTTGCGTTGCCGGGGCTCTCTTTATATTATGATATCGATAACGATTTCTTCGAAGGCATATACACGGCGATAGAATCTAAAACCTTGCCTTACGGAACGAAGTTCTCCGATACCGATCCGGATAATTATTTCGATATTCTGGACTGGCACCCCTATACGAAAGTCGAAAACTACACGGGGTATCCTTATTTTCTGGATTTGCCTGATAGTGCGTGGGAAGAATGGGCCGAGATGCAGATATCAAGGCACGAGATTGCGACAAAACACGGCGACGAAGAAAAACCCGCCTATTTTTCCGAATTCGGATATACCGATTGGGGAAAAGATAACTATAATGGAGATTATAACGGCCCATATCAGACGAATATTGCGAAGAATTATAAAAAAGCATTAGATATTATCAGAAGCCGTATGCCTTGGGTTGAAGTGGTGTTCTGTTTCAGGGCGACGACTCTTGTTTATCAGAAAGCAAGTCCTGACGGCGGATCGACGGAAGAAAATTTCGGGCTGTTCTATAATCAGGACGACACTACCTACGGCGGCAAAGCCAAACCCGCTGCGATAACGCTTACCGAGTATTTCAAGAATCTCGGAAATAGCGGTGGCGAACATTATGAAGATTTTGACTGGTTGGAAACCAAATATTCAAAAGTAGTATAAAACAAGGAGAATATTGATGAAAACTTTAACTAGGAAATTATTGTTTACAGTATTTGCGGTATTTCTTGCGGTGAGTTGTATGTTTTTCGTTGGACTTTCGCTTAATAAGCAAGCGGCGAAAGCGGACGACGCGGAACTCGAGGCGGAATTTACCAACGACGGCGAGTTCATTATCGGCACGTCGATATTTCCCAGCACGTATTCGTTTATCGACGGAACGAGTATCGGTGGTACGGATGCCGTTTTGCAGGTAAATCGCGAGAATGTCAACGGGGTTAACACGTTCAGACTTGACTTAACGCCTATGAAAGTTAAGAAATCGGCTATTGCGAGTATCGTAGTAAGGCTAAAAGCGGATAACTTTACTTTGGGTTCTGACGAATTCAGGGTGTACAGCGGTGGTTGGATTAACTACGGCAAAGACGTTGATTTAAGCGACTGGTATGAATATACGCTTAACGCGACTTCTATGGGTAAGTTTACTACAAACGGCGACGGTACGATGGGGTATCTGGATATCGGTATTCGTTCTTATACAAACACTTTAGTAATGTACGTTGACAGTATTACGGTAAATCTTGATCCGTATTTTACGGAGTTTACCAACAACGGACAGTTTGATATCTTAGCAGCGACCTGGAACAATGCTTTTGAATTCATAGACGGAACGACCGTCGGCGGTACGGGCGCAGTGCTTAAAGCAGGTGTTTCCGCGGGTACTGCAGCATTCAAACTCGATTTGTCGTCTTACGGTATTCGTGCGATTGACGTTGCAAGTATCGTAGTAAGGGTAAAGGCGGATAACTTTACTTTGGGGGCTGACGAGTTCAGAACGACTTCTAACGGCGGTTCTAGTTGGATTCAATACGGTAAGGACGTTGATTTAAGCGACTGGTATGAATACACGCTTAATGCTACGTCTATGTCGCAACTGACTAACTCTGACGGCACGTTCGGCAGTACCGAAATAGTTATAAGGACTAATAATGCTAACTTGATAATGTACGTCGACAGTATCACGTTTATCGAAAGGTCAAAAACTGCAGTAAATTATTCTAAGATAGCGTGGAACAATATGAACTATAACACGTCGGTTTTCGGCGGCGGTACGGGAGATAAAGGCGTACTTGTAGCGTTTGACGCAAATCTTTCGTCGATTGCAAGTGAAATTAACGGCGGCATAGGCAGCGTGGAGTTAAAGGACGTTTACGGCAGTTATATAACCTTAAACGGAGAAACGCTTAATAATATAGACGGTGCTGAATTGAGATATTTCAATTTAGTAAACTTATGGATATACGCACCCGGTATGGCGGCGGTGAACGGGCAAGTTCCCATTATAGAGATAGCGGAAAACACGCCGTTTCTTAACTCGTATCTGCCTGCGCTTACCTTATACTTTAACGGTACACAATGGCAGACGGAAAACCCGAGACGTGCGGTAAATTATTCAAAAATAGCGTGGAATAATATGAACTATAACACGTCGGTTTTCGGTGGCGGTACGGGAGATAAGGGCGTACTTATAGCGTTTGACGCAAACCTTTCGTTGATTGCAAGTGAAGTTAACGGCGGCGTAGGCAGCGTGGAATTAAAGGATGTTTACGGCAGTTATATAACCTTAAACGGAGAAACGCTTAACAATATAGACGGTGCTGAATTGAGATATTTCAATCTGGTTAACTTATGGATATACGCACCCGGTATGACGGTTGTGAACGGGCAGATTCCCACGATAGAGATAGCGGAAAACGCACCCTTCTCATACTCGTATTTACCTGCGCTTACGTTATACTTTAACGGTACACAATGGCAGACGGAAAATCCGAGACGTGCGGTAAATTATTCCAAGATAGCGTGGAATAATATGAACTATAACACGTCGGTT
>JAFZYZ010000070.1 GCA_017615975.1 Clostridia bacterium | reverse complement strand
TTTTCCGGAGGATCAGAAAAATGGCTATTAAAAGATATAAACCGACTTCGTCCGCCCGTCGTTTTATGACGGTTTCGGCTTACGACGAGATCACGAAGTCCACGCCCGAAAGATCTCTGCTCGAAGATCAGAGAAAGTCCGGCGGAAGAAACTCGCAAGGTAAAATAACCGTTCGTCATATCGGCGGCGGTAACAGAAGAAAGTACCGTATAATCGATTTTAAAAGAGCCAAAGACGGCGTTCCCGCGACGGTGAAAGCGATTGAATACGATCCCAACCGCAGCGCGAATATCGCACTTTTATATTACGCCGACGGCGCGAAAACCTATATTCTCGCACCCTTAGGCTTAAAAGTGGGCGACACCGTTCTTTCGGGGGCTGAAGCGGATATAAAGGCAGGCAACGCACTCGCTTTGAAAGATATTCCCGTAGGTACTATGGTTCACAATATCGAAATGCAACCCGGTAAGGGCGGACAGATAGCGAGAGCGGCGGGTATGAGTGCGCAGATTATGGCGAAAGGCGATAAGTACGTTACTCTTAAGATGCCCAGCGGCGAAATGAGATATATTCTCGCTACCTGCAAAGCGACCGTTGGTCAGATAGGTAATCTGGAACACGAAATCATAAGAGTAGGCAAAGCGGGTAAGACGAGATATTTAGGTATCCGCCCGACCGTCCGCGGCGTTGTTATGAACCCGTGCGATCACCCGCACGGCGGCGGCGAAGGCAAATCGCCCGTCGGTATGCCCGGGCCTGTTACCCCGTGGGGTAAACCTGCACTCGGCTATAAGACGAGAAAGCATAAGAAGTCGTCCAACAAACTTATCATTACAAGGATAAATTAAGGAGAAAGATATGTCGAGAAGCGTTAAAAAAGGTCCTTACGTAGAACCTAAACTCTTAAAGAGAGTAGAAGAATTAAACGAAAAGAACGAAAAGAAAGTTTTGAAGACTTGGTCGAGAGCGTCGACGATCTTTCCGCAGATGGTAGGTCATACGATAGCGGTGTACGACGGCAGAAAACACGTTCCCGTATATATAACCGAAGATATGGTAGGTTGCAAATTAGGTGAATTCGCACCGACTAGAACCTTTAAGGGGCACGCGGGCACGGATAAGAAAACGGGTGCTAAATAGGAGGCTTTGAGATGGCAAAGAATTTGAGAGAAAAAACCGCGAAGATAGCGGAAAATAAAGACAGACGCCCCAAAGCGGTGGCAAAACACGTAAGAATTTCCCCCTACAAAGTAAGAATAGTACTCGATATAATCAGGGGTAAAGGATACAGGGAAGCGGTTGCTATTTTGGAAAACACTCCGAAAGCGGCGTCCGAACCGGTTAAGAAAGTGCTTATGTCTGCTGCGGCAAACGCGGAAAACAATCTTGGCTTAAGTAAAGACAATCTTTACGTAGCGGCTTGTTTTGCAGACCAAGGCCCGACGCTTAAGAGGGTTATGCCCAGAGCGCAGGGAAGAGCGTTCAGAATTTTGAAGCGTACCAGCCATATTACCGTAGTGCTGGACGCAAAGGCATAGGAGGAGCGTTATGGGACAGAAAGTTAATCCGCACGGATTAAGAGTCGGAATTATAAAAGACTGGGATTCGCATTGGTTCGTCGATAAGAAGGATTTTGCGGCAAACATCAAAGAAGATAATGAAATCCGCAACGTATTAAAGAAGAAATACTATCAGGCGGCTATTTCCAAGATCGCTATTGAAAAAGCGGCTACCAAGATTACGATAAACATTTTCACGGCGCGCCCCGGCGTGCTTATCGGAAAACAGGGCGCGGAAATAGAAGTTATCAAGAAGACCGTGGCTAAACTCTGCGAAGGCAAGCAGATTTCCATCAACATTTCGGAAGTCAAAAAGCCCGACGCGGACGCGCAGATCGTTGCCGAAGGTATCGCTACTCAACTTGAAAAGCGC
>JAFZYZ010000069.1 GCA_017615975.1 Clostridia bacterium | reverse complement strand
CCGCGGTTTCAATCTGAAACCGCGGCGGTGTTTTATTTTTAAGCGTTTATTTTTTCTTTCTCAGTAAAAAGTAGGTTAAAGTTCCCGCAAGCGAACCGAATACCGCAAGCAGAATAAGAACGTTTCTTACGATAGTGTTAGGCTTGGTCTTTATCGCTTTTTCGGAGATGTAGCCGATATATTCGGTATCGCCTTGGCGCGCCGCTACCTTTAATACTCCGTTTTCTTCGGAAAGCACCCTTACGGTGTCGCCGCTGTTTAGGTCTGTAATCTTTTCCGTAAGGTTTTCGTCTAAATAAATCGCGGTGCTTTTTACCGTTTCCAGCCTGTATTCGGTTAAATCAAGGTCGGCGGATAGCGTTTTTACCGTAAAAGATTTGGGGATATAGCAGTCCACCGTTTCGCCTTTCACGGTTGCCGTCGCAAGATAGAAGGTTTTACCGAGAATATCGAATTCCTTTGCGGCGTAAATTTCCGTCCACTTGTCAAGCCTTATCGCGCCGCTTTCCGTATTTATAGCGAAAGCGTCGTTTTCTTCTACGACGGGAATAGCGTATGCGTTTACCGCCGTAGTGATATACGTTTTTTCTGGCGCAGCGTATTCGGTGGCGGAAATTTCGCCCGTTATATCCGTCGCGTCCTTTTTATTGATAAGCACCACGCCTTTTTCGCTTGCCAACGCGTATAGGGTAAGGCTGTCGCTTAACACGAATTCACTCATAAACGGATATGCCGCCGCGACCAGATCGCTAAGCCCGTTAAAGGTAAAGGCGGTTTCCGTAGCGGATACCGAATAGACGTTTGCGCCGTCCTTTGCCGCGTAAACTTTAAGTTCACGCACGCTTTGCGTGGCGGCGGTAAACGCCGCGTCGGGCATTACGTCCTGCAAGGAAGAATTGCCGAGTGCCGTGGTTTTATATACCTGTTCTTGCCCTTCGATAAGGAAGAACACTTGGTTTTTATCGAAATTCAGCCCGAAAGATTTGATATTGCCGAGTGCGGCGGAAAACGCCTGTATAAATTCGCTTTCCGCTTGGTCGAGTTTATAAATCGTTCCGTTTGCCAGCGCGAATAAGTTGCCCGCTAGATCGGTGGCGAGTTTGGTTGCACCCGCAAGGGGATAAGCGTTATCGATTTCGTTTTTATAGACTTGCGTAAGGTCTGCAAGATAAATATTCCCGAATACGTCTACTGCGATACGTTTTGCGTCCACACCCGTAAAGACGTTTTCTTCGCTCGTCTTTTCGCCCGTCTTTTCGGCTATTTTATAAATGTTCGTGTTAGTGCCGATGCCAGTATATATAAGGTAGTAAATTCCGCTTTGGTAAGTAATGTCGTTGGGTGCGATTTCCGTGGGCAGCCCCGTTATTTGCTTGTTGTTGTCCGCACCGTCTTGCGCGATATTAGCAATATATACGCTTACGCCGTTTGCGTAGAGAATCGTACCGTTGCCAAGCGCAAAGCAATCGGGAGCGCTACCTACGAATTTGTTGATAAACCCGTTTTTATCGTAGTTCGCGCAATTTTCCGTGTCGATAACGGTAAGTTTATCGCCGTCGAGTGCGGCTACGAATTGCCCGTACCTTTCAATATCGGTAGCGTTTGCCGAAATTCTGTTGTATGCGGTAAGCCCGCTGGCTATGGCGTAGCCGGTAAATTCCAGCGCGTCGCCGTTAACCTTAAATTCCTGCACCGAACCCGCGTTGTCGGTAATAAGCAGATTACCGTTTTTAAAGGTTATGTCTGCGGGAAGGGTGGGGATGCCGAGTTGATATTCGCAATCCGTGATAGAGAGGATAACGGGTTCTGCGGTTTCGTCCGCCACCGTAAACCTATATATATCGTTTTCGTAGATGCAGTAAACGAAAAGGTCGTCCGCTATCATTGCGGAAGGATTTATTACTTTATATTGAGTGGGTTCGCCGCCCAAAGAGTTAATATCTCTCTTGCATAAAACGCCGTTTTGCGCAATGTAGAACACGCTTGTCCGATTGATTGCCACAGGTGCTTTCTTTATCGGAATAATGTTTGCCGAAAAATAGGGCAAAAGGCTTACCGCGGGTGCGGCGTCGCCCTCTTCTATGGTGTAAATTTTGAGTTTTTCTTCCACGCACACGGCGACGGAAAGGTATTCGCCGTTATCGAAAGCGCTGCTGTTGTCGCAAGCAAGATTCTGTTCGTCAGCACCGATAGTGTATTTTAAGGAAATTCTCTGGTCGGTGTCGTCTAAATTTATCGCGTACATATTGTGTTCAACGCGGTATAAAAGGTAGTTTTTAAAGCGCAGCACCTGACCGAGTTCGCTGGAAAAAGAAATCTCCGTCGGGGCATTGTCGGCGTAAGAAATAAGCAGTTTGTTGTCGCTTGTCGTTATCGCCGTAATCTCGTCGTCGGAATATACGTGCGTAGGTGAGATAAGTTCCGTCGTTTCAAGCGGGGTTTCCGGCAGAACGCGGGTATAATTTTCCCCGTCGGCTTTGGCGTAGCCGTAAAAGCCTGAAAAAAGGAAACACGCCGCGGCAAAACACAGCAAAAGGGTGATAAACGCCGTTTTTAAAATTTTTTTCGAATAAACTTTCATAACAGATTTATTTTATCACATTATTCGACTTTTGTCATTGTTTATCGTCAATGTTTTCGCAAAATAAACGGGTATAAAGTCGGTTCTTGTAGAAAAATAAGGAAAACTTTTTTCTAAAATTCGACAAAATACGACAATCATATGTCATAAAAAAGGAGTATTATACGGTTAAAAAGACGAACAAATGTTCGGATTTTTAACAAACGGCGGACATATACTATTGACTTAGAATAGCCCCGAAAGTATAATTGAGATGTTTTTCCGCGGATAACGAAAGTATAATTTACGGAGTATGGTTATGAAGGTACTTTACGCAAAAGCGGCGCTGTATTCTTACGCGCATTTAGAGGCTGTTGCAGAACAAATCGACGAGATAGTCGAAAAGAAGGCGTTTTCTTCTTCTATGAATTTTACGCCTGCGCTTAATCAGTTCGAAGAGATAATAGGCTTAACTTATCAGAAAGATATAGTTTACGCGCTTAAACTTTGCGCGGACGCCGCGCTTAAACATTTTTCCGAAAGAGAAAAGGACTTTTTGGATTATAAATATTTTCACTTAAAGCCGAAAGAATATTATAAAGATTTCGACGCGTCCTCGCGCGGGTATTTCAGAAGGCAGGTGCGCCTTGCGCAAAAGTTTGCCGAATGTCTGGGAAAGGCGGGGTATAGCGACGAACGGTTTGAACAAGAGTGTCTGTCGGTGGAATTTTTCAGAGAGATGCTGTCGCGGGTAAAGGAAAAGGAAAATCTTTCCCGCAAAAACAAGACGGAGAAAGAAAAGGAACAGATAAGAAGGGTTAAATCCAAAATAGCGCATAACGCCGAAAGCGGCGATATTTCGCAAAGCGCGGCGGCTGCGGAAATGGTTTCCGCCTGAAATTGCGAACTATTCGTAGTCGTTTTCGTCATAGTATCCGGCGGCGGTGGCTTTGGATTTCTTGCCGGCAGTAAAAAACAGCGCGAAAAATCCCGCCAGCGCCAGAACGGCTATTATTGCAACGCGCAGGGTAAGGCCGTAATCGCTTTCCTGCGTTGCCGCCCGTTCGGCTTCTTGCGTTTCGCCGCCGTCGGTATTTAAAAAGGTAAGTTCGTTGGGGTGGTCGGGGATAACGAACGGCGTTATATCTTCTTCTTTGATATAGCCGAGTTTATCGTTATACGATATATAATATATCGGTTGGTTCTGCGGCGATAAAAACCCGCCGTATAAATATAGTTTCCGCCCTTCGAACAGGTATTGCACGGGCGTCGTCAAAGCGGCGTCTTTATATAGAACGGCGGTTTTGACGGTAAAAATTTCCGTCTCTGGGAAGGGGGCGTCCACTTTCTGCCCGTCGTAGAACAGTTTGTCGCTTGGCACGAACCCGTCCAAAGTGTAGCCGTCGCCGCCGAATTCCACGCGGGTAAAGCGTTCGCCGTTTTCTATAAGGCGAACGTAATAGGTGTATGGCAGATAAAACAGCGGCGTTTCGTCGGTAGAAAAAGCGTAAAAAGGCACGTCTTCTGCTATAACGCGTAAATACCGCGGCGCTTCTTCCGCGTTTGCGCTAAAACGCGCGGAGCAGGGCACGGCTAAAATGGTAAAGGTTAAAAGCGCGGATACTATGCGGCATAACGCCGCTTTTTTTATAAGAAAGCAGTTTTTCATAATCACCCCGTCGCCGCGTGGCGTTCTATGCGGCGCGTTTAATAGAGTAGGGAAAAGTATATACCCGTCTTTACGGGATAATAATAGCGCAAAAGCTACTTTCTTGTAAAAAAAACCCGCTTTCGGCAAAAAATGAGATAAAAGGTAAATAATAATTGACATTTTCAGTAAATTATTGTAAACTTTATAATGTTTTTTATAAATTTACGGAATTTCGGGTGGTACGAATGAATTATTACGAACTTACTTCTTTCATACTGTATTTTATTCTCGTTATCGGCGTAGGTATTTACTTTTTCGTTAAAAGTAAATCGTCCAGCGAGAAAGATTACTTTTTAGGCGGCAGAAATATGAACGGTCTCGTGTCTGCGTTTTCCGCGGGTGCGTCCGATATGTCCGCTTGGGTTTTGATGGGGCTTCCCGGTTCTATCTACCTTTACGGTTTAGGGCAGGTCTGGATTTCCATCGGCCTTTTAATAGGAACGGTTTTGTCCTGGATATTCGTTGCACCCCGTCTTCGCCGTTTTGCGATAAAGGCGGACGACGCTATCACAATTCCGCAATTTTTATCCAACAGGTTTAAGAGTAAAAGCCCCGTCTTAAAAGTTGCTTGCGCCGTGATTTTCGTAATAGGCTATTGCTTCTATTCGGCGTCTTCCGTATATGCTTGCGGAATACTTTTCAATACCTTAATTCCCGATATAAGTAAAGAAGTCGCTATGATTATCGCCACCGCGATAATTCTTGCGTACACCCTTCTCGGCGGGTTTAAGGCTGTCTGCTGGACGGACTTTTTCCAAGGTATGCTTATGCTTGCCGCGCTTATGATAGTGCCTATTATCGCTTACGCCGTTTTGAACACTTCGGGTGCACTCGCACCAGCAGCGGAAGCGCCTAATTATTATAACCTGCTGTCATCCGGTTCTTTCGACTGGGATAGCGTAGCGAGTATTCTTACAGGTTTAGGCTGGGGGTTAGGATATTTCGGTATGCCGCATATTCTCGTAAGATTTATGGCGGTAAAATCGGAAAAGGAAATGAAAAAATCACAGGTGATAGGTTCTTGCTGGACGGCGCTTATTCTTTTAATGGCGACGATTGTCGGGCTTGTCGGACACGAATATCTCGGCGGAACGCTTGATAAAGATACCAAAAATCTTGTGTTTGTAAACATAGTTCGTAATATCTTCGACGTGGGCGCGCTTGCGCTTATCGGCGGTCTGCTTATTTCCGCGATAGTCGCTGCGTCTATGAGTACTGCGGACTCTCAACTGCTTGCGTCTTCGTCGGCGTTCGCGTCGGACTTCTATAAGACGACGGTTAAAAAGGACGCTACCGATAAAGAAATGCTTTTCGTCGGCAGAATAGCCGTCGCGGTGATTTCGGTTATCGCACTCGTTATCGCGCTTATGGTTCTTAAATTCGATTTGGGCGGCATTATGGAACTAGTGTCCGCAGCGTGGTCGGTATTCGGCGCGGCGTTCGGTCCTGTAATACTTTTATCGCTTTACTGGAAACGCTTAAATTACAAGGGCGCGTGCGCGGGGATTATGGCAGGGTTTGCCGTTTCCGTTCTGTGGATGGTGCTGTTCAATCTCGGATATTACGGGTTCAACGCGGTTATATTCGATACGGGACTTTACGAAATTATCCCGGGCTTTATAGTGGGGCTCGTGGTTGCGGTTGCTGTTTCGCTCTGCACCGCTAAACCCGATAAGGATACGGAAGAACTGTTCGATTCGGTAAAGAATTTTGCGGAAAGCGAAAATTAAGTTTATCGCTTAAAAAATAATAAACGGACTTATAAATGCGTACACTTTTAGTAAAAAAGCGTGCGCATTTTTTATGTTGAAAGCAGGTATTCGGAAAAAATTTTTTAAGATTTTCGTTATCTTCGTCGTGGTTTTTTGGTCGTTGTTTTTAGCGGCGACCGTTTTTACCGTGCTGGAAAAGAAATACGTTTACCCGCTTTCTTATAAAGAAGAAATAATCGCCGCGGCAAAGCGGTACGATTTGGATGCCGCGCTGCTTTTCGGGGTGGTAAAAACCGAAAGCGGGTTTAACGCTGACGCGGTAAGCGGTAAAGGTGCGGTAGGACTTATGCAGATAACGCCTTCCACTGCGGAATATATAGCGAAAAGGCGGGGGATAGCGGAGTACGATTTGCTTGACGCCGAGACTAATCTGGATTTCGGCGCGTATTACTTAAAGTATCTTTCGGAAAAGTTCTGCGGTATAACGGAGGTGGCTGCGGCGTATAACGCGGGGGAGGGCACGGTTAAAGGCTGGCTTCAAAATAAAGATTATTCGTCCGACGGCAACAGGCTTAAAGCGATACCGTACGCTGAAACTTCTGCGTACGTTGAAAAAATATGTAAAAGTTTAGAAAGATATAGAAAATTATACGGTAAACTTCTTGACAAATAACAAAAATTCGGGTAATATATAAAGGCTAATGTGTGAGGGTGGCGGAATTGGCAGACGCGTACGTTTGAGGGGCGTATGGTTATCCGTGTGGGTTCAAGTCCCATCCTTCACACCAAGAAAAGCACAACACCGGCTAACGCCCTGCTTGTGCTTTTTTCTTTTGTGCAAAAGATGGGACAGTTGAAATATGGACGCGATTGAAACTTATGGTTTAGCAATCGCTATTCCGTCGTAAACTTGCGTTTACTCCTTACAAGTCCCATCCTTCACACCAAAAAATTCGGAGACAGATGTCGTTTTGTCTCCGATTTTTTTATTTTATCTGAATTTTTGTGTTTGTTTGGGAAAAGATATTGCAAATTTTGCATTAAAACGCGTTATTTTCAATTTTGATTTCAAACTGCTATTGACATATCAAATTACTAGTGATATAATAAATATATATTTTAAATAATATAATAGAATTTCATTATTAAGCGGAGGCAAAATGTATAAACATTTTTTTAAGAGACTTATCGACGTTTTGCTTTCAGGTGTAGGGATAATAGTTTTGCTGCCTTTTTGGTTGATTTTATTCATTGCCATTAAGGTGGATTCTAAAGGCCCTATATTTTTTAAACAAAAACGCATCGGAATACATAAGAAAACATTTAACATTTTAAAATTCCGTACTATGCGTATTGATACTCCGCACGACGTTCCTACACATATGCTTGAAAATCCGGAACAGTATATTACAAGGGTTGGAAAATTTTTGCGCAAGACCTCACTTGACGAATTGCCTCAGATTTTTAACATCTTCGTCGGGCAGATGGCGATTATAGGTCCGCGTCCCGCGCTTTGGAATCAGGATGATTTGGTTGCGGAAAGGGACAAGTACGGTGCTAACGACGTAAAACCTGGGCTTACGGGCTGGGCACAGATAAACGGTAGAGACGAGCTTGAAATTGACGACAAGGCAAAACTTGACGGCGAATATGTAAAGCGGCAGAGTTTTTTGTTTGATTGTAGATGTTTTTTCGGCACGATATTTAGCGTATTGCATCACGACGGTGTTGTTGAGGGCGGCACGGGAGAGCTGAGTAGATCGGGGCGCGGTGGTAAGACGGAAGAAAAATGAAAATACTTGTAATTTGCCAGAATTATTATCCAGAGCAATTTAGAATAACCGATATTTGTGAAGAACTATCGCAGCTTGGCAACGATGTTTCGGTTGTTACGGGTCTACCGAATTATCCTGAAGGAAAAATATTCAACGGATATAAATATGGTAAAAAGCGCGACGAGATAATAAACGGCGTAAAGGTACACAGGTGCTTTACGATAGGTAGAAGAAGCGGCGCGATATTCAGGTTTTTGAATTATTACAGTTTCGCCCTTTCGTCCAAGTGGTACGTTAAAAAACTAAAAGAAAAATTCGACGTGGTGCTAGTCAATCAACTTTCGCCCGTGATGATGGCAAACGCGGGGGTTACT
>JAFZYZ010000068.1 GCA_017615975.1 Clostridia bacterium | reverse complement strand
TATTAAAAAATTTTTTAAAATTTTGATAAAATCGGGGTTAAAACGCTTTACAAAATTTGTCGAAAGTTGTATATTATGATTGTCGAAAGCGAGTGGCGCTTTCAACGTAAAATCGCTCATCATTTTCCCCCTTATCATATATTATTCAGGAAGCAGTAAACTTTGTTTATTGCTTTTTGAATTTTAAAGCCCTTTCAGGGCGATTGTGTATAATGATGTAAGTGTTTTTTTACTTTTATTTTACTTGGGCGTTGTAAAATATCGCCGATTGTGGTATAATCGTTAAAAAGGAGTGTGTTTATGGACGTTTCTAAAATCGAAAAAAAGGCGTTGGTAAAATCCGTTTCTACGGTAATTCTGGTCTGCGTTATTGCAGCCGCGGCAATAGGGCTTTTATTGCTTTTCGACGCTATTTCCGGCAGCGAATTGCTTGGCAATATAATGCTGTCGCTTTTAACGGTGTTTATAGCGGGGTTGTTTTTGCTTAACTCCATTAACGCCGTAACGGCAGGTAATAAAATCGGCATTTTCGCCGCGTTTATGATAATCGCTTCCGCGATACTTTTCTTAATTCTTATCTGGGTGTCGGAATATTTAGGTTCTTTTAAAGATACTTTTAACTATATCATAGTAATAGTTTCGATGCTGTCCGTTTTGCTGAACGTGATTATAGGGCATTATATCGTACTCGGGACAAGGCTGATTTTAGTGCAGATTGCAATGTATCTCTGCTTTGCGTACGCGCAACTCGTTATTTCGTTCGTGATTTTAGGCAACGGGGCGCTGATAGAATACTGGCAGATATTCGTTGCCGCGATAATCGTTGCACTTGCCCTTTATTTCGTGCTTAAAGTTCAGGGTAAAAATATAGCGCAAACGCAACGTGAACAGGCCGTTGCAAATTCCGGCGAATATATTACGATAACCAAGACTGAATACGAAAACTTAAAGGCTGAAGTGGAAAGACTCAGAGAGATAGTTGATAAAAAACAACCGATAGACGGTGAATAGATAAATAATTCTGCGGGTGGAATAATGAAAGGCGAAATCGCCAAGGGATATTTTTTGCAGGGCTTTAACTGCTGTCAGGCGGTAGTTTTAGCGTTTAAGGACGAAATTAAACTTTCGGAAGACGATATAAAACGGCTTTGCGTTGGTTTCGGCGGGGGCTTAGCGCGGCAGCGGCTTACCTGCGGCGCAGTCAGCGGTATGGCAATGGTAATAGGCGCGTTAAACGCCGATAAGTCTAAAGCGGAAGTTTACCTGCTTATCCAAAAGGCTTGCGAAGACTTTAAGGCGGAAACGGGTTCTATTATCTGCGGGGAATTGCTTTCGGGCGATATATTAAAGGATAAATCCTGCGTGCCCGAAGAGCGTACGGCGGAATACTACAAAAAGCGCCCGTGCGCGGAACTGTGTTATCTCGCCGCGGAGATAACGGAAAAATATATCTGATAAAACTTAAAAAAATACGGGGCGTTGCGATTTTGCAACGCCCCGTAAAATTTTGTTCTTGTTTATACAGGTGAGAATATTCCGAGAAGAATAATGCCCGCAAAGGTCAACGCGATAGCAAGATAATGTTTCCACGAAAGTTTTTCTTTTAAGAAAAGCCTGCTCCACAGTACGCTTGCCGCGCAGTAGGCGGAGATCATAGGCATACCCGCCTTAAAGTCGGAAAACATTACCGCCATATAGAACATTTGTCCTATCGTTTCGCATATGCCGCCTATAAGTAAGTTGCGGCGTATCGCCTTGGTGTTCACCCCCTCGCCGAAAGTAAAGAACTTGTCTTTTTTAACGAATTTAACCCAAGAGAAGGCTATTATCGCAAACAGTACGGCGGTAAATTCGAACGCCGTGTTAGACGCAAATTCCGACATATCGAAAAGTTCGAGTTCGGAAATCATCTGATCGCCGACCGTGCCTAACGCGTCCATTATGAGATATATCACGGGAATAAGTATTGCGATTAAACTTTTCGTGTATTTGAAATTAGATTTATCCTGCCGCATAAGTTTCGCGGTTTCGTCTTCGCGGTATTCCACTATTCCAAGGAATATTATGCCGACGGTAATCAGAAGAACGCCGATACCCGTCCACGCGTCCAGTGCCGCCCAACCGAGAATAACGCAGATTATAAGGGCGAGAGAACCGGAAGAGTTGCATATGGGCGAAGAAACGGATAGTTCTATGTAGCGTAGCCCCGCGTAGCCTATAACCATAGCCGCAAGGTAAATCGCCGCTACGGGCAGATACCTTACGAAGTCCATAGCCGTAAAATCCGTGTAGATAAGAGTGCGCCACCACTCGGGATTATCTACCATTTCGCCTTCTTCTTCGCTCCAAATCTGCGGCATTTCGGGAAGTAAAGGGCTTATGATAAGACAGATTATCGCGTGCAGCCCCATTATTACGCCCACAGCGAAAATGACTTTCCAATGGCTGAACTTATCTTTCTGCGCCGTGCCCGTTTTAGAAAACAGATCCGAACCGCTCCAAGCAAAAAGCGCAATCAGTGCAAATACGAAATACATATATATTTTCCTTTGTTATGAGAGTTATAGCGTCAGTTATATCCGCGAAGTCCGACTTGTTTTACAAACGGGCGGATAATTTCCGCAAATTCTTGCGCCGTCTCTATTGGTACGGGGGAAAGACTTTGCGAAATACAGTTTTCACCGCTCTTAAATTTTTGCATAAAATACTTGTCCGCGCCCTTTATCCACTCGGCAATCCGCCGCATATTGTCCGCCTTATGGTATTCTGCGATAAGGGTGGTGCGGAACTCGTATTTTACCTTTCCCGAAAGCAGAAATTCCACGGTCTTTTCGATTTTTTTAGTGTCGAAAGTCTTAAACCCTATAATTTCCGCGTAATTTTCCCTGTCGTTTTTTATATCTATCGCAAAGTAATCGGCAAGCCCTTCTTTTACTAAAAGTTTAACCATTTCTGGGTTAGTGCCGTTTGTGTCCACTTTAACAGAGTAGCCTATATCTTTTACTTTCTTTATAAATTCGGGCAGGTCGGGATTTAGCGTCGGTTCGCCGCCCGTTATACATAAGCCTTCTAAAACGCCTTTGCGCTTATTCAAGTATTCCAGAATTTCGCTTTCCGCGATAGGGGGCAATGCGTTATAATCTAATACCAGCGCGGAGTTGTGGCAGAACCCGCACCTGAAATTGCAACTTCCGGTAAACACCGTCGCCGCGACGAACCCGTCGTAATCGACGAGTGATAATTTTTCCAACCCGTAAATATCCATAGAAAAAGTATATACTTAACGCGCTACATTTGTCAATTATTTTAAATCGTGATATAATAATGAAAACGAGTTTACGGGTGAGTTTATGAAAGCGGTCGTTCAAAGGGTACTATCCGCAAAGTTGCGGGTAGGCGGCAAAACGGTTTCCGAAATAGGGAAGGGGCTGGTAGTGTTTTTAGGCGTAGGCAAAGGCGATACCGAAAAAGACGGGGACTTTTTTATAAAAAAACTGCCTGCGCTACGCATTTTTGAAGACGAAAACGAAAAAATAAACCGTTCCGTCGTGGACGAAAGCGGTGAAATCCTACTCGTTTCACAGTTTACCTTGTTTGCCGATACTTCGCACGGCAACCGCCCGTCCTTTTTAGAAGCGGAAAGCCCCGAACGCGCTGACGAGTTGTATAGATACGTTGGCAAAGGGCTTGAAATCGCCGTGCCCGTAAAGTACGGGGTGTTCGGCGCGGATATGAAGATAGAACAGATAAACGACGGACCGTTTACCGTAGTTATGGAAAGTAAATAATAAAAACAGATTAAAACGCCGCGGGCAATCGCCCGCGGCGTCATTTTCATCTATTTTGCAACCTTTTCTTTATACTTAATAAGCGCGGTGGCAAGTTGGTCGGGGCACGAAGTTCCCATACGGCACTGAATACCTTTTAATAGCGATATAACCTCGTCGATATTTTTACCTTCGACAAGTTTTGATATTCCTTGCGTGTTGCCCGTGCAACCACCTACGAATTTAACGCTTTTAAGAGTGTTGTCGTCGTTAACTTCGTATTCTATAAGGCGGGAACAGGTCCCGCGCGTCATATAAGTGTTCATATTTTCCTTTAATCGACTAAATTCTCGTAAATACTTCTGTATGCGTCCGCCGCTTTTTCGCCCCACTTTTTATACACGTCTTTGGCTATCTGACGGTTGGGAACGACAAGTTTAAGTTCTAAAACGGGCTGGACGGGTTCTATGATTTTAAGATACACGGTGTAAGTACCGTCTTTATTCATAAAGTAGTCGGCAACGCATTCCTGCTTTCTGCGGTAGCGGTTTTTGTTGTTCCTGATAAAAATGGATATCTCTTCACGCGTGGAAGCGGGAATATTGATGAAAAAGTTGGCAAGGCAAATCCTGCCGTCGGTAGTGATGGTGTAAAGCGGTTCTTCGCTGTCGCCTATATTATAAATCCAGCCGCATTCTAAAAGTTGCTTTAAAATGGGCTGGCAATCCATATACGCAAGCCAGTTGTTGGACGAACAGCACATGTCGAGAATAGTATTCTCCGACAGCGGAACTTCCATTTTGTCGAACACGAACAAAAGTATTAACTTGTTGAGAGAAGAATCCCCTTTAACCTGCATTTTTATGCCCTTACCGTTTTTCTTTCGCGCAAAACTACCTAATGTAAAGTTTATTATATCATAAAAATCGCGTTTGTAAAGGAATTTGACCTAAATTTTGCAAATTAACGATAAAAAAAGTTTATATAATTTGAAAAATCGTCAAATATATGTTATAATTATGCGGATAAAACTTTAAGGGGTTTTGTATGGATAAAAAGGAAGAACTTTCGGTCTTTCTATTAAAAGCCGACGAACTTATAGAAAGTAAATACATTATTGCCGACATAAAGATAGTGGGGCTTCTTAAAGCCATAGCAGCGTCGGACACGCTCGTCGCCATATTCAAAAACTGTATGACGGGGTTCGATTACGAAGCCGCTAAAAATAAATATCTTGTAAAAAGCAAGTATCTTGCCGAAGACAAGGGTGAATTCGTATTGCCGCCCACTTCGCGCGAACTGTTGGCGTTTATATTCAATATACTCGTCGATATCGACGCAAAACGCATAGACTTCGCGCAGTTTATCAATAAATATTTTTACGAAGACGGCAGTTTTTCCGCGGGGTACACGGCGTTTCTTAATTCTATGATAAAGCCCTTTAAAAATTCCGTTAAAATGCTTATGGAAAGCGTTATAGACGGCAAACTGCAAGACCCCGTGGAAGCCTTTACCGAAGCGGAAGAACGCAAGCGCGATCAGGAAAAGGCGGCGGCGGAAGAGAAGAGAAAGGAAAAAGAACTTTCCGAAAAGGCCTACGGCGAAAGCGTTAAGGCAATACGCGCGCTACTGCTTAAAGATAAGACGAAAGTCAAGAAATCCCGCCTTAAAGACGAGATAAAAGAAGAGTTGGTGCTTATAATAGATATGTTCGCCAACGCACTCGTTTCGGAAGATAAAGACAGCGTGATTTATGCATTTCTTGCATACAAGTACGCGGTTAAGTCCAAAAAACTTATGTTTTTCGGACGCTTAAAGAAAGTGAAAAAATACTTAAAGGACGTAATCCGTGGGCTTTGAAGAAAAGACGCTTGAAAAAAGCGTAATATACAACGGAAAGATACTTAACCTGCGCAAAGACACCGTGTCTTTGCCCGACGGTAAGACCGGCGTGCGCGAAATAATTGAACATAACGGCGGCAGCGCGATTTTATGCGAGAAAGACGATAAAATCTTAATGGTGCGGCAGTTCCGCTACGCTTATAAAGAAGAGATTTGGGAAATTCCGGCGGGCAAAGTGAACGCGGGCGAAAATCCGCTTAATACGGCGTTCCGCGAACTTGAAGAAGAGGGCGGGATAAAAGCCGAAAAGATGGAACTTTTATTCAGCATGTATCCTTCGCCGGGGTACACTTCCGAAATAGTACGGATTTACAGGGCTACGGGGTTGACCAAAACCGTCGCAAACCTTGATGAAGACGAGTTTTTAAGTGCTGAATGGATAGAGAAATCCCGCCTTAAAACTATGATTGAAAAGGGTGAGATAAAGGACGCTAAAACGCTTATAGCACTGCTTTTCGCGCTGCGCTGAAAGGGTGCGTTCGGCGTTTTATATAGGGGAAAAGTTGAAATACTTAACGGACAGGTAGCAAAGTGAAAAGAACTGACGTAAGAAACGTGGCGATTATTGCCCACGTTGACCATGGTAAAACGACTTTAGTCAACGAAATGTTAAAGCAGGGCGGGGTGTTCCGCGCAAATCAGGAAGTCGCGGACAGGGTAATGGACTCCGGCGACCTTGAGAGAGAGCGCGGCATTACGATCCTTGCAAAAAACACTTCGGTATTTTATCAGGGCGTAAAGATAAATATAGTAGATACCCCCGGGCACGCGGACTTCGGCGGCGAAGTGGAACGCGTGCTTAAAATGGTAAACGGCGTTTTGGTTTTAGTTGACGCGTGCGAAGGCCCTATGCCGCAGACGCGTTTCGTTATGCAGAAGGCGCTGGAACTCAACCATAAACTTATCATCGTGGTAAATAAAATCGACCGTCCCGACGCGCGGCTTTCCGAAGTTCAGGACGAGATTTTAGAACTTTTATTCGATTTGAACGCGACCGACGATCAGATAGACAGCCCTATCGTCTTCTGTTCCGGGCGCGCGGGAACGGCGTCTCTCGACTGTAATAAACCGGGTACGGACTTAAAACCTTTGTTCGACGCGATAATAAACCATTTCGACGCGCAGGAAGTCGACGAGGACGGACCGCTGCAAATGCTTGTTTCCTCTATCGACTATAACGAGTACGTCGGCAGAATAGGTATCGGTAGGATAGAACGGGGCAAGGCGTTCGTAAATCAGGACGTAGAAACTTGCAATTACAACGTAAAAGGCAAAGAGTTGCGCGGTAAACTTGTCAGCATCTTCCAGATAGAAGGGTTAGAGCGCGTGGCGGTTGACAGCGCAAGGGCGGGCGATATAGTGTGCGTCAGCGGGCTGGAAAACATCTCGATAGGCGATACCATCTGTTCGCCGAGTGCTGTAGAACCCGTGCCGTTCGTAAAGATTTCCGAACCGACCGTGGAAATGACCTTTTCGGTCAACGACAGCCCCTTCGCGGGGAAGGAAGGTAAATTCGTGACCACGAGACATTTGCGCGACAGGCTGTTCCGCGAAATGCTTAAAGACGTGTCGCTGCGCGTGGAAGAAACGGATTCCGCAGACTCTTACCGCGTATGCGGCAGGGGGGAAATGCACCTTTCCATATTGATAGAAACTATGCGTCGCGCAGGCTACGAATTTCAGGTGGGCGCGCCCAAGGTTATGTACAAGGAAGAAAACGGCGTGCTTTTAGAGCCTATGGAACGGCTGGTTGTGGACGTTCCCGAAGACAAGACGGGCGCGGTATTTTCGAGTATGGGCGTTAGACGCGGCGAACTGATACAGATGGAAAATATCGGCAGCCGCATCCGCCTCGAATTCAAAGTGCCGGCAAGGGGACTTTTCGGGTACAAGAGTCAGTTTTTAACCGAAACCCGCGGGGAAGGCGTGTTTAACACCATCTTCTACGGCTACGAAGAGTATAAGGGCGAGATAGAACGCCGCACTACCGGTTCTTTGGTGGCGTTCGAGACGGGCGAAGCGGTAACTTACGGGCTTTATAACGCACAGGGGCGCGGTCAGTTGTTTATAGGCGCAGGCGTTAAGGTGTACGAAGGTATGGTGGTCGGCGTTTCACCGAAGAACGAAGATATTTCCGTCAACGTATGCAAGAAAAAGCATCTGACGAATACCCGTGCGGCGGGTTCTGACGACGCGCTGCGGCTTGAAACACCTAAAATTATGAGTTTGGAAGAGGCGATGGAATTTATCGGCGACGACGAACTTCTGGAAATCACTCCACAGAATATACGCATAAGGAAAAAAACTTTGGATACCGAAACGCGGCTGAAAAGAAAGGCGCGCGGTTTAGAGTAAGCCGATAGCGTGAGTTAGGGGATAGATGAAAAAACTTATTATCAACGGCAAAAAGATACGAAAGAGAAGTTTCCGATTTCTCGTCGGTTTGGTGAAACTTTTTACTCCTAAAACCAAGTTCGTCTATCTCGGCGACAGAATAACCGAACCGTCGGTACTTTTATCCAACCACGCGGGCGTTTCCGCGCCTTTCGGGTTCGAAGCGTTTATGCACGAACCGTTGCGCATGTGGGGCACTTATCAGATGACGAAAGGGTATAAATCGGTAAAGGAATATTATACCCACGTATTTCTGAAACAAAAGCACCCGAATTACAGTATGTTCAGGTGTCGGCTGTTAGGCTTTTTGCTTTCGCCTTTGGCAACCTGGTATTACAGCGGGAACACGATTATTCCGACTTATCCCGACGCGCGGCTTAAAGATACTATGCACGAAAGCGCAGAGACGCTTGATAAGGGTATGAGTATAGTTATTTTCCCCGAAGACTCTTCCAAAGGATATTTCGAACAGTTGGAATTCGTATTCGGCGGGTTTGCCGTGCTGTGTGAAATGCTGTATAAGAACGGGCGGGACGTTCCTGTCGCCTGCTGCTATTACCGCAAGAAAGAACGCGTGTGCGTAGTGGATAACCCCGTAAAGTATTCGGTTTTACGCGGCGATACCTTCGATAGGAACGCACTTGCGGAGAAAGTGCTTAAACGAATAAACGAACTTGCCTACGTAGATATACCGCAACTCAAAAAAAGATAAAAACGATTAAAAAAGTCTTTCCGCGCATAATGAAAGCGGAAAGACTTTTTTATTTTCGGCGTAATATTATTTGCAGCCGCCGCCGAAAAGATTGCCGAAGCCGTTGCCTTTATTGCAGCAGAAGCATACGAGTAAAAGCGCTATCGGCAGGCAGTAGCAACTGTTGAAGATTCCGTTTAAACAACCGTTTTTAGCAAGGAGTATTATCAATAATATGATAAGAATCCACAAGCAGCAGTTATTTCCGAAGAAATCGAAACATCCGTTCATAATTTACCTCCAAAGTAAACGCATATTCCGCCTATGTAGATTTTTTTGTGGCGGTAGTTTCTACTATCAATATACTGTTTCGACTTAAAAAATGTGCTATTTTGCCCTTTTTTATTTGCACTATCCGTTTGAATTGTGCTAAAATATTCCTGCAAGGGAGAAATGCGGGTATATTATTCGGTAATCCGACTTTTCTTGTTCCCTGAATTTTTTTACAACAGATATTTCCTTTTAAGGAAAATTTGATTGGAGGTACAATTTAATATGAAAAAGACCAAAGTTGTGGCACTCGCCGGAGTAATGGCGGCGCTTACGTTCGTTATCCTGTTGCTTGAAACTTACGTTTTTATAGCGTTTATTAAGCCGTCGCCTGCATTTTTGTCTATACCTATCGCCATAGCGCTTTCGGTGTACGGCAATAAAAAGACGATGCTTTTAGGCGGAACGATTTTCGGATTTTGCTCGTTTATACTTTCGTTTATAGTCGGATACATTATTTTTTATAATCCTTTAATATCCGTTTTGCCGAGAGTTTTAATGGGCATTATCGCTTATTTTGCCTGCGCGTTGACGCTGCGGTTCACGGGAAAAAGCGAAAATAAGTTCTTAAAAAACGTTCTGCCTTACTCGGTAGGCGGGCTGTTCGGGGTTTTGGCGAATACCTGCTTGGTGCTTTTATCAATGTCGGTTTTCAGCGGCGATCCGTTCGTCGATACGGCTATCGCGGTTATTTTGGGGCTGAATTTCAGTCTGGAACTCGTTTGTGCCGTGATACTCGTTCCCGTTCTGGTTGCGGCAATCAAGAAATATAACCAAAGCGCAAGCGGCGCAGACGACGGGAAAAAGGACGAACAATAATGCTTTTAGTTATAGACGTAGGCAACACGAATATTAAATACGGCGTGTGGGACGGCGAAGATATGCGCGCCTCGTTCAGGGTTTCGTCGAAAATTTCGAGAACGGCGGACGAATACGGTTCGGTTCTCGTCAATCTTCTCGCTAATTCGGGAATAAACAAGTCGGATATAGACGGGATTATCGTATCTTCGGTTATTCCGACCTTAAATTATACCATTTGCCATATGTGCGAATATTTCTTCGGCATTTTACCGCTTATGGTAGGGCCGGGGATAAAGACGGGCTTAAACGTAAAGGTGGAAAACCCCAAAGAAGTGGGGGCGGACAGAATCGTCAATAACGTCGCCGCGTATAAAAAGTACGGCGGGCCGGTTATCGTTATAGACTTCGGTACGGCGACCACTTTCAACGTGGTGGATAAAGACGGCGCGTTTATAGGCGGCGTTATAGCGCCGGGGATAAAGACTTCTTTAGGCGGGCTGGTATCCAGCACGGCGCAACTGCCTATGATAGAGTTAGTTCCGCCTAAAAAAGTTATCGCAAAGAGTACCGAAACGAATATGCAGGCGGGTATCATCTTCGGATTTTCGGGGCTTGTGGACAATATCGTCGGCAAAATCAAAAAGGAACTCGGCGACGATAACGTTAAGGTAGTGGCAACGGGCGGCTTAGGCGAAATTATTGCCAAAGAAACCAAAAGTATTGACGTGGTGGACAGAACCCTTACGCTGTTCGGGCTTAAAACCATTTACGATTTAAATAAATAGAAAACGAAGTATAAAACGTCCGCAAAGTACGGGCGAATATAGGGAAGGATACGTTATGAAGAAAGTTGGCGTTGCCATTTTGGGACTCGGCGTTGTAGGCGGCGGGGTGTACAAAATTCTTACCGAAAAGAAAGAATATTTTAAGAAGACGCAAAATCTTGACATCACCGTGGAAACGGCGCTGGAAAAGAATATAGACCGTGCGTTGGCTTTGGGTATAGATAAGTCCTGTATCGCGTCTAATATCGAAGAAGTCGTGTCTAATCCAAACGTGGATATAGTAGTCGAAGTTATGGGCGGCACAGAACCCGCAAGAACGTTCGTATTACGGGCGCTTATGAGTGGCAAGTCGGTGGTAACTTCCAACAAAGAACTGTTCGCAAAGCACTGGTCGGAACTCGAAGAAGAAGCCAAGAAAATGAAAGTCGCTTTAATGTTCGAAGCGAGTTGCGTGGGCGGTGTTCCGATAATAAGGGTGTTGCAGGACGGTATGCAGGCGAACAATATTACGTCGATAATGGGCATAATTAACGGCACTACCAACTATATTCTGACTAAAATGGCGGAGTGCGGCGAGTCGTACGAAGACGCCTTGAAAGAAGCGCAGAAACTCGGATATGCGGAATTCAATCCCACCGCGGACGTGGAAGGGTTTGACGCCACTTATAAAATTTCCATATTGTCCAGCCTTGCGTTCAATAAAAAGGTGTGTATAGAGAACGTGTACAGAGAGGGTATAACGGGTATAGAGAAAGAAGACATAGCGTACGGCAAGTCTATGGGCTACACCTTAAAACTTCTCGGTATAGGTAAGCAGACGGCGGACGGTATAGACGTAAGGGTGCACCCCACCTTTATCAGAAACGACAATCCTTTGGCAAGCGTAAAAGATTCCTTTAACGCCGTGCATTTGGTCGGTGATTCCGTGGGCGAAATAATGCTTTACGGCAGGGGCGCGGGCTCGCTTCCCACCGCCAGCGCGATTGTGTCCGACGTTATTTTCGCCGCAAAGCATAGCGAGTGCTATTATGCGCCCTTTAAGAACAACGAAATCGGAAACAGAGAGACTAAATTCGTATCCGACTTTATGTCCAAGTATTATATCAGGATGTTCGTTAAGGATTCCGCGGGTGTGCTTGCAAAAATCGCGGGGCTTTTCGCCAAGGGCAATATAAGCATAAAAGAAGTAAAGCAGATGACTTCGGACGAAGGACTTGCGGAAATTATCGTTATAACTCACCCCGCTTACGAGAGTGATATGAAAAAGACGGTGGAAAAAATAAACGCGATAAGCGAAGCGGTGTCCGTAAAGGGCTTTATAAGAATAGAAGAATAAAAAACGTTGCAATAACAAGCACCGCGGAGTTATCTCCGCGGTGCTTATATTTTTAAAGATTATTTTCAGTCAACTTTCTTATTAAAACAGTCGCATTTATGCGTGCCGACGTAGCCCGTATCGCCACATTTTTCGCAGGCGTACTTGGGCGACAGGTCGGAGAAATTCAGCCCGATTGTCGATAGCAGTTTTTCCGCACGTTCGGTAAGCGTCGCCTTTTCCGCTTTTAACTCGTTTGCCGTGCTTTCGTCGTTCGCTATTTCCGCAAACGCAAGGTCCTTTTCTATGCCGAACAGCCTTTCGTAAATTTTGGAAAACCCTTCGATTTCTTGCGCGCGTTCGAGATTTTTCTGCGCTCTCGATACCGCAAGCGTTCTTCTTCTTGCGTATTCGCGGTTATATTCTTCCTGCGTAGAGTCGGCGTTGGTTTTCGCGCTTTCCACGCTGAACACGCCCTTGTTTTTCCAGTTGGACAGAACGCCGTGTATATACGCCGTGGGGGAAGACTTGCCCGCCGCAAGCGCCGCGGCTTCCAAAATCATTTCTTCCGAGAAGTTCCAATTCTTCCAGATTAAAAGATTTTCCCTGTCCCACGCGTTGGGGCGGCGGTTTACGCCGCAAAGCAGCAGCATTTTGCGTAAAAACTCGTCCGTCTTTTTTTCTTCTTCAAAGTAATCGTTGACACTCGACAGGTCGATTATACCGCGCACGCGCATAAGTTCTATCAGTTCGTCCGCGTCTTTAAGCGTATTCTTACCGTCGCGGAACAACTTGTTTGCTATAAGTAAAAGCGCGTCTTCGGTATAGCCGTAGGACAGCCACTTATTAAGATAAGTATCCACTTCCGTATCTAAAACGTCAACGTAAACGGACAGGGCGCGGTTAAACTTAACGGCAAGGTCGTAAACCTTTTGCTTGCTTTGACAGTACGCCGCAATCTCTTCTTTACTGAAACTCTTTGCTGAGTATAACTCTAAAAGCAGCCCGTCAAGTTTATCCATACTGCTCTTTTTAAGCGTTTTAGCCGCAAACAGTATGCTTTCCGGCTCGAACGCGAGTTCCTGCGTCCATTTTTTAAAGTAATTAAGGTCGTCGATATCGGGCGCGCGGCGCAGAGACAGCGCTTTGAGTATTTTATTTATTTCAGCCGTGCGGAATATGTAGGAAGAGAGTTCTTTTTCCACCTTTTCCACCGTGTTTATTCCGCGGTTGCCGAAATCTTTGGCAACTTTTGAAACGTACTTGTAATTTATGTCCGAACCCTTTCTGTCGGCGCAGTATTTGGCAATCATAAGCATTGCTTCCGGCGCAATGGAATAGGTTTCCATAATGGTAAAGTATTCCGAATATTCGCTCGTCGAAATCATACGGCCGGGCAAAAGTGCCTGCAGCCCCTTGGAGAAGTCGGCGTATTTTTCCGCCTTGAACTTGCGGGGTTTGGAATATACGCTGTTCTGCGGCAGGTATTTTACCGTAAACGGTTCTCGGCTTATAACCGAACAAAGCCCGAATTCTTCCCAGTAAAGAAAGCAGTCTAAAACCTTGTCTTCCGAAAGATTAAGCGCGGCGGCAAACTCCGTTAACCCGTCGCACACGGACGGATTAGCGCATAAATAAAGCCCGTAAAGATATACCTTTACAGCGTCGCCTGGGGCTTCTTTAAGATATTCTCTTATAAACGAATTGTCCACGCCCGTTATAGCGGAACGGGAAAATTCTTCGGAAAAAGAACAGATCATTTTTCTTCCTTTACTTTTTTCGGCAAAAAATCGCCCCCGTAAGGTTGCAAAAGCGATTATAAAGTATTATAATATAATAAATTATAATAATGAGATAATCTGCCGTTTTTGGTTGGGTAAAGGTAATGATAGCACAAAAATCCGCAAAAATCAACAGATTTTATCTTTAAATATTCTGCGCGCGACGTTTTTTATTCTTTATTTTTATTAAAGCGCGCCGTTTCGGAGAACTATGGCAAACAATTTTTTAACTCCTACCGCTATATGGAAAGGCTTTAAGTGCGATGGCGTAAAAGCGGACGTTATTTGTAAATCTACCGTTAAAGGGTTGACCTTTACGCATCTGCGGATAAAGGGCAGTAAAACCGTTGGCGGCGAAACGGGAATATACGCCGTATTAACGCATAAGGCGCAACTTACCATTTCTTCGCCCGCTATCGTGTTGGTACAGGATTTCGGACGGGGCGGGGACGCGGAACTTACGAAAGTTCTTGCCGAAAAGGGCTACACCGTTTTGGACGTGGATATCGCTGGCGCAGCGGGGTTCAATCTCAATAAACAGGTGGCGGGGGTGGAAAAACCCTACACCGTTTATCCGGAAAGTCTGTCTTACGCCAACTACGATAAATCTTCCGAAGACAAGACGGAAATTATAGGGGACGTGCGTTCTACCTGCTGGTTCGAGTGGGGGCGCGTAGTCCGCTATGCGATAGAGTATCTTAAAACGCAGCCCATTATCAGCAAAATCGGCGTGGTGGCGATAGGCTGCGCGGCTACCGCCGTGTGGCAAACGCTGTCAAGCGATTGCGGGATTTCCTGCGCGGTTATAGTTGCCAACGCAGGCTGGAAGGGCTACCGCGGTATAGATAAGTTCGGCGACGAAAAAGAACCGCAGTTTAACGACGACGCTTTGAAATATCTCGCGGGTGTAGAACCGCAGGCGTACGCGGCACACGTCAAATGTCCGCTTATGCTTGTCGCGCCGACTAACAGTCCTGATTTCGACGTGGACAGGTCTTACGACACCGTGTCGCGCGTTTCGGAAAATCTATATACCGCCGTCGATTATTCCGTAGGCGGAAGAAGAGAAATAAGCGCGGAGTGTATGAACGGCGCACTCGTGTTCTTAAACGAGTTTCTGGTAAAAGATAAGGCGTGTCTTGCGGGCGAAATCGCAGTTAAAAGCGCGTACGAAGACGGCGTTCTCAGCGTGGAAGTTATGCCCGATAAAAGCGGATTGAAAAATCTGTCCGTTTATTTTGCCGAAGAAGAACTCTGTTCTGCGCTGCGTTCGTGGAGAAAGGTGGTAAATTCCGAAAAATCCAAAAGCGGTCGGCTTTTCAGGTACACGCCCTATAAAGATTCCGAAGCGGTAACGTTTTTCGCCCGCGCGGAATACGAAAACGGTCTGAATATCTGTTCCCAGATTTACTGCAAAAAGTTTGCCGCAGGCGAAAAGACGGAATTCAATCAGCACAGGGTATTCTATTCTTCGCGTATGTCGATAGGTACTAACGGGTTCTATCCCGCACGGGAAAATTCCGACGGGGCGTACGTTGTGAATACCGACGCCCAAGCGGTAGTCAGAATTAAAAACGGACCTATGGATATAGCGGGGCTATGCTGTCCGAAAGGTATTCTTACCTTTAAGGTAAACGCCGAAAAATACAAGCCGTTAGAAGGCGCTATTCTTATGCTGGACGTGTTCGTGAAAAGCGGGTGCGACTTGTGCGTTAAAGCCATAACCGATTATTTCGGCGAAAAGAAGGAATACGTCGCAAGCGTTAAACTGTTCGGCAGTCTTTGGCAGAACGTGAAACTTGAAACAAACAACTTCAAAACGGCGGAAGGGATGAGTCTTAAAACTTACGAAAAGGTGGAAGCGCTTGAAATTTCGGCGGACGAAGAATTTCTCATCAACAACCTTCTGTGGGTTTAGTGTATTAACTCTTTGTGCATAATTTAAATTCGGGAAAGGTTATGAAATTTACGGTAGGCGATAAAATCAGATCCAAAAAGCCGCACGCTTGCGGCGGTAAAGAGTGGGAAATAACCCGCACGGGCGCAGACGTTAAGTTAAAGTGCTTAAAGTGCGGAAGGATTATATTCGTTTCCGTTCCCGACGCCGAAAAAATGACGGCGGTGTATTACGGGCAAGGTGAAAACAATGTCGGATAAAATTATAACCCGCGGCAATTCGCTTTACGGAAAGCGCAAGCGCGAACTTAAATCAAGCGTTATCTTCGGCACGGTTGCGTCGTTATTGCTGTTTATACTCGCGCTGTTCATTTTGGCGGATACTTTTCTGTTCGTAAAAGTAAAGGTCAGCGGCGCGTCTATGGAACCCACCCTTTATACGGGCGACTTCGTGTCGGTCAGCGTCTATCGTAAGCCGACTTACGGGGATATAATAGTGATTTCGGGCGAAAAGGAAAACGACTGGCTTATTAAGCGCGCCATTGCCTTCGGCGGCGATACCGTAAAAATAGAAGGCGGCTACGTCTATCTTAAAAAAGCGGGGGAAACGGAGTTTACCAAACTTACAGAACCCTACCTTGGCACGCAGGGCATAACTTTCTGGAACGACGTGCGCGCAAACGGCTATCAGATACCAAGCGGCGAAATATTTTATCTCGGCGACAACAGAATGAACAGTAGCGACAGCAGGTCGACGTACGGAACTTGCGGCACTTCGCAGATAGTTGGCGTGGTAAGCGATTTTGCGCTTAAAACCAAGGGCGTAAATAAATTTTTAGAAGATATAGCAAGCGGGATCAGGGATTTTTTCAAGTTTTGATATAAGGTAAAAACGGATGACGGAATATTATACCGACGCCGATTTAACGGCGGCAAAAAGACAGAAAAAGAAAACGCTTATAATTTATTTTATAATTTTGGGCTTATACGTTGCGGCAAGCATAGCGTTTTTCGTGTATTATAAAACCTTGCCGTATAAGGGGTACAGGGACACTTCGCATAAGATATCGGTTATAAAGGCGGTGCATTATTCGCTGACGGCGGTGTTCGTGGTATTTTCCTTTCTATATCTCGGCATAATTTTTAAGCGCGTGAACAGGTATTGCAGACTTTGCACGCATCTGTCAACGGGTTTAAGGGAAACTTCCACGGGCAATTTTTTGGAGTGCGACGAGACCTTGCAGGATAAAGACGGCGTGGACTTTAAATCGCTTATCTTTATCGAGTGGAACAAGTACAAGAAAGACTTTTTCGAGAGAAAGGTTTTGGTGTTTTACGAAAAACCCTTCCCCGAAATTCCGGCAGAGGCAAACGTTTCCTATATAACGCAGGGGAACGTGCTTATATCCTACGAAATATTATCTTAAAACACATAAGGAGAAATTTATGAAAGCGATAGTCAGCGTAATAGGAAAGGACAAGGCGGGCATTATTGCCAAAGTTTCCACCGCGATTGCGGAGAAAAACGTGAATATAGAAGACATAAGCCAGACCATAGTTCAGGGCAACTTCACGATGATAATGATGTGCGACTTGGGCGATAAAATTTCGGTTGCGGAACTCGCCGCGGCACTCGATAAAACGGGCAAAGAAGCGGGCGTGGTTATACGCGTTCAGCACGAAGATATATTTAACGCAATGCACTCTCTTTAAGGCGGGGTAATATGTTAAGTAAAAACGAAATTATAGAAACCGTCAATATGGTGGAAAAAGAACACCTTGACATAAGAACGATAACTATGGGCATTTCTCTTTTACCCTGCGTAAGAGAAGATTTGCGCGCCATTGCGGACGCGGTGTACGAGAGAATATGCCGCAAAGCGGAAAATATCGTCGCCGTTGCGGACGACCTTTCGAAAACTTACGGAATACCCATCATCAACAAGCGGGTATCCGTTTCGCCGGTAAGTTTAATCGCCGCACCCTTCGGCGGGGACGGCGTTATTATAGCCAAGGCGCTTGACAGGGCGGCAAAGGCACTCGGCATAGACTTTTTGGGCGGGTATTCGGCACTCGTGCAAAAGGGCATGACTTCTTACGAACGCACGTTTATAGAAAGCATACCCGAAGCGTTATCTACTACCGAACGGCTTTGTTCTTCCGTAAACGTCGGTTCTTCCAAGACGGGTATAAATATGGACGCGGTGAGACTTCTCGGCAACATCATAAAGGAAACCGCCGAAAAGACCAAGGATAAAGACGGCTTGGGCTGCGCCAAGTTCGTGGCGTTTTGCAACGCGGTGGAAGATAACCCCTTTATGGCTGGCGCGTTCCACGGCGTAGGCGAAGGCGAAACTGTGGTAAACGTAGGCGTTTCAGGGCCGGGGGTAGTGCATCACGCCATAAAAAATATGCGCGGCGCAACTCTCGACGAGATTGCCGAAGTTATTAAAAAGACGGCGTTTAAGATTACCCGTGCGGGCACGCTTATAGCAAGACAGGCGGCGGCGCGGCTTAACGCGGAATTCGGAATAGTGGATTTATCTTTAGCGCCGACGCCGGTTATGGGCGATTCCGTCGCGCATATTTTAGAAGAAATAGGACTTTCTTCCGTGGGTGCGCACGGCACTACCGCCGCGCTTGCACTTTTAAACGACGCGGTTAAAAAGGGCGGCGTTATGGCAAGTTCAAACGTCGGCGGGCTTTCGGGTGCGTTTATTCCGGTAAGCGAAGATATAGGTATGATTAACGCCGCCGAAAAAGGCGCGATAGATATAAATAAACTCGAAGCCATGACCGCCGTTTGCAGCGTCGGTATAGATATGGTGGCGATAGCGGGCGACACCCCCGCGTCAACCATTTCGGGCATTATAGCCGACGAAGCGGCTATCGGTATGATAAACAACAAGACCACTGCGGTAAGGGTTATTCCCGTGCCGAACAAAAAGGTGGGGGACAGCGTGAATTTCGGCGGACTTTTGGGTAAAGCGCCCATTATGGCGGTAAGCCCTTACGGCTCTGAAACGCTTATTTCACGCGGCGGACGTATTCCCGCGCCGATACATAGCAACAAAAATTAACGCAAGGGGTAAAACGTGGATTTAAAGTACAAGTGGGCTACCGAAGATATTTACGAGAATTTAGACGCTTGGGAAGCGGATTTCAATAAAATCAAAGACGTGGATTTTACGGAATTCCGCGGCAAACTTTCCGACGCGAAAGTGTTTCTCGCCTGTATGAAAAAACAGGAAGAGACGGGCAGAATTTTGGAAAAACTGTCGGTTTACGCCTATATGAAACACGACGAAAACACCAAGAACAGCGAATTCGACGCGCTGTTAAACAGGGTAAATTTCGTCGCGGTGAATTTGGGCGCGAAAACGGCGTTCGTAGTGCCGGAAATTACCGCACTCGATAAGTCCGCGATAGAAAATTTTATCAAAAACCCCGAACTTTCCGATTACGACTATTTCCTTAAAGGCGTGCTTAAAAACAAAGAACACGTGCTTTCCGAAAACGAAGAGAAACTTATTACCCTTTCGTCCGAAGCGCTTTCGTCTTTTAAGGACGTGTTTACCAAGATTGATAACGCCGACCTGCCTATAACGCATTTTACTTTCGGCGGGAAAAAATACCCGTTGTCTCACGGGCTTTACGGCGTGTATATGCAGTCCCCCGACAGGGCTTTGCGCAAAAAGGCGTTTAAGGCGTACTATAAAGCCTACGTTTCGCTTATCAACACTATTTCCGCGACCTATTACGGCAGCGTGAAAAGCGACGTGTTTTACGCCAAAGCCAAAAAGTATCCGTCGGCACTTGCCGCCGCGCTTTCCGGCGAAGACGTGGACGTTAAAGTGTATAAAACGCTTATCTCTTCCGTGCATAAGGCGTTGCCTCTTCTGCACGACTATATGGCGGAAAAGAAAAAGGCGCTTAATTTAACCAAAATGTATATGTACGACGCGTACGTTCCTACCGTCGAGAACGCCGACATCAAACTCGAATACGACGAAGCGTATAAACTCGTGGTAAAAGGACTTTCTTGTCTCGGAGAAGAGTACGTCGGGCTTTTAAATAAGGCGCACGACGAACGGTGGCTGGACGTGTACGAGGCGGACGGAAAAAGAAGCGGCGCGTACAGTATAGCGGTATTCGACACGCACCCCTTCGTGCTGCTTAATTATCAGAAGACCACGCACGACGTGTTTACCATAGCGCACGAAATGGGACATAGCATACACTCGTATTTTTCCAACCGCACTCAAGCCTACGCTAAAGCCGACTACAAGATTTTCGTGGCGGAAGTTGCAAGCACCGTCAACGAAGTTCTGCTGTGCCGCTACCTTTTAAAATCCGAAAAGGACGTGAAACTTAAAAAGTATCTTTTATCCTATCTTATGGAAATGATACGGACGACGCTGTTCCGCCAGACGCAGTTTTCGGAATTTGAGGAAAAGGTACACTCTATAGTAGAAAAGGGCGAACCATTAAACAAAGACAATATGAGTAAAATTTACCTTTCCCTGAACAAAAAATACTACGGAAAGGCGATAACGCACGGCGGCGAAATCAAGTACGAGTGGGCGCGTATTCCGCACTTTTACCGTGCATTTTACGTCTATAAGTATGCGACCGGCATAATTTCCGCGCTGGCGATTGCAGAGAGAATTTTAACCGAAGGCGCGCCCGCGGTTAAAGATTACTTTGAGTTTTTATCTTCGGGCGGTTCGGACAGTCCCGTGGAACTTCTAAAAAAAGCGGGCGTGGATTTAACTACCGATAAGCCCTACACGGGCGCGTTTAAGGTGTTTAAAGACGCGCTTGACGAGTTTAAAAAATTATAAATTTACGCAAACGATAAAGGAGAAAAGGATATGGCAACCAAAGTGAACGGCGAAATGCCGCACAGTTTAGAGGCCGAACAGGCGCTTTTGGGGTGTATAATTTTAGATCCCAAAATTCAGGTGGAAGTCGCGGGGTTTTTGCACGAAGACGACTTTTTCGTGTCTTCGCATAAACTTATTTTCAACGCTATATCGGACATTATAAACGAAAACAGAACGGTAGATATAATCACGCTTACCGATATGCTGGAAAAGCAGGGCAATCTTAAAAACGCGGGCGACGTTTCGTACATAACCGGCTTAACCGACATATTGCCGTCTTCCGCAAATTACGCCACCTATCTTTCTATGGTGAAAAGAGACAGTATGCTGCGTAAACTTATCGGCGGCGCGACGGGCATAATTTCCGAGTGCGTAAAAAGTCAGGACGAAAAGAATTCGCTTGCACTTGCCGAAAAGACCGTGTACGATATAGCCAACGACGCCGACACCAGCGAAATTTATAAGATAGGCGCTGTTCTTCCGGACGTTATGACCACTTTAGACGAACTTGCCAAAGATTCTTCTAAATTCCGCGGCATAAAGACGGGATACAGGGGGCTTGACTACTACCTTAACGGTTTCCACGGCAGCGACCTTATGATACTTGCCGCACGCCCCGCTATGGGTAAAACTTCGCTTGCAATGAATTTAGTCGAAAATATCGCGCTGTCTGGTAAGTCCTGTGCCGTGTTCTCGCTGGAAATGAGTAAGGAACAGTTGGTTCAGCGTATGCTGTGTTCGCTTGCTAACGTCAGTATGTCTAACGCTATGAAGGGGAAGATGCAGCGCGCCGAGTGGCTTAAAATAGCAAAAGCCAAGGAGATGTTGTCTTCCGCTCGCATTTTTATAGACGAATCTTCGGTAATCACGCCGGAAGAGATTTTGTCTAAATGCCGCCGTATAAAGCGCAAGCACGGGCTTGACTTCGTTATGATAGACTATATTCAACTTATGGACAGTAAGTCGAGAAGAAAAGAAGAAAACCGCCAGCAGCAAGTCAGCGAAATTTCGCGTAATCTTAAAATTCTCGCAAAAGAATTGAACGTGCCCGTTTTAGCCCTTTCGCAACTTTCGCGCGCGGTGGAGTCCGAAAAACGCCGCCCGCAACTTTCCGATTTAAGGGAATCGGGCGCAATAGAACAGGACGCGGATATAGTTATGTTTATTCACCGCCCCGACATAGGCGCGAAAGATAAAGACCTTGAAGGCGGTAAAATTCAGCCTAACGTTGCCGAACTTATTATCGCCAAGCACAGAAACGGCGCTACGGGTATGGTAAAACTTTACTTTAAGTCGGAGTGCACGAGATTCGTGAACTTCAACGAAGATACGGGCGAACCGGACGAAAAGGACGCTGCGCCCTTGAAATCTCAAAAACCTTCGATTGACAACGCCGACGTTAATTTAGAACAGCCTTTAGACGGCGGCGAACAAGTAGTGAAAAGCGT
>JAFZYZ010000067.1 GCA_017615975.1 Clostridia bacterium | reverse complement strand
CGGCACGAACGTTTCCGTTCCGTCCGCCATATTCTTTATTTTAGCAACGCCTTTAAGAAGTTCGTCAGAGCCGATTACCGCAACGAACTTCGCGCCGATTTTGTCCGCGTACTTAAACTGCGCCTTAATTCCGCGCGCCATATAATCCGTATCTGCGGAAACCCCTTGCGCCCTTAACGCGGAAACTATTTCAAAAGCGCGAACGCGCGCCTCGTCGCCCATAGGCGCGATATAAACTTTAAGGCGTTCGCTTTCGGGAATACTTCCCGCGCTTTCTAAAAGCAATAAAAGCCGTTCTAAACCAGCCGCAAAGCCTATGCCGGCTATATTCCCGCCGCCGAATTCTTCCACCAAGCCGTCGTACCTGCCGCCGCCGAGAACAGTACCCTGCGCGCCTATCTCTTCCGACACGAACTCGAATACCGTTTTGGTGTAATAGTCAAGCCCCCTGACGATTCGGGGATTTATTTTAAATTCCACACCCGCCGTTTTAAGAAGGCTTTGCACCTTGTTAAAATGCGCTTTGCAATCGTCGCAAAGGTAGTCTAAAATCGACGGCGCGTTTTCGGTTATCGCCTTGCAACTTTCGTTCTTGCAGTCCAAAATGCGCATAGGGTTTTTCTCGTACCTGTCTTTACACAGGTCGCAGAGTTTATCGTAATTTGCCTGTAAATAGGCTTTAAGGGCTTTATGGTATTCCTTTCTGCACTCCTTACAACCTATGCTGTTTATATAAAGGGCAACGTTTTTAACGCCGATTTTATCGAGAAACGTTTTGGCAAGAAGTATCACTTCCGAGTCCATCCCCGCGTCCGTCGCGCCGAAAAATTCCACGCCGAACTGGTGAAATTCCCTAAGTCTTCCCGCCTGCGGTCTTTCGTAGCGGAAACAGGGGGTAATGTAAAAGGTCTTTACAGGCAGCGCGCCCGCGTAAAGTCCGCTTTCCACGAACGAACGGACAACCCCCGCCGTACCTTCCGGTTTCAAGGTGATACTCCTGCCGCCCTTGTCGGTAAAAGTGTACATCTCCTTATTCACTATGTCGGTGGTTTCGCCTACGCCGCGCGCAAACACTTCCGTATGTTCGAATACGGGCGTGCGGATTTCTTTAGCGTTGAAAACCTTCGCCGTCTCTCTCGCGGCGGTTTCCAAAAACTGCCATTTGTACGAATTTTCAGGCAGCACGTCTTTCGTGCCTTTGGGCATTGTTATCATAATTTTTTCCGTTCCGTTATTAAAGAATATATTTTTTAAGGTCTTTTGTCTTTTTCTCTACGCCGAGTTTGTTCTCTACGAACGCTTTATCCACGACGACTTTGCGCGCGGGTTCGTTCCCGCCGGCGTTAAAGGATACTTCTTCCAAAAGTTCTTCCATAACCGTATGAAGCCGTCTTGCGCCTATATCTTCGCTTGTCGCGTTCATATCTTCGGCGACAGCCGCTATCTCTTCGATAGCGTCTTCGGTGAATTCGAGTTCCACTCCGTCCACCCTTAAAAGCGTGGAATACTGCTTGGTTATTGCGTTCTGCGTGTTGGTCAAAATCTCGATAAAGTCCTTTTTGGTAAGGCTGTCGAGTTCCACGAGTATGGGGAATCTGCCTTGCAGTTCGGGGATTAAGTCTGACACCTTGGAAACGTGGAACGCCCCCGCCGCGATAAACAGAATATAGTCGGTTTTAATAGGCCCGTACTTGGTAACTACGGTAGAACCTTCGACTATCGGCAGGATATCTCTTTGCACCCCTTCGCGCGAGACGTCCTGTCCGCCGCTACCCGAACCTTTCGCCGCGATTTTATCAATCTCGTCTATAAAGATAATGCCTTCCTGTTCGGCACGGCGTATCGCCTCTTCATTAAGAGAATCTTTGTCGATAAGTTTATCCGCCTCTTCGTCTAAAAGGCGCTGGCGCGCTTCTTTTACGGAAATCTTTCTGCGCTTATGTTTTTTGGGCAGAAAATCCCCGAAAATATTACCGATACTTATCTCCGCGCCGCCCGGAACTAACTCCATAGGTTTTGGCGCGTCCACTATTTCAAGTTCTATTATTTCGTTATCGTAATAGCCTTTTTTCAAACCTTCCGCGATATTCTGTTCGAAAATAGCGTCGGGCGTTTCGCCTTTATCCATTTTGCGGGCTTCGGCAAGCATCTTTACCAGCCGCGCGTCCACAGACGCGCCCGCCTTTTCCATTACCTTTTTAAAGCGTTCTTCCTTAACCAGGCGCACCGAACATTCCGCCAAGTCGCGTATCATACTCTCCACGTCTCTGCCGACGTAGCCCACTTCGGTGTACTTTGTCGCTTCCACCTTTATAAAGGGCGCGCCGACGAGTTTTGCAAGTCGCCTTGCGATTTCCGTTTTACCTACGCCCGTAGGCCCTTTCATTATGATATTCTTGGGCGTTATTTCGTCCATCTCCGATTTCGACAGCCTGCTACGGCGGTATCTGTTGCGCAGCGCTATCGCCACCGCCTTTTTCGCCTCCGACTGTCCGATTATATATTTATCCAGTTGTTCTACTATCTGTCTGGGACTTAAATCCATAACGTTTCCCCCTTATAACACTTCGCAGGTTATATGCTCGTTGGTGAACACGCATATCTCGCTGGCGATTTTAAGCGCCTTTTTCGCAATCTCTTCGGCGCTGTACTTTGTTTCCTGTTTGAGTGCGCGCGCCGCCGCCAAAGCGTAATTTCCGCCGCTGCCGATTGCGCAAACGCCGTCTTCAGGTTCTATCACTTCACCCGTGCCCGAAACGATTAAAAGGCTGTCCTTATCAGCGGTTATCATCATCGCTTCCAACTTTCTCACCTTGTCCGAACGCCAGAGTTCCGCAAGTTCCACCGCGCTGCGCATTAAATTGCCCGAATACTTATTAAGCATCTCTTCAAAGCGTTCGGAAAGGGTAAACGCGTCCGCCACCGAACCCGCAAACCCGAAAATAACGCTGCCGTTATAAATTCT
>JAFZYZ010000066.1 GCA_017615975.1 Clostridia bacterium | reverse complement strand
TAATAACCGACGGATAAAACCCGAACAGAAAACAGCGTATCGTAGAAAAACAAACGGCAACCGTAACGCCCGCTTTAACGCCTATCACATAGCAGAAAGCGAGAAAGAAAACCGTTACGAGTTCTACGCCCGCGACTCCCGCAAGCGCAAATTGTACGCCTATTAAAAGCGCGGTATAAAGCGCCGTTATGGTTATAAACCGCGTGGAACGCATTATCAGAACTTGGTATAAACCCAGATATAAACGCAATCTTCGGCTATAACGAGAGATTCCGCGCCGAGCGTTGCCGAAGCGTAAGTTTTACCTTCGTATACTACCGTGCCCCAAGCGTCGTTGGAATTTTCCGCGTCGTCGGTATAAAGCATCCAGCAATAACTGTAATCGGCAGGATTATCAATGCCGTTTATAGATGATATCATACCGTTATTTACGGTAAATTCAAGTTCCCCGCGAGTTTTTAAGTCGTCCATACAGTCTTTAAGCGTTTTGCCAACGAAATCTTCCGACGGAGTTATAACGATAAACTCGTCAGTTTCTTTTAAGACTTTCGTCTTTGCGCCACACCCGCAAAGTAAAGCGCAAAAAAGCATAACGCACAGCAATAAAGCAACAGCCTTTTTCATAGGTATCTCCTTTAAAATTTAATCAATAATAAAAAACGCCCGAAACTCGGGCGTTAAAAAAGTAAACAAATAAAAGACTGTTTTTTTCTCCTTTCGCCCGAGAAACAGCCTTTAACGCTTGGCAGGCATTCGGACTGTAACCGTAATGGCTGTTGCGACGGGTTTTCACCGTACTTCCCCTGCTACGCTTTGACGTAATAAATCACCCAAAGTTCAAACGCTATTTAAAGAATAACTTTTTTTAGAGCGTTTGTCAATCATTTTAGTTAAAGGCAGTTATACCATCATTGACTTTAACCTTGTAAAATGATATACTTTAAAAATAACGAACGGATAAAGGTGTCGCTATGAAACTTACCGAAATTTTAAACAGAAAAGAATTATCGCTTTCTTTTGAAGTGTTTCCGCCGAAATCGGAAGACGTATTCGACGTAGTAAAAAACGCGACCGAAAAAATCGCGGCGCTAAAACCGTCTTTTGTCAGCGTTACTTACGGAGCGGGCGGCGGAACGAGTAAATACACCCTCGAAATAGCGGAAAATATTAAGCGCGCTTACGGCGTGGAAACTTTGGCGCACTTGACCTGCGTATCTTCGGATAAAAACACCGTTAAAGAACGCATTAAAGATATGATTGACAGCGGCATAGAGAACGTTATGGCGCTCCGCGGCGATATTCCCGAAGATAAAATAAACGACGATAGAAGTCGTTGGGACTATAAACACGCGGTAGACCTTATCCGCGAAATAAAAAATAGCGGCGCAAATTTTTGCATCGGCGGCGCGTGCTATCCCGAAAAACACCCTGAAAGCGAAACGAGTAAAGACGATATAGCCTTCTTAAAAGAAAAGGTAGACGCAGGATGCGATTTTTTGACTACACAGATGTTTTTCGACAACGACCTCCTATACGCGTTTTTATATAAAATACGCGAAGCGGGTATCAATATTCCGATAATCGCGGGCATTATGCCGATAACGAGCGCAAAGCAAGTTGAACGCGCGATAAAACTTTCGGGGTCGTTTATGCCGCGAAGATTTAAGAGCCTTGTAGACAGGTTCGGAAACGATCCTTCCGCTATGAAACAGGCGGGCATAGCCTACGCCACCGACCAGATAATAGACCTTTACGCGAACAACGTTAAAAACGTTCACGTTTACACCATGAATAAGCCCGACGTCGCGGAAAAAATAATGAAAAATTTAACCGATATTTTAGGCAAATAAAAAGTGTATAAAGTAGAAATCAAAACTTATTCGGGTGCGCCCGTAAATTATAACGAAGTTTTGCGTTATTCGGGCGCTAAAAAATCCGACGAGAACTTAAAAACGCTGATAGACGACTGTTTTTCGGAGTGCGAAAAGGAAAAAGCCGTGGGTTTTGCCGTCTGTTTTACCGAAACACCCGTTTCGGTAAAAAACGACGAGACGGATTTTTCCGTATTCACGCTTAAAAGTAAAAATCTCGCAACCGCGCTTCACGGTGCAAAATCTGCTCTTATCTTTGCCTGCACTATAGGTATGGGCATAGACAGGCTCATAAAAAAATACACGGAAATAGATCCTGTAAGAGCGCTTATTTTACAGGCGCTCGGCGCGGAACGGGTGGAAACTTTTATCGACTTATTTATTGCCGACTACGAAAAGTCGCGCGGCATTAAATTGTCGCCGAGATTTTCGGCGGGCTACGGGGACTTATCGCTTGCCGCGCAAAGAGATATTTTTAACCTGCTTAACCCGCAAAAACATTTGGGGCTTACTTTAAACGACAGTCTGCTTATGTCGCCTTCAAAATCGGTAACGGCGTTTGCGGGAATAAACGGGGCTTGCGATAACAAAGAGCGTAATTGTAAAAACTGCGCTAAATTCAATTGCGATTATCGGAGATAAAATGGATATTAAAACTTTTCTTAAAGACAATATCGTCGTTTTAGACGGCGCAACGGGTACGGAACTTCAAAAAGCGGGGCTGAAAGTCAACGAACTTCCCGAACGGTGGAATATTTCCCACGCCGAAAAACTTATCGATCTGCATAAAGCCTATTACGACGCGGGCAGCAACGTTGTTTCCGCAAATACTTTCGGCGCAAACTCTCTGCATTTTAACGACGTTGAACTTGAAGAAGTTATCGCCGCCGCCCTTGATAACGTAAAGACAGCGCGGGAGTTATCCACGGCAAAACAGGAAAAATTCGTTGCCGCGGACATAGGACCTACGGGTAAACTTTTAGAACCATACGGCGACCTGAAATTTGAAGACGCGATAGAGATTTTCGCGAAGACCGTAAGGCTTTGCGCTAAATACGGCGCGGAAATCATTTTTATACAAACGATGAACGACAGTTACGAAACGAAAGCGGCGGTTATCGCGGCAAAGGAAAACTGCGACCTGCCTATTTTCGTTTCCAACGCGTACGGCGAAAACGGTAAACTTATGACGGGTGCGACACCTGCCGCGATGTCGACTATGCTCGAAGGCTTGGGCGTTACCGCCATGGGCGTAAACTGTTCTTACGGGCCTGACGAGCTTGCGGGAGTAGTAGACGACCTTTTAGAGTGTTCTTCTTTACCCGTAATCTTTATGCCGAACGCGGGGATACCTAAAAACTTAAACGGTAAAGCCGTTTACGACGTGTCGGCGGAAGATTTCGCGAAAATCGTGGCGACCGCCGTTAATAAAGGCGTCAGATTAGTCGGCGGGTGCTGCGGAACTTCGCCCGAATATATAAAACTTTTGGCGCAAGCGGTAAAGGATATCACTCCAAAAACGACAGAACCGAAACGCCTGACGCGCATATCTTCTTACTCGCACGAAGTAAGATTCGGTCTTAAACCCGTCGTTATAGGCGAAAGAATAAACCCGACGGGTAAAAAACGCTTTAAACAAGCGCTGATAGAAAACGATAAAGGTTATATCTTAAAAGAAGGCGTAAATCAGGCGGAAAGCGGCGCGGACGTTCTCGACGTAAACGTCGGTATCCCCGATATAGACGAAAAAACCGTTCTGCCCGACATAGTAGCAAGTTTACAAGCGATAATCGACCTGCCTTTACAAATAGACTCTTCAGATGCGGTCGCTATGGAAAAGGCGGTAAGGCTTTATAACGGCAAACCGCTCATCAATTCCGTCAGCGGTAAAAAAGCGAGTATGGAAGCGGTCTTCCCTATCGCCAAAAAATACGGCGGCGCGATTATAGCGCTTACGCTCGATGAAAACGGAATTCCCGATACCGCGAACGGACGGCTCGATATAGCACTTAAAATCTTAAACGAAGCGGAAAAATACGGCTTAAATAAGGAAAACATAATTTTCGATACTCTTTGTATGACCGTTTCGGCAAATCCCATTGCTGCAAACGTAACGCTCGACGCGCTTAAACTTATAAAAGAAAAAACCGGTTGTTTTACGTCGCTCGGCGTTTCCAACGTGTCGTTCGGACTGCCGGACAGAGAAACGCTTAACGCCGCGTTTTTAACGCTTGCGCTTGAAAGCGGGCTCGATATGGCTATAATCAATCCTTTCTCCGCACCCGTAATGAAAAGCGTAAAGGCTTTTAACGCGCTTACGGGAAAGGATGCAAATTTCAACGATTATATAGCGTTTGCGACGAAAAACGCGACCGCGGAGATTGTGCCCGTACGCACGGAAGAAGATGCGGGACTTAAAACTGCGATAATAAAAGGCTTAAAAGACCAAGCGGCAAAGTCCGCGAAAAAACTTCTGGAAGATAAAGAACCTTTGGCGCTTATAAACGAAGAGATAATTCCCGCGCTCGATGAAGTCGGGAAAGGTTACGAAGAAAAGACGGTGTATCTTCCGCAACTACTTATGAGTGCGGAAGCGGCAAAAGCGGCTTTTGAAATAATAAAGGAAAAATCCGCCGCGAAAAACGGAAGTATCAAATGCGATTTCGTTTTAGCGACGGTTTTCGGCGACATACACGATATAGGCAAAAACATCGTAAAACTGCTTTTGGAAAATTACGGCTTTAACGTTATAGATTTAGGAAAAGACGTACCGCCCGAGAAAATTGCGGACGAAGTGGTAAGAAGACACGCACCGCTTTTAGGGCTTTCCGCTTTAATGACGACGACCGTCCCCGCTATGGAAAAGACGGTCGCACTTATAAAACGCCTTGCGCCTTGGTGCAAAGTGGTGGTCGGCGGCGCGGTTTTAACCGAAGAATATGCAAACAAAATGGGTGCGGACAAATACGCCAAAGACGCTATGGAAACCGTTCGCTACGCCGACAGCATTTTTAACAAATTATAATAATTTTGCGTTTTTGGGGAACAGAAATCGCAAAATCGCAAGAATTTTCCTAACTTTTTTAATACCTTCCGGGTGGTTCGAATCCCGTTAGTTTCACCAAAACAAAAGACAGGTTTTTTACCTGTCTTTTGTTTTTGACTTTAACTATTATCCCCACCAAACACACAGGGGACTGCCG
>JAFZYZ010000065.1 GCA_017615975.1 Clostridia bacterium | reverse complement strand
GTCTGGACCGTATCTCAGTTCCAATGTGGCCGATCACCCTCTCAGGTCGGCTAACCATCGTCGACTTGGTAGTCCGTTACACTACCAACTATCTAATGGTACGTGAGCCCATCTATATCCGATAAATCTTTTACCCCTGTGGGATGCCCCACTGTGGTCTTATGCGGTATTAGCACAAATTTCTCTGTGTTATTCCCCAGATATAGGCAGGTTGCTCGCGCGTTACTCACCCGTCCGCCGCTAACTTATGGGAGCAAGCCCCCATAAGTCCGCTCGACTTGCATGTATTAAGCACACCGCCAGCGTTCGTCCTGAGCCAGAATCAAACTCTTGAGTTAATGATTTAAAGCCGAGAAACGAATTTCTCAACTGCTCTAACGAATTTCGCTTTATTTAGCGTTTTGTCATTTAATGACTGTTTTCAAAGTACATATTTCATACTTCAAAGATTTTGACAGAAACTTTCAAAATAACTATTATTTTGTCTTATTTCCTTCTATTCAGTTTTTAAACAACGTACCGTCAACATCGGTTGACGTTCTGCCTAAAACGAGTGCCTCGTTTGCGACAGCCTACTTATAATACCATAGTCCCCTTTTTAAGTCAAGCATTTTTTTAGTGTTTTTAAAGATTTTTTTAAGAATTTTGCAATCTTTTTTCACTACACAAAATATTGTGTTTTTTGGTTTCAAAAAACCACAATTTTTGTTTTTTTACGCCTGAAATCGTTTGAAAAAACTTAACGATTTGAGAAAACTACGGCACTCCCCGCAAAATGTGGGTAATTGTGATTATAAATGAAAAGCGTTTTAAAGTCAACGGTTTTAACGAAATTTATTGACGTTTTCTAAAAAAATTCCCGCGGAGTTTACGCCGCGGGAGTTTTACAAACGTTTTGATATATACATTATATATATTATATAGCAATTACGTTTACAATTTCTGACGAGATGCTTTTTCGTTGTATCTTAATATGATTTTAAGAAATAGGTTCGAAGTCGGCAACGCCGTGCTTACACAAGGGGCAAACGAAATCTTCGGGAAGAGTGTCGCCTTCGTACACGTAGCCGCAGACTTTGCAGACGTAGCCCTTTTTGCCTTCCGTTTCGGGTTTTGGTTTAACGTTGTTTTGATAGTAAGTATAAGTCATAGTTTCCCTGTCGCTTAAAACTCTCGCTTCGGTAATCTTGCAAATGAACATCCCGTGCGTGTCCAAATCGACGTACTGCTCCACTTCAAGCGACATTACCGCGTTTATATGTTTGGGCAAAATAACAAGCCCGTTGTCCGAACGCGCGACTTCCGTGTTTTCAAATTTATCCACGTTCCTTCCGCTTCTAAAACCGAAACACTCGAAAACCGAGAACGGCGCGTCCACCGACAGGCAGTTTACGTTCATTTTGCCGCTGCTTTTGATAACGTGATGCGAATAGTTTGCCTTGTTTATCGTTACCGCGATACGGTTTGGGGTGTTGGTTACCTGCGTTACCGTGTTTACGATAAGCCCGTTGTCTTTTTTTCCGTCGTTAGACGTGATAACGTACAATCCGTAGCCGATACAGAAAAGCGCCGAAAGGTCGTTTTTATTCGCCTTGTCGCCGCTGCGTGCTATATAGTCGCGGCAAAGTTCTTCCGCCATCGCCTTTATTTCTTCTCTGTTTACAGCGTTGACAGCCGACTTGATTTTTACCGTAGTATTAAGCCACTCTATATTTTTGCTTGCGGCAAACATTTCCTTCATAACTTTTGCGGCAAGCGGTGCCCAAGAACCGTTTTCTATTAAGCCTATCGTGCGGTTTTGATACCCGCGCTCAACCAAGTGTTCGATAAAGGTGCGC
>JAFZYZ010000064.1 GCA_017615975.1 Clostridia bacterium | reverse complement strand
CGTTTAAAAGTTCTCCGCCCGCGGCAATTTGCCGCGGGCGGAGAAAAACCTTTCAGGATTTATTAAAATTCTCTATTTTCCGCTTCTGTAATAGTTGATAAGGCAACCTTTTACTATTATCTCTTTCTCGGAAGGCGTAAGGTCTCCGATTTTCAAAGTGATTTTACGCTTGTTTTCGCCTATCACCTCGGCGCTTATTTTTTCCGCGCCCGAAATTATCGCCTGTTTTATACCCTTTATATAGACGTATTCGCCGACGGTAAAGTCGTTCTTCTCGACTATAAAAGGTATCATACCCCAGTTGATAAGGTTGCTTCTATAACGTTTGGTGGCGTATTCTTCGGCGATATTCGCAACTCCGCCCAACACTCTCTGGCAGGACGCCGCCTGTTCCCTTGCCGAACCGTCCCCAGGTTTTACCGAACACACCACGCTGCCGTAGGTGGTTTTCGCGCTATCTATCGGCAAGCCTTTCGGAAAGCCTTCGGCTTTTACCGCTTTGGCGCGGCTTACGTATTCGGGATCTTTTCTCGAAAGTGCGAATTCCGCAAGTTTCAAGGGGTTGGAACGGTAAGACGACGTTTCGCCCGACGGTATAAGTTCGTCGGTAGTCGTCACCGCGTCTTTAAGCACCGATACGACTTTAAGTAAAAGGTCGTCTTTTAACTCTTCCATCTTGGGCCAGTCGGCTATATTCGGCCCGTAAACGAGATTTGCCGCTTTATCGGGTTTTCCCACCGCGCCGAACACTCTCGCCTTATAAATCTTATCGTCGAATTTATACTTTTTGACTTTCGTCTTATAGTTTATATCCAGCGCGGAAGTTATTGCGCCGCCGTTTTTCGCCGTCGCGGCAATACTTCTCGCGTCCATTAACGCCACGGCCGAAAGTTGCCCGTTCGCCGGCTTACTGCCTTCTCTGCTCTCAAAGTTACGGGTAGTGTGTCTTATTGACAGCCCGTTGTTCTGCGGCACGTCGCCCGCGCCGAAACAGGGCCCGCAGAACGCCGTTTTTACCACAGCGCCGCTTTCCATAAGTTTGCCGATATATCCGCCGTCTATAAGCCCTTTATACACCGGTTGACTTGACGGATACACGTTCAGCGTAAAGTTTTCGTTATCTACCGCCGCGCCGTCTAAAATATTCTGCGCTTCGGCGATGTTTTCGTAAGTACCGCCCGCACAGCCCGCTATAACGCCCTGTTCAACGTACACTTTGCCGTCCTTTATCTTATCGGTAAGGCGGAATTCCCCCTTGCCTTCGGGCAGAAGTTTCTTGCCCGCTATTTCGCACTCTCTTAAAAGTTCGTACGGGCGGGATAAAAAGTCCCTTATGGTGTACGCGTTGGACGGGTGGAACGGCAGGGCTATCATAGGTTCTACTTTAGATAGGTTTATCTCTATCGCCCTGTCGTAATACGCGCCGTCTTCGGGCGATAATTGCTTATAGCCGTCAGCCCTTCCGTGTTCTTCTAAATACGCGCGCGTCTTTTCGTCCGTCTGCCATACCGAAGAAAGACAGGTCGTTTCGGTAGTCATAACGTCTATGCCAAGCCTGTAATCCATAGAAAGTTTATCTATGCCGTCGCCGATAAATTCCAACACTTTATTTTTAACAAAACCCTTTTTAAAGGTCGCGGCGACGAGCGCTAACGCTACGTCGTGCGGGCCTACGCCCCTGCGGCGTTTACCTTTTAAGCGCACCGCCACTATTTCGGGATAATCTATATCGTAGGTGCGGGAAAGCAACTGTTTAACCAGTTCCGGCCCGCCTTCGCCAACAGCCATAGTTCCAAGCGCGCCGTAGCGGGTGTGGGAATCAGAACCTAAAATCATCGCGCCGCAGTAAGCCCTTTCTTCACGCATAAATTGATGAATAACGGCAAGGTGTGGCGGCACGTAAGTTCCGCCGTACTTTTTAGCGGCGGAAAGCCCGAAAACGTGATCGTCTTCGTTGATAGTGCCCCCTACCGCGCAAAGAGAGTTGTGGCAGTTGGTAAGCGTATAAGGCAGCGGAAAACGGTCAAGCCCCGAAGCCTTCGCCGTCTGAATAATACCGACGTAGGTAATGTCGTGCGAAGTTATTTCGTCGAACTTGATTTTAAGTTTTTTACTGTCGCCCGACGTGTTGTGCGCGGAAAGAATTTTATAGGAAATAGTCTTTTCTTTGCCGCCCGCCGGCGCGGATTTTACTTTAACGAGTTTTCCGCCCGAATAAATTACACCGCTGTTAATGAGTTTAATCATAAGCATCTCCGTATATGATGAATTTTATTTATACCTTATAAACGGTTGAGAAACGAGTTAGGCAAGGCTCGCGCGGCGTTTTGGCTGAAATTGACCTTTTTGGTCATTGAAGTCAACACGCCAAGCAGAAACGCCGCATAACGAAGTTTATCAGCCGTTTATTATCTTCCGAATTTTCTATAAAGCATAGCAAGCATATCGTCTTTTGAAAGATTTTGCTGCTTTTTCTTTTCGGCGTTTTTATGCCCTTCTTTTCTTTCTCTGTCCGTCTTGTTTTCGCCCGAGGCGATACCGTGCGGAAGAGTAGAAGTTTTAAGCGTTAAAGAAATCTTCTTCTTTTCCTTATCCACGCCCAAGACTTTAACTTTCACTATGTCGCCTACTTTCAAGACTTCCGACGGGTGCTTTATATAGTTATCGGAAATCTGCGAAATATGCACAAGCCCGTCCTGATGCACGCCGATATCCACGAATACCCCGAAATCTATAACGTTTCTCACCGTGCCGTTAAGTTCCATACCTTCCTTTAAGTCGGATAGGTCAAGAAGTTCGCTGTATAAAATGGGCTTCGGGAGCGAATCCCTTATATCACGCCCCGGTTTTAACAGTTCGGTTATAATATCGTTTAAGGTAGGTTCGCCCACGCCGCACTTTTCGGCTACGGTCTTTACGCCCGCTTTATTCACCCTGTCTTTTATATCGGAAATTTTGCCCGCCGCCACGTCGTCCAAAGTATAACCCGTGGTTTCAAGCAAGATTTTAACCGCGTCGTAATCTTCGGGGTGAACGGCGGTGTTATCCAGCACGAACCCGTCGGTTATCCGTAAAAAGCCCGCGCACTGTTCGAACGCCTTTTCACCGAGTTTCTTTACTTTAAGCAAATCCTCACGCTTAACAAAACGCGCCGTTTTCCTGTATTCTACTATACTCTTGGCAATACCGCTGTTTAAGCCGGCAACGTAAGACAAAAGACTTGCAGACGCGGTGTTTAAGTCCACGCCCACGCTGTTAACGCAGTCTTCCACCACGCCGCCCAAAACTTCTTCCAAGCGGTTTTCGGGCATATCGTGCTGATACTGTCCCACGCCTATCGACTTAACGTCTATCTTTATAAGTTCCGCAAGCGGATCTTGCAGCCTTCTTGCAATAGACACCGCGCTGCGTTCGGTTACGTCGAAATCGGGAAATTCTTCCGCCCCGAGTTTACTCGCGCTGTAAACGGACGCGCCCGCTTCGTTCACCACCGCGTAAGACACGGGCAAAGCGCACTTTTTAAGCAGGTTCGCCACGAAAATTTCACTTTCCTTGCTTGCCGTGCCGTTGCCTATGGAAATAACGTTTACTTTATACTTTTCTACAAGCGCAAGCACTTTTTGTTCCGCTTCTTCTATCCTGTTCTGCGGCGGAGTGGGGAAAATTTTGTCCGTAGCAAGTACGTTCCCTTTTTCGTCTATCACCGCAAGTTTACAGCCCGTACGGTAGGCGGGATCAAGCCCTAAAATTATACTGCCTTTTAATGGCGGTTGCAATAAAAGGGGCTTTAAGTTCACTTCGAACATCTTTATCGCCTGTTCGCTTGCCCGTTCGGTAATCTCGTTCCTTACTTCGCGCGATACTGACGGGAATATAAGCCTATCAAAAGCGTCCGCCGCGGCGGCTTTGACTATTTCCGCGGATAAACTGTCGTTTTTAACGAAAACCGACTGCACCGCCGCGATAAAACTTTCGGTATCGACTACTATATCCACTTTTAAGCAGTCTTCCTTTTCGCCGCGGTTAACAGCAAGTATCCTGTGAGACGGGATTTTGGCTATCTTTTCGCTGTAATCAGCGTACATATCGTAGGTTTTAGCCTTTTCGTTTTCCAGAAGTTTACAGGCAATTTCACCCGTCGCCGCAATCTTTTCGCGCAAGGTCTTGCGAAGTTCGGCGTTATCGGAAACCCGTTCCGCTATAATATCCGACGCACCGCCGATTGCGTCCTGCACCGTTAAAACCCCCTTGTCTTCGTTCAAATACTCTTTCGCAACTTCTTCTGGAACGGTGTCGTGATTTTGCGCTTCTATAATATCCGCAAGCGGCGATAACCCCTTTTCGATTGCCACCGACGCACGCGTTTTGCGCTTTTGTTTATACGGGCGGTAAATATCTTCCGCCTCGGTCATCGTCTCGGCTTTGGCGAGTGATAACGCTATTTCGTCGGTCATCTTGCCCTGTTCCGTTATAGCGTCCGCTATTTCCTGCTTTCTCTTGTCGAGATTGCGAAGGTATTTAAGCCGCGTTTCGAATTCGCGCAACACCTGATCGTCTGTCGAACCGTGCATCTCCTTGCGGTAGCGCGCTATAAACGGAATAGTATTGCCTTCGTCTATAAGCGCGATTATGTTTTTCGCGTATTCTTCTTTTAAGGAAAATTCTTTGGAAAGTTTTAACGAGTAGTCCATTTTACACCTTTAATCGTTTTTGCCTTTTCTTTTTCTTATCTCTTTAACGGTCTTTTCGTAGCCGTTGTCTTTGGGAATATAATACACCCTGTCTTTTAAGCCGTCGGGCAGATACTGCTGCTTGACGTACCCGCCGTAATCGTGCGGATATTTATACTGCCGCGCCGCCGCCTTGTCGCTATCGCTACCGTACACGGCGTTTTTCACCCACGGCGGAACGGCGTCGTCCTTTATCTCCGTTGCGTCCTTTGCCGCCTTATCCATCGCTATCACCACGGAGTTGGATTTTTCCGCTTCGCATACGTAGATTATCGCTTCCGAAATAGGCAAAAGCCCTTCGGGCAGGCCCATCCGTTCGTAAGCGAGCAGCGCGCTGGTAGCGACTACAAGCGCGTTGGGATCTGCCATACCCACGTCTTCCGCAGAGTGGGCTATCACCCGTCTTATAATAAGCAACGGATCGCAACCGCCTTTAATCAGCCGCTGCATATAGTAAAGCGCGGCGTTCGCGTCGCTGCCCCTTAAACTCTTACAGAACGCCGAAAGCATATCGTAGTACATCTGTTCGTCGAACGATAACGCTTTCTGCTGTATGGATTCTTCCGCGTCTTTAATGGTAATATGAACGACTCCGTCTTGCGCTTCTGTCGTCAATGCCGCAAGTTCCAAGGCGTTATACGCCACGCGAAGATCACCCGCGGCGGTGCGCGCTATATGGCACAGCGCATCGTCGTCCATTACGATATTCATATTGCCCAGCCCTTTTTCTTCGTCTTTAATCGCTTTTTTCAGGGCGGTTATAATATTCTCGTCCGATAAACGCTTTAACTCAAACACGCGGCAGCGTGAAACGATAGCGGGCGTCATAGACGCATAAGGATTTTCGGTCGTAGAACCGATAAATATTATATCGCCGCTTTCCACGGCGGGTAAAAGGCTGTCGCTTTGCGCTTTATTGAAACGGTGGCACTCGTCGAGTAAAAGATAGGTCTTTTTACCGAACATCCGCAAATCTTCGTGCGCCTTATCAACCACCCGTTTCACGTCCGCCACCCCGCAGGAGACGGCGTTTAGTTTTACGAAGTTTCCGTCGGTATTATTAGCGATGACGTTGGCAAGCGTGGTCTTTCCGCACCCAGGCGGCCCCCAGAAAATACAACTGCCAAGCCTGTCCAGTTTTATGGCGCGGAATAAAAGCCCCGATTTAGAGACGATATGTTCCTGCCCAAGAAATTCCGCGAGAGTATTCGCGCGCATCCTTTCGGCAAGCGGAACGCTTTTATTGCCGTCCTTTTTCAAATCAAACAAATCCATAGCAATATTTTAACATAACGGTCATTATTTTTCAAGCGTAGAAATACCTTATTATAAGAACTTTTAACCGTTATGTCAAAACCAACCTTTAAAATACGCGATTTTGCCGAAATTTTAGCCCTTTTAGCCCTGCTTTTGGCGGCGATAACGTTATCTACGGACAAAACTTATAACGCCGCGGTAATGGACGGAATAAGATTATGGGCGGCGGCGGTGCTGCCCGCGCTTTTTCCCTACCTTGTAATAACTTCGCTTATCTCCGCGCTGAAAATAACGGGCAAAATAACCGCCGCGCTTTCCCCTATCACCGAACGGCTTTTCAACGTGAACGGGGCGGCGGGCTACGCGCTGTTTATAAGCCTTATGTCGGGCTATCCCGTCGGCGCGAAAACGGTTGCCGACTTAAAAAACGCAAACCTTATCGGAAAAGCCGAAAGCCAACGCGCCGCCGCGCTGTGTTCGTCATCTTCGCCCGTGTTTTTAATAGCAAGCGTGGGCAATCTGACTTTTAACAACCCCTTTTTCGGGCTGTGCCTTTATTTAACTCATATAATATCGGTGTTAGCGGTGGGTTTTATTTTTTCATTTTATAAACGCGGCGAAAAACCGCTTAAAACTCCGCCGCTTACCCTTTCAAAGTCCGATAATATACTCTTCGACGGGGTGTTTTCCGCCGTGAGTTCGGTGCTTTTAGTGGGCGGAATAATCACCGTGTTTTATCTTTTAACGGAAATGCTGACGGGGCTTGGCGCTATGAAAATTTTAAACGGCTTTTTCGGGCTTTTTACCGATAACGCCGCTATTTCCGACGGAATTTCAAACGGACTTTTCGAGTGTACGCGCGGGCTTAAAATTATAGCGGGCGGCGGAATTTCTCTTTTCACCCTGCCTATTGCCGCCGCCATATGCGGGTTCGGCGGAATTTCTGTAATAGCGCAATCCGTCGCGTACTTAAATAAGGCAAAAATAAAAACCGCCCCGTTTTTACTTTCCAAAACGCTGGCGGCTGTCTTAAATTTCTGTATAGGGCTTATATTTTCCCTTCTTTTCTTTGCATAATCTCGGCAAATTTCGCACGCGCGGGCGCGGGAATATACCGCAGCGCGTCTTCTCCTTTTTTAAGCGCGGCTTTTACTTTGGTGGAACTGATATCTTTCATATCGTCGTCGCAAAAAATGTACGCAGTCTTTATAAACGGATAAATCACGGCGTTCTTTTTCTCCGCTTTCTTTTCGTAGCCGAAATCCTTTTCGTCCCTTATTCCGCGCACGTAATAGCGCACGCCCATTTCTTCTAAAAACTCGCCGTATTCTTTCTCGCTTTTAAAATCGGAAAATTTAACGACTTCCGCATTTTCGCCGCCAAGGGCTATGGAGGCTAACTCCGCCCGTTCTTCTTCGGTAAAAGTCGGCGTTTTTTTTGCGTTTTCGCCGACTACTACGAACGCTTTTTTAAAGGCTTTCACGGTATCGCTTAAAGAACGTAAGTGCCCTATCGTTATAGGATCGAAAGTGCCTGCGTAAACCGCCGCCCCGCCCGAATATTTCTCGAAAAAGTGAATAATCGCCCTGCCGTATCTTCTGACGTCGGTAAGCACGAGATTTTCGGCAACGCCCGAAAAAGGCTTTTCGTTTTCGAAAATCACCCTACCGCCGTCCTTTAATATAAGCGAAACGCCGTCTAACAGTTCGCGGATTTTTTGGCTTTTATAGGGCGGATCTAAAAATATTACGTCGAACTTTTTGCGCGACGTCTTTATAAATTCCAACGCGTCCGAACAATACACTTCCGCACTTGCGCCTATTTTTTGTAGATTTGCGCGCGTAAGCGAAACGCTCTCTTTATCTATATCGTTAAAAACCGCTTTCGCCCCGCGGGATAAGGCTTCTATGCCGACTGCCCCCGTACCCGAAAACAGGTCGAGAAAATCCGCGCCCGAAATATCGCCTAAAATATTGAAAAGGCTTTCACGCGCGCTGTCGGACGTAGGTCTTATATTTTCGCCGCGGAATCCGTAAAGGGTTCTGCCTTTATATACGCCGCCTATTATTCTCAAAGCGAATCTCCGTAAATCTGGCGTTGTTTTTCTTTTATCATTTCTTGCTGGCGCATTATCTTTTTCGCGCCTAAAATATACGCTATGCCCGTTATAAGCATAATCACCGGCAACGCGATAAGCGCGCCGTAATAAGTATACCACGGCACTACCGCTGTTTCGGCGGTCGAAGAAGCCGCGTCTAAACGGAAAAATACGAAGAACATGAGCCCTATTACTCCCGCTATCGCGCCAAGCCCCGCATAACTTCCCGTGGCGTTGTACACTATGGTATGCAACGCTAAAAGCACGAGAATAGGAACGCAAGATATAAAGCCGAACGCAAACCCCTTCCACGGCTTGTACTCTTCGTGAAGTTTAAGCGGTCTGTCTTCGCCCGTCCTTATGATCTCCCTGCGTTCCAAATCGTTCGCCATCT
>JAFZYZ010000063.1 GCA_017615975.1 Clostridia bacterium | reverse complement strand
TTGGCGGCGGCGGTTCCGGCGCGTGCGACTATCACAGCGGCACCGACTATAACTGTATCGGCGGCGGTAAGGGCGGCTACGGCGGCTACGGCGCTCCCGGTCAGGCGGGCAGAGGCGGCAACGCGCATTGCGACCATCAGGACGTTCCCGGCGGCAACGGCGGCGGCGGTGGTGGCAACGGAAGTGCCGGTTCAAGCAAATCTGCCACTACTTTTACCGTAAATACCAACACGAATACCAAATGGACCATTACTTTCCAGGGCGCAACCTCTAACGCAACGCAGGAATATACCTTTGAAAGCACTACGATTGCAGTTCCGGACTACGTACCTACGGGCAAAAACTTATTCCTTGGTTGGAGAGTTGCAACTTACGGCTACAATACCAACGGTACTTCTTCTTCCAAACCGTTAACGACGGCGGAAACAATATTATATCAGCCGGGTACTAACATAAAGACGGCACAGGGAACTTACGGCAATATAGTTTTAAAACCCGTTACTATGCCTTATGAAGGCAAAATAGCGCAAGACGTCTTAAACGTTGCTAAAAAGTATTTTGCGTCGACCAGTCCGACGACGCCGACCTATTATACTTACGCCGTTCAGGCTTATCTGGACAACGTAAAAGCCAACGTCGGAACTATGTCGTTCAACATAAACGGCAAAAACTACAAAGTGGCGTCTTCGGCGTCAAATCCTGGGTTGTATTCGTTGACGCTTGAAACCAACGTCGCTACGTTTACGGCTAAACTTGACGGCGTTGATATTACCGGCACTTTAAACAAAGGAACGAATAACGTTTACTTTGAATCAATGAAAGTAAGGGTTACGGGCAACGACGACGTTCAGTCCATAACGCTTTCAGGTAGCGGCGCGCCAGTTCTCCAGAAGGACGACGAGGCAAGTTCTGCTCTTGACGCTATATATAGCGTGATAAAACAGAAAGGCGCTGATACTAATACTTATAACATAATTATAAACGGCGAAAATATTCCGGCCGAGATAGGCGTGGCGAAATTCGGCACTACGGCAACGATACCGTATTGCAAGGTCAGCGTTGATCTTAATACGAATATGGATATCGAAGGCGTTGAACTTATAGACGCCGATAAGAATTCTATCGTCCTGATATATAATAACGAGAGGTGGACGACTTCGGTATTGATGGACGATGATACCACTTACACGGTTTACGCCAACGGTTTCAACACCAAGGTTGACACGCAACTTAATCAGACGGACATCGTGCTTTCGGCACAGATTTACGAGTTTAAGTTGGTAACGAGAATAAACGGCACGGTTTCTGCGTCGGTTGCAAAGTTGACCGTAAACGGTAAGAGCACGACGATGAAGACGGGGCTTGTTTTGCTAACCAAATCCGCTCCGGCTTCTGACGAATATTGGAGTTACGTCGTAGTCAACAACGAACCGGTAACGGTTGAAGCGAACGGCACGCAGGTTACCACGGTTACGCCGAACGAAAATCTCGGCAACACCTATATCGACTATTTCACGGTCGAATACGACAGTGGCGACGCGACGGGTAGCGTTCCCGTGGACGACAACGTTTATCTTGCCGGTGAAGACGTAACCATTCTTTCTTACGAACACTTATCGACGGGTAATAACGATACTTATCTTGCGGGCTGGTCTGCGGGCGGAAACAATTATACCGAAGGCGACGTTGCAACGATAAGCGGTCCGCTTGTTTTAAGGGCGGTTATATCCAGCGACTTGCTTAAAGTTCATTACGTGGACTACTTCGGTGAATTAGAAGTTAAGTCCAGATTAGACTTAACGGATAGGCTCGTTGCGTACGACGGCGATAAAGCGCTGTTAGCATTTAACGATTACGGCAGAAAGTACACTTTAAAGGGTTGGGTGCTGGATATTGACGGCACGAAGACCATCTATCCGAGCGGTACGTTAACCGATTTCGTCGCAGGCGACGTTTTAGGTGATTCCGCTGAAGAAATAAACGTTTACTTTACGGCTGTTTACGATATCGATTATCTTAATTCTATCCATTTCGAATTAGAATTGAGCGACGATGACGAGGATGACGGAATAGGTCAAACTATTCTCGGCAATATCGGCGAAAAGTTTACCGTAAACTACAGGGTTGTCGTTAACGACGGCGTAAACGTAGTACTTCTGATACCGCAATTCAATAAAAACGCGTTCAAGATAGCCAACATAACGGTAGATAATACCACGGCACTTGGCACGGCTACGTTGACTGCGAATTTAGACAGCAACCCGTGCAAGATAGCGATTGAAAGCACCGATTTATATAACGGTATCGGTGAAATAATGGTCGTCATTGAATACGAAATAGTAAACAACATCCCCGGCAAATATACCGATTTCGGATTCGTACTCGATTATCCCGAAGATACGACGTCGGAAGTTGATAACAATACGAGAAGTAATGCCTGGTATATTTTAAGCGAACCGGGACTGTCCGCTATTCATAACGAAATCAGAATTTACGTTGACAACACGATTTCGGTTATTATTCAGGCGGCGGCGACTATAACCATTGCAGAACAAAACGTAATTTACCACGGCGAAAGCCTTACCGTCGGCCACGTTTACCTTCTTGCTACGGCATTTGACAGCACGGCGACTTATTACGAGTTTATCGACGGCGAGTTCGTTCTGGCAGAAGATATTACCGCAAGCAACTTCGGTGATAAGTATTATTACGTTGATAATTCCCTTGACGACGTTATATTCGTTTACAGCGCGTTAGGTCAGCAGGTTTTCTGTGTAAATCCCGCAACGTTTACTATAAAGTGGTACACTTATGATTCGGTAAACGACGCTTATACGGAGATTGCCGCACCAAAGAACGTCGGCGATTATTACGTGGGAATTTCGGCAACTGCCAGCGACTTCGTTTACGGCGTGGAAGAAGAAAAACAGATTATTCACATCGTAAAAGCGGACGCGACTTATACAATTCACGATAAAACGAGCGTTTGGAGTGAAGAGATAGTCGCGCTTACGGGCGAAATAACCGAAGGTACGGTTTACGGGGACGACAATCTGAATATCGTGCTTTCGACGGCTGCAACCAGCCAGTCGAACGTCGGCAATTATACGATAACCGGAACGTACGATAACGATAATTATAACGTTACGATAGTAAACGGTAATTACGAAATTACCAAGAAACAAATCGAACTCGGATTAGACGCTACGGCAAAGTTCAACGACGGTTCGTTTACTTACGACGGTTCGGAAAAGACGATATCGGCAACGATTGCGGAGTTCTACCAAGATATTCTGTCCGTAAGTTATACCGGCGGTGAAGACGGTTGCAGCGGCAACGGCGCAATTAACGTTCTGTTTAACGAAGACAACGAAGTAATCGGCTATACGATAACCGCGCATTTCACAATCAACGCGGGCTATATACAGAATTGCGAATTCGTTAAAGACGGCAACGACGAGGATATCGATACGTTATCCGCCGTGCTTACCATAACGATAAACGGCATAACCAAAGCGCAGTTTGAAGACTTGATTGCACAGTTCGTTGAATTCAGCGTAGTGGACGGCGAAACAGATCATATCTTAGTTCCCGTTAATAACGCTATGTCGTACGACAAGGTTTACGACGCGATTTCCGAATATGCGAAAGTCGTCGTAAGTCTGGAAAACAACAGCGTTAAAAACGACAAGATTTCTGCGACAGTAATTTACAAACTCGACGGGCTTGAAAGCATTGACTTTAACGCCGCAAACAGTTTCGATTACAGCAATTATAGGGTTAAAAACGCAAACGTTTACGTTGTAAGCATCACGTTCGTAGCGGGCAGGGGCTATGCTTTCGAAGCGGAAGTAAATCCGACCTATACGATCACGATGACTATACAAAAGAAAGCGTTGACCATAAATGCAAGCGCAAGCGTCGCTTATCTTGACGATATGCCGGAAATCACCATTGACGACGGCACGGACGCTTGGGTTGAAGGCGAAAATTACGCGACTTACGGTATAGACGACATACAAGGTTATACCTCTCTCATTGAAACGTCTTACGATAAAGGCGACAATGCGGGTACGTTATATACCTTGGAATGGACGGAAGGCGCTGTTCTTGCCGAAGTGTTGTACAATTATGCGCTTACGCTTACCACTACGAGTGGCAATATCGTAAATAAGCGGATTGTCAACGTTGACGATTACGAATTCATAGGCTATTCCGCCCTTTACGACGGGGAAGATCACGACCTTGAAATCTTTAAGGGCGAAAGCGTTCTGACCGCTTCCGATGCTCTCGTTGCCTTCCGCATAGAGATAGGCGAAGACGAAAAGTATTCGGTTAAAGACGTGGTGGACAGCGGCGCATTCGTGGCGACGTTAATCTTAAAAGATACTAACAACTACGCTTTCAGCGAAAGCGACGATTGGACTGTGGATAGCGACAAGACTTCCGCAAGTTTGACAAAGGAAGTCGTCGTTGCGCCCGCACCGCTTATCGTTGAAGTGGCGTATACGAAGACGACCGCAACGTTCAGTTTGTCCGGCTTTGTCGGCGACGAAGATCAGACGGTATTGACGGACTTCTCGTATATTAAAGGTTCTGTCGTCGTTGTTGATAGCGAAGAACAGAAAATCATAACCCTTGAAGACACCGTTGCTATCGGCGACACGATGATTGCGACGGCGGCGGGAACTGTCGGCATTTCCGCAGTAAGCAGTAATGCCAACTACGGGTTCTCGATACATACCGTCGTGGTATATGCAATAAGTTTCGTTTCCGGATATTACGATCAGGCGGTTGCCGGCAGCGGATTTGTTCCGCAGAATATACCCGAAACGCAATTCATATTCAGCGGCGTAGATATTGACGGTTTAGAAGAGTCTGACGCAAAGGGGGCGTTCAAGGCGGACGTACCTGCGGAAACTCCTACGCTCAGACATTACACCTTTGTAGTGTGGTCGGCGGAAGACGATGCACAGGCAGCGTTTAATTTTGCCGACACGGTAATCGAAGATAGCATTACCCTTTACGCGGTATGGCAGGAAAACGCAACTTATACTTTAACTTATATGTATAAGATTGACAAACAGTCTGAATGGCACGAACTTGCCGTAGATACGCTTTATACCGACGATAAATTAGTTTACGGCGATACCGTTCGTTTGCTTGCGCAGGTCAACTGGTTTATCGGCGACGGCTGGTATCTGGATGACGAATTTGAGAACAGACTGATGAACAACTCCTATCGGAACGCCGACGCCGTACTTTACGGCGAATACCGTTTCGATATAGGTATAGGCGACGTAAACGCTGACGGAAGCGTGGACGCTAACGATATTACCTTGTATAGACAATGGATAGTCGGCGGCTACCAGATGACGGAAGTTGAAAGTGGCGACGAGTGGATTACGGCGACTGACGAAGCGTTTGATATAGGCAATATCTACTTCGTTAAGAGAGTTGCGGACGCTAACGCACAGACGAGTTTGTCGGTACTTTTAGGCGATAACTCACTCGACATCCGCGACGTTTCTACTATCCGTATGGCGCTGGTCGGCGGCTTCGGTGTCGACGTGGTTACCGGTGTGGAAACCACTTACGACAGCGTGGTTATTATTTCCGTTTCGGAAATAGATAACGTAAGTAAACTGTTGTTGGCGGTAGGTTCCGGCAAGAAAGCAAAATTGTCCAAAGACATAGACGAAAGCGTTTCGATAGTCGATATCGACAATATGCAGAAAAATATCGTTATAGACCTTAACGGCAAAACGATAACCGTGCCTTCGTTCAGCATTGCGCTTGCAAGCGGCTTTGACGGCAAAATAGAAATTTACAACGGTTCTATAATCGCTACGGGCGGCATCAGTTTAACCGCAGCAAGCGGAACGGTTATACTTAACAACGTAAGTATGTTCGACGAGAACGGAGAGTTTAATCTTGCCGCGGCAAGCAACAGCCTGCATTTTGTAGGAAACGTCGAATTCAGGAAAAACGACGGCAACGGCAACAGCGTTGCGGCGAACGTAGTTATACCTTCTACCACTCACGTCGTTGTTGAAAGCGGCGCTACGCTGATTCTGAAGAGTATCGTAGTAGATCAGGTGGGCAACTCTGCTTTAAGCATAGAACTCAATAATTCACAGGTTGCGGAAATAATTATCGACGGGGCGTACACGGCTTCTGGCAACAACCAAAGCGTTATTAAACCGCTTATAACCGCAAACACTTTTGCGGAACTGCAGAGTGCGGCTGAAAACGGATATAACGTTCGTCTCGGCAGCGACGTTGCAATGGAAGCGCAAGTGGTGTTTACCGAAAGCGCAACGCTTGACCTAAACGGAAAAACTCTGTATAACAACGGAGACGATATATGGAATACCGAGACGTTCAAGTGGTCGTTTATAAGCGTACAGGGCGGCACGCTTACAATCGTCGGCAACGGCAAGATGCTTACCAAAGAGGGCGACTGCTATGCGGCGGACGTTCGCGACGGGGCAAACCTTGTAATCGAAAGCGGTGAATTTATAGGAAACGTTCACGCGGTATACGTTTACGAAGGCAGTCTTACGGTAAACGGCGGTAAATTCAGCGTACAGCAGGTATACAGCGCTACGAAGCCGTATGAGTTTACGTTGAACGTTTACGACGCGAACAGAATAAACGGCACGGCAAGCATAACGGTAAACGGCGGAAGTTATTACAAGTTCAACCCCGCGAACTGTGCGGCGGAAGGCGAAGGAACCAACTTCGTGGCGGACGGTTATTCTGTAAATTTAAGCGGCGATTATTATACCGTATTATAAGCCTGACAGGGTAAAAACAAAACATTAAGAAGCGGCGGAACAAGATTTGTTCCGCCGCTTATAGTTTATTTACACGGCATTTTTAAGGGGTACGTAATAAAGAAACGGCAGGCGCGGAAATAAAGTTCAAAAATAATGTAAAAGAGTTTATAAATAATATTGAAAAAATCCTGATATTGTGATAAGATTAAACTTTGAAGACAGTTAGTCTGTCGTTGTATGAGGTTAGAGGATGTTTGATTTAAACGAATATAAAAATCCGTCGGCGAAATACCGTGCAAAACCGTTCTGGTCGTTGAACGGAAAACTTAATAAAGAAGAACTCAGAAAGCAAATTCTTTGCATGAAAGAAATGGGTTTCGGCGGCGTGTTCTTACATTCCCGCACGGGGCTTAAAACCGAATATATGGGTAAAGAGTGGCTGGAACTTATGGACTACTGCGTGGAAGTTCTTAAAGAAAACGGTATGGAAGCCTATCTCTATGATGAAGACAGGTGGCCGTCCGGCACTTGCGGCGGGTTCGTTACCGAAAAGGAAGAGTACCGTCAAAAGGCTATGGCTTATATCGAACTTAATAGCGACGAATTGCCCGCAAACACGCTTGCGGTGTTCGCGGTAAAGTTAGACGATAAAGGCAAGGCGGTAGGCTACAGAAAGATAGATAGTTGCGCTGATAAAAAAGACGGGGAAAGGGTTTTTGCGTTTTTCTGGCAAAATATGCTTACCAACAGTTTCTATAACGGTTTTACTTACGTAGATACGATGTGCAGGGAAGCGACGGAGACGTTTATCGAACTCACGCACGAAAAATATAAAAGCGTTATGGGCGATAAGTTCGGTAAAGAGATAGTCGGAGTATTCACCGACGAACCGCATCGCGGATCGTTTTTTATGGGCTTTTCCCGCGAAGAAGACAACCGGGAAATAGAGATACCTTACACTCCGCGCCTTTTCGAAGAGTTTTACGCGCGTAAAGGGTACAGGCTCGAAGAGTGCTTGCCCGTTCTGTGGTTCGGAAAATCGGAAGACGCGTTCGTAAAGGAAACTTACGACTACGTTGAAGTGCTTGAAGAACTGTTCTTGGAAAACTTTGCGCAGCCGTATCTTGCGTGGTGCAAAGAGAACAATCTTAAACTCACGGGGCATATTTTACACGAAGACAATCTTGCCGCGCAGACTATTATGAGCGGCAGTATGATGAGATTTTACGAGTATATGGATTACCCGGGCATAGATAATCTGGGTTCGGAAAACAACGTATATACCGTGCCGGCACTCGTATCGTCCGTGGCTAAGCAACTCGGCAAAGATTTTACGCTGGACGAGATGTACGGAGTTTCGGGCTGGCCTATGAACCTTTCCGATTATAAGCGTATCGGCGACTGGCAGGCTGCGGGCGGAATAACGCTGCGCTGTCCGCACCTTTCGTGGTACACTATGGAAGGGGAAGCGAAAAGGGATTGCCCCGCGTCCATACTCTATCAATCGGCGTGGTATAAGGAATACCGCCTGATAGAAGATTACTTTGCCAGACTTTCGTACCTTATGAAAAACGGCGAAGACACGGTGGGCGTAGCGATAATAAATCCTATCGAAAGCACTTGGGGACTGTCTAATCAATACACCTATTACGGATTTTTCGACGTCAAGTGCCCTATATATAAGAAAATGGAAATCGAGTACGCGGCGCTGTACCGTGATTTAAAATACAGCGGCATTACCGCCGACTATATAGACGAAGGGCTGTTCGATAAATACGGGAAAGCGGAAGGCGCGGAATTCGTCTGCGGCAAAAAGCGCTATAAAACGGTGATATTAAACGGCAACTACAATCTTCGTGCCACCACGCTTAAAGCGGTAAAGGAATTTGCGGCAAACGGCGGCAAGGTGTACCTGCTAGGCGACGCGCCCGAATATTTAGACGGCGTAAAGCACGACTTTACCGAAGATTTAAAAGATGCGGAAAAACTGCCGTTCGACGTCAAGATGCTTGCGGATAAGATAAAAGACGACAAGGTACGCGTTTCCTGCGGCAACGTTATGGTGGAGAGAAAGAAGTTCGGTAAAGACGAATTTATATTCTTTTTAAATCAGGAAAACGCGACTGTAAACACGGATATGCGCGTAAAGACCGATAAAAATATCGCCGAACTTAATTTGCGGGACGGGTTAATAAGCGGCGTAAGCGTAAAGCGTGAAGGCGACTTTGCGGTTATAGCAAAGCAATTTGCGCCGTTTGAAGAATACGCCCTGTACTGTTCGGACGATATAAAGGTTGCGCCCGAGAAAGACGCAAAGTGGGCGGCGTATAAGACGCTTGACGAGTTCGATTACCGTCTTGAAGAAGACAATATGCTGGTTCTCGACAGGGCGAGACTCTACATAGACGGCGAGTTTTTGACCGAAGACTATATCCTTAACGCCGATAGAAAGGTAAGGGCGAAGTTCGGGCTGGAAATAAGACACGGTCAGATGATACAGCCTTGGTTTAAGGAAAAGTTCGGGCTTATAAACAATACAAAACATTGCAGAATACGGGTGGAATACGATTTTAACGCGGAATATATTCCCGCAAGGCTTGACTATATGTACGAAACGGCGGACGGGCTTGAACTTTTTGTAAACGGTACGCCCGTATCTACGGAACACAGCCGCAAAACGCCGATAGACAACTGCTTTACGCTGACGGAAATTCCCTGTGCCTTGCTTAAAAAGGGCGGCAACACGCTTGCCGTTGAGTTCGACTTCTACGAAAAGACTGATATAGAAGGCGGGTTCTTATGCGGAGAGTTCGGGGTTAAATCGGGGGACACGGATACTATAACGGCACTTCCCGAAAAATTAAAAGCGGGCGATTTGCGTGCGCAGGGGCTACCTTATTTCGGCGGCAGAATACAACTTTTTGCCGCGGCGGAAGACGGCGAATATCTGGTGAAAACCGACGACATGCGGCTTTCGGCTATCAATATAAACGGCAAAACGCTTGCCTTTAAGCCGTTGCAGGCGGAAATATCGGTTAAAGGCGGTAAGATAGATGCGGAAATCGTGCTTAACCGCAACAACTGTTTCGGCGCGGACGCCGAAGGCGATATTCATAAACGGCTTAAAGAACAAGGGTTCGATAAGATAACGCTTTTGAAAAAGCAATAAACGGAACAAAGATTTTATAGGAGAAAAGCAATGCAGGCGGTAAGAAAATATATTTTGGACAACTGGACGAAAACTTTCCACGATCCGAGTGAGATGCGCGGTGATTTCACCGTGCCGAAGCCTTATGTTTCGCCGTCCATCGGCGGAATTTACACCGATTTATATTACTGGGACGTGTACTTTATAAATTTGGGGCTTATGGAAGACGGTTTTGACGAACAGGTGGAAAACAATCTGGACAATATGGCGTATTTTATAGATACTTTAGGATTTATGCCTAATGCGAATACGCTGTCGGATCGTTCGCAGCCGCCGCTGTTTTGCAGCGCCGTTTACGATTATTACGTTCATAAAGGGGATAAGGCGATAATAGAAAAATATATGCCCTACATCCTTAAAGAATACGAGTTTTGGGAAACGCAGAGAAAAACGCCGTTCGGGCTTAACAATTTTTCCACCAACGCCGACACGGAGTTTAAATTGCTGAATTACGGTTTGGCCGAACGCGTAGTGGAAAAACGCGAAGAAAAAATCGATAAAATTCTGCTGGCGCAAGACCTGATGGCGATAGCGGAAAGCGGGCTGGACTTCAATATGCGGTTTAAGACGGCGCGCAGCAAAGTGGACGCCGGATGCTTTTTACAGTTAGACCTAAACTGCTTTTTATACGAAATGGAAACTACGGCGGCAAAAATGCTTTCCGTAATCGGCAACGCGGGCGAGGCTGCGAAATTCAGCAAGAGAGCGGATAACAGAAAAGCGCTTATAGAAAAATATTTCTACGACAAATCGCAGGGGATATACCTTGACTATGATTTCGTGGACGGTAAATTTTCGGAGATAGTAAGCGCCGTATCGGTGTATCCGTACGCGTACGGGATATCCGACGATAAAGACGGGCTTAAAAAGGTAATAAAGCCGCTGGAATTCGAACACGGCATAACGGTCGCGCCCTACCGCGGGGAAGACGTATATTTTCAATGGGATTACCCCTGTATGTGGCCTGCAGCGACCTGCATAATATACAGGGCGTTAAAGCGGCTGGGGCTTAAAGCGGACGCGGAAAGAATAGCGAAAAAATATATGGCGGCGATAGACGGCAGTTTTATAAAGACGGGCAGGCTTTGGGAAAAGTACGACGCAACGACGGGCGGAATAGGTCAGTCGTTCGAGTACGACACGCCCGAAATGATGGGCTGGACGGCAGGCGTTTACGTTTATTTCGACGAAGATTTGAAAAGGATAAAGGAGTAAAAATGAAGATAGTTTTATTTGGCGATTCCATAACGGATATGGCGAGAAGCAGGGAAGTTGATCATCAGGCGTTCGGGTACGGCGTGGGATACGCCAATTACGTGGCGAGTACGCTTATGAGCGAGAATCCCGAAAAGTACGATATAATAAACCGCGGTATAGGCGGACACAGGGTTGTGGATTTATACGCGCGTATCAAAGCGGACGTATGGAACTTAAATCCGGACGTGGTCAGCGTTCTTATCGGTATCAACGACGTGTGGCACGAGATATTCGAGGGGAACGGCGTGGATATAGAGCGGTTTGAAAGAGTTTACCGCATGATGATAGAAGATACCAAAAAAAGGTTTCCGAAAGTGCGGTTTATTCTGTGCGAGCCGTTCGTCTTAAAAGGCACGGCGACGGAAGAACACTATAAAGAGTTCTGCGAAGTTAAAAAGTACGCGAAAGTGGTAAAACGGCTTGCAAAAGAGTACAAAGCGGATTTCGTGGCGTTGCAGGAAAAGTTCGACCAAGCGGCAAAGGCGCACGGTGCGGAATACTATCTGTACGACGGCGTGCATCCGGACGTTGCTGGCGGCAAACTTATCGCCGACGAGTGGTTAAAAGTATTTAAGAAAAATGCGTAAGGATAGGAAGGTATAAGCATTATGAAAAAGTTGGATTATGACGTGTTAAAAACCAGATTAACGAAAAAAAACGAACGCGATATAGCCGAAGGGACGATATTCTGTTCGCAGGTAATAGTCAATCAATGTGGCAAAAGAGTATACGATGCGGCATACGGCACTAACGGCGTACACGGCGAAAAACTGAAAAAGGACACGATTTTCCGTATTGCTTCTATGACCAAGCCGATAACGGTGTTTGCCGTTTTGCAGCAGGTAGAAAAGGGCAATATAGATTTAAACGCGCCGCTTTCAGAGTATATCGACGGATATAAAGACCTGCCGACGGGAAAATTAGTTGACGGCAAGTTTCAAATAACTGGCAAAAGTAAAACTCCGATAAAGATATATCATCTGTTTTCGCACACCAGCGGTGTAGAGTCGGGCGATATATGCGGCGAATTTACGGCGAAGATGACGGAGAAAGAAAAGGCGACGTTAAAGGACGTAGTGGAATATTTTTCAGATAAGCCTTTGTTTTTCGAGACGGGAACGGCGCAGTCTTACAGTCCGCACGTTGCGTTCGATATAGGCGCACGGATAGTGGAAAAGGTAAGCGGGTTAGATTTCGCGACTTACGTCAAGAAAAACGTAACGGACGTAATTGGTATGAAAGATACGACCTTTAAGCCGACCGAAAGTCAGTGGCAAAGGGTGGTAAAAATGCACAACGTGGACGAAAACGGCAAAGCGATAGACAAAGAAGACGACTACGCGCATATTTACGGCAATAACCCTTTGACCTATTATTGCGGCGGTGGGGGGCTTGTTTCCACGGCGGAAGATTATTCGCTGTTTGCGGAAACGCTGCTTAACGGCGGTATTGCGCCGAACGGCAAGCGGGTTATAGGCGAAAAGTATTTAAGGGAAATGTCCACGCCGTATTGCCCGATAGAGTTTATGGACGAAGGCACGCAGAAGACGGGCGTAACTTGGGGACTTGGCGTCAGGGTGTTTACAAACGGCAATGGAAACCTGCCACAGGGCACTTTCGGTTGGAGCGGCGCTTACGGTACGCATTTTTGGGTAGATCCCGCAAACAAGATTACGGCGATTTATATGAAAAACTCCTTTTTCGACGGTGGCTCTGGTGCGATGACGAGCGTATGTTTCGAAGAAGATGTGCTGGCAAGTTTGAAATAAACTGTATAATATAACAAAAAAGATAATAAACAAG
>JAFZYZ010000009.1 GCA_017615975.1 Clostridia bacterium | reverse complement strand
TATTGCGCTTAAAAGTAGTCCGTGGGCAAAGTATTCTTCATAATAAAGGTGGTTTTCGATTAAGAAAGAAATAAAATCACCTTTTTTAACAGCATCTTTTACGATTTCGCGAATAACCGGCACTCTTACGCCAAGCATTTTATAACGCGTATCGGGTATAATTTTCTCGCTGAAAATTCTGTACCCGTTATCAGTTTGCGCAAAAAGCCGTTCGGTTATAAAGTGCATAATCAGTTTCCGAAGGCTTTAAGTAAAATATCGTAAAACCCGTCGCACACTTTATTAAGGTTTTCAAAAAAAGTGTTTTGGTCGCAACCGCTGCCGTGCACGTCGGTTATGCCCTTAAAAATATAATAGGGAATAGCGTTTGCGGTACAAACCTGCGCTATCGCACCGCCTTCCATATCGAAAGTTAGGCACGAAAGGTCGGCAACCGTTTTAACGTCCGCTTCCTTTTCGGTGAATCTGTCCGAACTTGCAAGTCCTGCGGTTGGCAGAAAGGACAGTTTGTCGGTTTCGGGGGTAAAATGTACTCTGTCATAGTCCTGAATATATCCTACCGAAACGTTGTCCAACGCGCTTAAATCGAAGTCGTACTGACAGCATTTATCCACGGCGTAGTAGCCTAGGATTTCCGTTTTGCCTTTAATTCCGCCGCAAGAACCGAAGTTGACGATATATTGTAGCGGGTAGTTGTCTATAAGATATTGCGCGGAAAGTGCGGCGTTCACCTTGCCTATCCCGCTTATTATTAATACGAAATTATTATTTCCGATCGTACCGTAATAAATTTTTTTGCCGTTTTTAGTCGTTTTTTCAACGGCTGAAGTTTTTTCTATAACGCCTTTTGCTTCGTTTTGCAGGGCGACGACAATGCCTATCAAATCTATATACCGTCTTTTTTTATTTATTTTATCATTTCTTAATATATTTTGTCAATTATTATGGCTAAATTAGGGAATATTTATTTATTTCGTTAATTATAAAAATTACCGCCGTAATCGTACATTTGGTTTTACAAAATATAAATAATATGATATACTATCACATATAAGGAGAATAAAGATATGAGAACCAAGAAAAATCTTATTCTGGCAGTTTTATCAATCTGCGTGTTGGCAGCAGCGCTTGTTTTTGCACTTGTCGACGCACTCGTTCCGCTTGATTTGTGGACGCATCCTTTGCTTAATTTCCTGTTTTGTATCGCGGTTGGGTTCGGCATTATAGCCGTCTGTCTCGGATTTAAAAACAGTTCGCCGTGGTATTTCTTTTTGAGTGCCGTGCTTTTGGGGCTTGCGCTTTTGTACGTACTTTTACAGTATTTAACCTGGTGGATTTGTCTGCTTATCGTCGTAGTAGTGTGGGCAGTTTTCGGCATAATAAGTTTTATGAAGGCGGGTAATCAGACGGAAGACATTGCGCTTAACAAATCGCCCGACTATAAGACTTTCGAACAGAGAAAGGCTGAAGAGGCGGCAAAAAAGGCGGAAGGGGCTAAAAACGCTAAACCTTTGCCCGAAATAAAATCTTTCAAAGATAAGGACTGAGATTATTTTTTAACGAAGGCATAAACTATGGAAACCAGAAATCTTACGCTTTTAACCGATCTTTATCAACTCACTATGATGAACGGGTATTTAAAAGAAAACCGTAAAGACGAAACGGCGGTTTTCGACGTGTTTTTCAGGCAAAACGGAATGATAACATATTCTATTGCCTGCGGGTTGGAACAGACGGTAGAATATATTCTTAATTTGCATTTCGGCGAAGAAGAAATAGATTATCTTAAAGGTCTTGGCATTTTCAGTGCGGAGTTTTTGGAATATCTTAAAAACTTCCGTTTTACGGGGGACGTGTACGCCGTGCCGGAAGGGACGGTGGTTTTCCCGGGCGAGCCCATTTTAACGGTAAAAGCGCCCGTTATGCAGGCACAACTCGTTGAAACGGCTATTTTAAACAACATAAATTTTCAGACGCTTATCGCGACTAAATCGGCAAAAATCAGGTATGCGGCTAAAAACGATCTGGTAATGGAATTCGGCTTGCGCCGCGCGCAAGCGCCCGACGCGGGTATTTACGGCGCGCGTGCTGCCGTTATCGGCGGGTGCGATTCCACTTCCAACGTGTTAGCGGGTAAAATGTTCAATATCCCCGTAGCGGGAACGCACGCGCACAGTTGGGTAATGAATTTTAAGGACGAATACACGGCTTTCCGTGCTTACGCCGAAGTTTATCCGGAAAACGCGTTGCTGCTCGTAGATACTTACGACACCTTAAAACAAGGTGTGCCGAACGCAATCAAAGTGTTTAACGAACTGAAAGAAAAAGGCTATAAGCCAAAGGGGATACGCTTGGATTCCGGCGACCTTGCGTATCTTTCCAAAAAGGCGCGCAGGATGCTTGACGACGCGGGTTTTGAAGATACCGTAATATGCGCTTCGGGTGATTTGGACGAATATTCCATAAATTCCCTGAAAAATCAGGGTGCGGCAATAAACTCGTGGGGCGTAGGAACGAAACTTATTACCAGTGCTGATATGCCGGCGCTCGGCGGCGTGTATAAACTTGCCGCGGTGTTTAGCGAAGACGGAAAGATTATTCCTAAGATAAAGATTTCCGAAACGGTTGAAAAGATAACCAACCCCGGCTTTAAAAACATTTACAGGGTGTACGATAAGGAAACGGGTAAGGCGGAAGCGGATTTCGTTTATCTCAGAGACGAACTGCCTTACGACATGTCAAAGCCGCTTGTTTTAACCCATCCTACCGAGAGATGGAAACATATAATTTTTGAAAATTACGAGTTAAGACCTTTACAGGTTGACGTTATAAAGGACGGTAAACTCGTGTACAAACTGCCGAGTTTAAATGAGATAAAGGCGTATTGCAGGAAAGAACTTGACAGTTTTTGGGACGAATATAAGCGTCTGGATAAGCCGCACGTTTATAAAGTGGATCTTTCCGACAAATTGTACGAACTTAAAACGGCTATGCTTGATAAGTTGCGTTCGGTAGATTAAGATAATATTCGGACGGGAAAAAGGATAAAAAGTATAAGGATTAGGGGCGGATTTTTGGAACTTTCAAAAAAGAAATACGCTAAAAGCGAAGTTGCCGAGATAATAAACGGGTTATCCGGTTCATACGAAGAAAAACTTGCCGAACAGAAGTCGAGAATTGCGGAACTTGTGCGTGAAAACGCGGAATTTCGCACGGAACTCGATAGGTTTTACGCGCAGGATAAACGCATTGCCGATTCGGTAAAGCGTGCGGAAGAATATTCTGCCGAAGTAAAGGGTAAGACCGATATGCAGTATTCGCTTGCCGTGGAAAGGATTTCCGCGTTTCTCAATAAATGGGACGCCTATTTCGAACACTTAAAAGACAAATATCCTATGTATCCCGTCGTACAGAACGCGATAAAGATTAAAGACAAAATAAGCGAAATTATAGGCAATAAAGACGCTGAAACGGTTATTTACACCGCCGACGCAGCGTTGCCGCAAGTTAAAAGCGACGGTGCGTTCAACCCGAAGCAAAAAATTGCGGATTATATCGCCGCAACCAGCGATAACGGTTTTAATATGGACGAAGTATTAAACCCCGGCGCACTCCGTTTGGAGGATTTATGCAAAGAGTTAGGACTTTTGACCGAAAACGACTTATAATCTTTATAATCGTGCCCGTTATCCTTCTTGCCGCGCTTATAGGGCTTGATCAGATAACCAAGTATTTTGCGGAAAGGGATAAAGCCGATACCGTTGTTATAGACGGGTTCTTTTATCTTTCCTATTCGACAAACAGCGGGGCGGGTTTTAGTTTTTTAGCCGATAAAGAGTGGGGGCAGACGCTTTTCAAGATAATAACCCCCGTTGCGCTTGTTGCGTTTTGTGCCTTTTACCTTTTCGCCGTTAAAAAATCCTACAAATGGCTTGCATACTCGGTGGTTTTAATAATTGCGGGAACTATCGGCAACTATATAGATAGGCTTATAAACAGCGAAGTGGTGGACTTTTTGAGTTTCCATTTCGGCAGTTACGTTTTTCCGACTTTTAACGTCGCCGATATTTGCCTTACCGTGGGCGTTATAATGCTTATAATTCATTTCTTGTTTTTAGATAAATTCGCGGTTTTTAAGAAGAAACCCAAAACGGACGATAAGAAAGATGAAAACGCTTGATTTTATTGCCGATATAAGCGGAGTAAGGGCGGACGTGTATCTTACGGATAACTGCGAACTTTCCCGTTCGAGAATTAAAACTCTTTTGGACGGGGGGCTGTGCCTTATAAACGGCAAAGCGGCTAAAAGCAATAAAATACTTAAAGCGGGCGATAAAATAACCTTAAATATTCCTGAAGATAAGAATTTGGACGCTATGCCTGAAAATCTTCCGCTTGATATAATCTATCAGGACGACGATTTGGCGGTAATAAACAAGCCGCAAGGTATGACGGTTCACGCCGGAAACGGGGTAAGCGGCGGCACGCTTGTAAACGCGCTTTTGTATCATCTCGATAAGTTGTCCGGCATAAACGGTGTAATTCGTCCGGGGATTGTGCATAGAATAGATAAAAACACTTCGGGGCTACTGGTCGTTGCCAAAAACGACGGGGCGCACGTTGCGCTTTCCCGCCAAATCCAAGATAAGACCTGCCGCAGAATTTACGTTGCCCTGTTAGAAGGTAATTTAAAGCAGGACGAAGGGGTGGTGGATACTTTTATCGGCAGGAATCCCGCCGACCGTACCAAAATGGCTGTGGTAAAAAGCGGGCGGCAGGCGATAACGGAATTTAAGGTTTTAGAACGCTTCGACGGCTACACTCTTTGCGAATTTTCGTTAAAAACGGGCAGAACGCATCAGATACGCGTCCACGCGAAGTTTTTGGGACATCCCGTAGTCGGCGATCCCGAATACGGATATAAAAACTGTAAATTTAAATTAAACGGGCAACTGTTGCACGCTAAAACGCTGGAATTTATTCATCCGACGAAGGGTGAGAAAATGAGTTTTTCCGCGCCGCTACCCGATTATTTTGAAAACGTGCTAAATATTTTAAGAAACAAAAAAAATTAAGGAGTTTATTATGAAAAACACAGGTAAAAACGTAAACATTCTGAACTTAATGGCGTTTATAGGCATCATCATTATAGCCGTGCTGGAAATCTTCGCATTTTTTGCAAGCCACGACATTTTAACCGTAGGCGGAGGGCTTATCAATTTCCTGAATACGCTTAAAAACGTCTGTATCTTGGTTGTAATCGGTATAACCGCTTATAACTTTGTGAAAGGTAAAAGCAAAGGCTGGGTTATAACTTATATAGTTGCCATATCCGTAATTGTTCTTACCACTATATTTATCTGGATAAAATTCTGATTATAGGTAGAAACCCGTGGCAAAACCGTTAGTTGCAATAGTCGGCAGACCGAACGTAGGCAAATCTACGTTTTTCAATAAAGTCGTAGGTAAGAAGTTATCTATCGTAGAAGACTTTCCGGGGGTAACCCGCGACCGCCTTTATGCGGATGCGGAGTGGTGCGGAAAGGCTTTTACGCTTGTCGATACTGGCGGGCTGGAACTTAAGTCCACCGACGAAATGTGGGTGCATATTCAAAAACAGGCGGAAATCGCAATCGAAACGGCGGACGTAATTATCCTTTTTGCAGATGCGAAAACGGGCTTGACGGCTGCCGATACCGACGTGGCGATGAAACTTCGTAAGTCCGGTAAACCCGTCGTTCTTGCTGTAAACAAACTTGATAATTACAATCCCGAAAAGTTGTACGAGTTTTACAATTTAGGACTTGGCGAACCGTTCGGTATATCGGCGGAACACGGCACGGGTATAGGCGACCTGTTAGACGAAGTGTGCGCTAAATTCGACGCTTCTATGACGGAAAGCGATGGTGATACGGTAAAGATCGCCATAGTCGGAAAACCAAATGCGGGCAAATCGAGTTTATGTAATAAATTGCTGGGGTTTGACCGTACGATTGTGTCTGACATAGCGGGTACTACGCGCGACGCAATCGATACGGATTTTAAGTTTAACGGTGAAAAATTCACTTTAATAGACACTGCCGGCATAAGAAAGAAAAGCAGTGTAAACGAAGACTTGGAGTATTACAGCGTACTGCGCGCGTTGGGTGCGATACGGCGCGCGGACGTTTGCGTTATGATGATAGACGCGAGTGTGGGCATTACAGAACAGGACGTTAAGATTTGCGGATATATCCACGAACAGAATAAGCCGTCCGTTATAGTGATGAATAAGTGGGATTTAATCGAGAAAGATACCAACACTATAAACGAGTTTAATAAGAAACTTGCCGAAGAACTTAAATTTATGGACTATATTCTGCCCGTTTACGTTTCGGCAAAGACGGGCTTGCGCACGGATAAAATACTTACGCTCTGCAAAACTGCGTTAAACAATTCGCAAAAGCGCATATCTACGGGTGTTTTGAACGATCTTATTCTTGACAGCGTAAGGGCTAACGAACCGCCGTCGGTCAACGGTAAGCGGCTTAAAATAGTGTATGCAACCCAAGCGGAAGGCGTTCCGCCTACGTTTATTCTGTTTGTCAACGACGAACGGCTTATGCATTTTTCTTATAAAAGGTATCTTGAAAACTGTTTAAGGAAGGCTTGCGATTTTTCAGGCACGCCTATTAAACTGATAACGAGGGAAAAGCGAGATGATATATAGTTTATGGCTTTCTGTTTTAGGCGTTTTCAGTTATTTGTTCGGCAGCGTGAACTGGGCGCTTATAATTTCCAAAATAAAGCGCACGGACATCAGGAAGATGGGTAGCGGAAACCCCGGCACTCTCAATATGGGCAGAAATATCGGGTTTAAGTTCGGGCTTTTGACCTTTTTCCTTGACGTGATGAAGGGTGCTATACCTACTTTGATTGCGGCGTTTGCGTTCGGGGAGGAGAAGTTTGCGCATTCGGACTTCTATATTTCGGATTTTGCCATTTATCTTTGCGGGCTTTGTGTGGTTTTAGGGCATATTTATCCTATTTACTTTATGTTTAAGGGCGGCAAGGGTATTGCTTCCACTATCGGCGTGTTTTTGGTTGCGGAATCGGTGCACGGCGGTGGCTGGGCGATAGTTGCGGTTATGGCGATAGTTGCCGCTGTCGTATTCATTTATCTTACTGAATTCGGCGCTATGGGGTCGTTTATATCCATCACTCCGCCCGCGATCAGCGGCGGAATACGCCTGTTCTTGGATTACGGAAAGAGAAACGCGCACGAGGCGGTTAAAAGCGGAACTATGGCGTATTATATAGTAAGTTGTATGCTTATATTCGCCATCTGCTTTTTCACTTGGTTTGCGCACCGTAAAAATATAGAACGGATGCTTGCAGGCGACGAGCATCCTACTTCGTTTAAGGGTATGGTGGTAAAAGCCAAAGCCAAAAAATTACAGGAACAGAAAGATAAAGAAAACGCGAATAATAAATAGCAGCATTATCGGGTTCTGTTTTTCACTCTTGTCCTAAAAATTTTATTTATTTCATAAGCGGATAAAAACTCTCATATATTACTGATGTAGTGTATGGGAGGTTTTTTTATGGAAAAGTACGATATTTACGGAGATATATCGCGCAGAACGGGCGGGGAAATATTTATAGGCGTAGTAGGGCCGGTAAGAACTGGCAAATCCACTTTTATAACCAAGTTTACCGAAAATTTTATTTTGCCTAATATAAGCAATAAACTTCAACGCCAGATTGCGCTGGACGAAATGCCGCAGTCTGCGGACGGTAGAACGGTTATGACAACGCAGCCGAAATTCATACCGGCAAACGGTGTAAAAGTGCAGTTTAAAAATAAGGTTTCCGCAGAAGTCAGACTTGTCGACTGCGTGGGCTATTTAGTCGAAGGCGCTACGGGGCACGAAGAAAACGGCACGCCGCGGCTTGTAAAAACGCCGTGGAGCGATACGGAAATGACCTTCGAGAAAGCGGCGGAATTCGGCACGGAAAAGGTAATAGACGAATATTCGACGATAGGGCTTGTAATCACCACCGACGGCAGTTTCGGGGAAATCCCGCGCGAAAATTACGTAAACGCCGAAGATAAGGTGATAAGAAAACTGCAAAAACAGGGAAAGCCTTTCGTAATCATATTAAACAGCGCGGACGTGGCGTCTGAAAAAGCAATCGAGACTAAAAATAAACTCGAAGAAAGATACGGGGTATCCGTGGCACTCGTAAACGTGCTGAAAATGACGGCGGACGATATAAGCGATATTATGGAAAAAATCCTGCTGGAATTCCCGATGCAGTCATTTAACCTGAATTTGCCCAAATGGATGCAGGCGTTGCCTTCGGACAGTCCGATTATAAGCAGATTTTTATCCGAAATCAAAAAGGCGTCGGAAGATATGTGCAAAATGAAAGATTTTTCGCGTTTGTTAAGCGTGTTCGATGGCGACGACGAGTTTAACGGTATAGAACTTACCGAACTTAACCTTGCAAACGGCGTGGGGGAATATAAGGCAAGCGTTAAAGAGGGTGTGTTCTATAAGATTCTGTCCGACGAGTGCGGTGAAGAAATTGCCGACGATTACGGGCTTATGTCGTACATAAAAGGATTTTCCGCGTCCAAGCGCAAATTCAATAAGATAAAAGAAGCGCTGAAAGACGCTGAAGAAAACGGCTACGGCGTAGTGCTGCCGTCTTTTGAAGAGATGAATTTAGAAGAACCCGCGCTTGTTAAACACGGCGGGAAATACGGAGTAAAATTAAAGGCTTCCGCACCGAGTTTACACATTATGAAAGTGGACGTCGCTACCGAAGTTTCGCCGATAGTAGGCACGGAAAAACAGGGCGAAGACCTTATCAATTTCATTATGAATAAATTTCAGGATAATCCCGCGGGCATTTGGGAAACGAATATGTTCGGCAAGTCCTTGCACGACCTTGTAAAAGAAGGTATGGCTGGCAAAATAAATTCTATGCCCAAAGAAGCGCAGAATAAACTACGCAAAACTTTAACGCGTATCGTAAACGAAAACAAAGGCGGGCTTTTATGTATTCTGCTTTAACCGTAAAAGATTAAAATTTAACGGAAACGGGCTGTTTTTGATTGACAAACGGCTTTTACGGTGCTAAACTAAATATTAGTAAACGCTAATATAGGGGCAAGGGAGAGAAAATGGTAAGTTGTTTTACCGAAAAGCACGAAAACATAAAACTTAAACTTGCAAATTCTGAAGAGTATATCGGCGGGGTAGAGTCGGCGAGTAAGATTTTCGCTATGCTTGGCGAACCCGTCAGGATGAAGATTATTCTCGCGCTTATGGAAGGCGAACTGTGCGTGTACCATATTTGCGAGATTACGGGCGGCAAGCAGTCGGCTATTTCGCAGCATCTCCGCAAATTGAAGGATAGCCACATAGTCAAAGCGCGTAAAGACGGGAATCAGGTATTGTATTCGATAGCGGACGATCATATTTTTTCCATAGTCAAAACGGCTTTGGAACATAGTAAATGCCTGTAAAATCAAAGTAAAAATCTAAAAGGCAAAGTAAAGTTTGCCTTTTAAAATAAGGGAAATATTAGTAAATTATAATATAGTAATAAAAGGAAAGTTATGGAAGAAGAAAAGCGTGTAAACCGTGTGGAAGAGGAAGAAGATGAAGAAGGCGGGCGCGGGTTTGAGATATTAAAACTTGCTTTAAGCGGGGTGATGCTGATTTTATCGGCGGCGATAAATTTCGGCGGAACGGCAGTTTTGATATTGAGAATATGCGCCGCGGTGGTTTCGGGGTACGAAATAGTTATCAAGTCGGTAAGAAACCTGTTCGGCGGGGAATTTTTCGACGAAAACACGCTTATGCTTATCGCGTTTATTACGGCGTTTATATTAGGAGATTCGTTAGAGGGCGTAATTATCGTTTTACTGTATAATCTCGGCGAACTGCTTGAAGATATAGCGACAGATAATTCGAGAGATAAGATAGCGGGGCTTGCCGAACTGAAAAGTTTTAAGGCGAACCTGTTGATGGATGGCAAAGTCTCGGAAGTGCCGCCCGAAAGCGTTAAAGTCGGCAGTTTGATTCTCGTAAGGAAAGGGGACAGAGTTCCCATAGACGGTAAAGTGGTTAAAGGGTGTGCCGATTTCGATTTGAAGGCGATAACGGGCGAAAGTCGGCTTAAAAGCGTCGGCATAGGCGACTCGGTTTACGGCGGTGCGTTAAATTTGGGCGACGCGGTGGTGATAAGAACCGAAAAGCCCTATCGTGACAGCGCGGTGGAAAGAATAATAAGATTAGTGGAAGATTCTTCCGAAAGAAAGGCTAAAAGTCAGAAATTTATCACCGCTTTTGCTAAAATTTACACACCTTTAATAGTTTTTTGCGCAATAGTTTTAAGTGTTTTGCCACCATTATTCGACGGGTATAATTTTGCTAAATGGATTTATAAAGCGCTTAATTTCCTTATAGTTGCCTGCCCGTGCGCGCTTGTAATATCCGTGCCGCTGGGGTTCTTTATAGGTATAGGTGCGCTTGCAAAGCGCGGTATTCTGGTTAAAGGCAGTAATTATATAGACGCGCTTGCAAGCACAAAAGTCGCCGTTTTCGACAAGACGGGCACGCTTACTACGGGTGAATTTTCGGTAAGCGAAATACGGGCGAAAGGGGGCTATAAGACAAGGGAAATACTTAAAATCGCCGCTTCGGTGGAACAGGGGTCTTCACATCCTATCGCAAAAGCGATATTTTCCGCAAACGGGCAAGGCGTTTACGAAGTAAGCGACGTAAAAGAAATATCGGGGAAGGGCGTTTCTGGGGTAATAAACGGCGCACGATACGCTGTCGGCGGCAATAGGATTTTAAATGTTGCTAACGCGGAAAAAGATAAAAACAATTCTGAAAACACCGTTTTCGTCGTTAAAGATAGCGAAGTTATAGGCGAAATTTTCCTTAACGACAGCGTGAAAAAAGAAAGCGCGCGCCTGATTAAAGACCTGCGTGCCGTAGGTGTGGAAAATACTTATATTTTAAGCGGCGACGGCTGTGTCTCGGTGGATAAAGCGGCAAAAGAAATAGGCGTTTCAAAAGCCTACGGAGAACTTTTGCCCGAACAGAAAGCGGAAAAAATTATTGAGATTATAAAGGGGAATAAGCGTGGAAAGGTGCTGTTTTGCGGCGACGGGATAAACGACGCTCCGTCCATTGCCGCGGCGGAAATAGGCGTTGCTATGGGCGCGCTAGGCAGCGAAGCGGCAATCGAGACCGCCGACGTTATCATAACGGACGATAATCCCCTTAAAATTCCCTACGCAATAAAAAAATCCAAACTGATAAAACGCAAGGTTTTAACTAACGTTATATCGGCGCTTGGAATTAAATTCCTTATACTTATTTTAAGCCTGTTTATGCCGCTTCCCATCTGGCTTGCAATGCTCGGAGACGTGGGCGTTATGCTGCTTGCGGTACTCAATTCGCTTACGATAAGTCTGTATAAGTAAATTCGTATTGTCGGAATATGTAAAAACTCCGTTCCCGATCACATCGGGAACGGAGTTTTTTATTCGGATTTATATTTTATGATAAATTTTTCAAGCAGTGCGACCAGTAG
>JAFZYZ010000062.1 GCA_017615975.1 Clostridia bacterium | reverse complement strand
GAATATCGTCTGCGCGGTCAATTCTCTTTCTACACCGTTTTTATCCAAATAGAACCAGCCGATAAACCTATAATCACTGTCGTTCTTCTGTTGCGTGGTTTTACCGTCCCAATCGATAGCGGGGAAAGTTATCGTATCGCCCACGTTGACTTCCATAGTTTTTGCGCCCGTCGTCTCGTCAGCCCAATTAGTAATAGATGATGCGGAAGTATTGTCAAGTTCTACGGTAAAAAACACCGTTTCATAACCGGCGATAAGCGTAATGCTTTCATCAAACGTAAATTGCGTATTTTCCGCAAACACGCTTCCCGACTCCGTTTTCCAACACTTAAACGATTTTCCAGCCGGCACAGCACTAGGAACGGGCAGATTTTGTATAACCTGATCGTACTCAACGTCTCTCGTTATTTCCGTACCTTCACCGTCGCCGTAATTAAACGTTATCGTGTATTGTTTAGGCTGCCACGTAGCGGTAAGGTCGAGATTTCCGAAAGTACCGCTACCAATAACCGTTATATAGTTTCCGTCGCCGTCGTCCCAACCTGCGAAATCATATCCCTTTTTAGTAGGTGCGGGAAGCGCTATATCGCTTTCCGATATGCTATAAGACGTAATCGCATCGCCGGGCAACGCATTTCCGCCGGCAACGTCGTACGTAATCGAATAAGTTTCATCACTGTATATTGCTTCGAGATTTATATCGTCGGCAAACGAATACTTCGTTCCGTTCGGAATAAGAGTGCCGTCCTGCATTTTCCAACCGCCGAAAACTTTTCCGTTCGGTACGGTAGTCGGCGTGGGTAATCCTACGATATCTTCGCCTTGCACTACATATTTCTCTTCTACGGTACCGCTACCGCCGCCGTAATTAAAGGTTATCTTATAAACGTTTGCTTCCCACGCCGCAACTAAATCAAGCGCCCCTATCGTACCTGCGGGAATGCTTTTTATAGGCGTCGCTTCAGCATCCGTTTTCCAGCCTAAAAAGGTATATCCGCTTTGTGTCGGAACAGGCAAAGAAACGTCTTCTTCCGATACGCTATAAGACCTTATAATTTCATCGCCTAACGTTCCGCCGTTTGCGTCGTAAGAAATTTCATAAATAAACGCATAGTAATTAGCGAAAACGGTTATGTCCCTATCAAAAATATATTTGGTGTCTTTATTTATAGATACGCCGTTCGCCGTTTTCCAACTCTCAAACGTTTTACCTGTCGGCATTACGGAAGGCGTAGGCAATTCACCTATTTCCGTATTTGCTTTAACTTTTTTAGTAAGCGTCTCGCCCGTACCGCCCGCGTAATCGAAAGTTATGGTATATTCGGGAACTGCGGGCGCGTCGGGAGTATCTTCCCCGCCGCACGCAACCAGCGAGAAAACGCCGAACGCCATTAACAATGATAACATAAGCGTTAAAAATCTTTTCATCTTTCACCTGCAATCACATATTCATAACGCTGCGCAAAAGCGCGCCGACATTTATGTACTTATAATTATATATTACGGAAAGCATATTGTCAACGGATTTTGATTTTTTATACTTTCAAGTTGCCTTTATACCCCGTGCTTTGCCATAATTTTAAGCAGATTGCCTAATCCTTCGTTGATTTTACTCCGCGTTTCGTCCGAATACGCACCGCGTTCCGCGTCAAAAAGCGCACTTTCAAGGTCGTGGATTTGCCGCCGATCGGCGTAGGATAAAAGCGAAGGCTCTAAACGCGCAAGCACGTTTTTAACGTGCGAAAAGTCAAGATCCTGCGCGTCTTCACGCCGCTGCGGGGTCGCCGCGGGCGGAATTTCAGCCTTTATCTCTTCCGTATGAAAATCGGCGTTTTCAGAACAATCCCGCGCGCTATGCAATTTTTCGTCCAGCATCCTTACGAACTTACGCCTGTCGTCCCCTTCCCGCAACCCCGCGCCGACATCCTTTTTTTCGGGAATAAAACAAACGGGCATTAGCAGCGCAAGCGAAAAGCAAGTTAAAACAGAAGAAAAATCCGCTTCGCCGGTAAAGTACGCCCGCGCACGCAAAAAAACGCAAAAAAAAGCGGCGAAGACGACGTACCACACCCGCTTTCTGAAACCGTATCCGCTTTTTACCGCCGAAAGCACGACACACACCGTAAACGCAACTAATACGGCGAATAGGCATATTAAAAAAGTCAGCGTTCCGCTTACTGCGGAGAAAAACGCTTTTATAAACTCAAAAGATTCCATAATCTCTATCCACGCGATAACATAATAACCGCATATCGCGCGCGGTAATAGTAATCTTTTGCCGAATAGTCTGTTTTTAGGTCGTAAATTCTATAAATTTACAGCCGTTTATTCCGTCTTACACTTGGGCGGTTTCGCCCGTAAGAATATTGACGAGAGTTTTCTTTATAACCTTTACGCCAAGCGATTTTTCCACCGCGTAGGCGTATAATTCCAACTGTTTACGGTATTTAAGTTTAAGGCTTTCCGCGTTTAACGCCGAATACTTGTAATCTATAATTTCCGCGCCGCTTTGAGATACCGCCAAAAGGTCTATTACCCCCTGCAAAAGCACTTCTTCCGTGCAATCGGTATCAAGTATCAGATTTGCGGGAATATTGACTATAAAGTCCTGTTCGCGGTACAGCGTTTTATCTGTCAGTCCGTCGAACACCCCGCTTGATATAACTTTCTTCATTCTATCCGCGTCGATTTTCGCCGCGTCTTCCGCAGAAAGTACGCCGCCGTCAATCATTGTCCCGATTTGGATTTCAAAACTTTCGCCACCGAAACGGTAGTTTTCCATAATCCTGTGCGCAATAGTGCCGCGTTCCGCGTCCGTGCCGTTTTCCGTTGAAAACAGCGAATATACGGGATAAAAGTCCTGCCGACCCGCTTTAATCGCCGCCGAAACGCTGTTTTTTAAGGGCAACACGGTAGCCGCAAGATGCGGATAGGAATAAGCGAAATCTTTAACCATCTTTTCCGCTTTAACCCTGTCGGGTTTACCGACCAAAATCTGCCGCCCGCGGCGCTTTACGCCCGAAAGCCCGAACCCCGTCGGCAAATGCTGCGTTAAAGGCATATCGGCGGGAATAAAATCCCAGAAACTCGCGTTTTCGGTAAAGTTAAAGTCAAACTCTTTTTTGCGGATATCTTCACTCTTTTCCGCAATAAGGTGCAGCGAATACTGCGCGCGCGTTAGCGCGACGTAGAAAAGCCGCATTTCTTCTTTCACAGCCGTTTCGCGCGATTTTAATTTAACCGCTTCACGATAGCCCGTAGATAAAGCGGTACGCATTTCGTCGTCGTAATACTTCTCGAAAATACCCAGATCCCTATCTGTCAGCACGGGCCTAATTTCGTCTTTGCGGCTGAACGGTTTTTCCAGCCCGCAGACTATAACCACGGGAAATTCCAAACCCTTGGAAGAGTGAATAGTCATAACGTTTACGGCGTCTTCTTCCCCGCCGAACAGCGTTTCGAACGCCTTGGGTGCAGTCTCTATTCGCCTTAAAAACTCGCCCACGGTGCGAGTTTTGCCGCCGCTTACCGTTTCTGACAAGAACCTGTAAAGGCGGCGAAGTTTTTCTTCTCCGTCGTTTTCGCAAAGCAGATAGTTTTCGTACCCGCTTTCCGCAATCATTATGTCGAGAACCCCTTTCGCACCCTTGAAATCGGCAAGATAGCGCAATCTTTCAAAACGGGTTTTAAAGTCTGACAGCCTGTCTTTAAGGGGCGTGTCGGCGTTTTCAATATAGTATCCGAACGCGTCCGAAAACCCGCCCCTGCCGCCGGCGTCCGCATAGTATATCGCGATATCGGTAAGGTCTTCTTCCGAAAACCCGCCGATAACCGACAGCAGCGTGCCGCAAAGGGGCGCGTCCTGTAAAAAACAGTCTATAAGTTTCAGCGCGTTTATAAGCGTTTTTATTTCGGGGAAATCGCAGACGTTCTGCGAAACGCTTGACACCACGCGTATCCCGTGCCCGTTTAAGCCTTCTACTATCCCCTTAACGAAAGCCGTATCCCCCGTGCGGGTTAAAACGGCTACGTCCGAAAGTCTTACCCTTTTGAACACCTTGTCTTTTATGTCGTAATACTCTTTGGTAAGTTCTTCGTCTATAATATCCGAAACAAGGTTTGCTATATGCGCCGCTTCCTTTTCTTCGCCGTCCGTTATCCTGTCTAAAATATTGTAAAGACGGGGGCTTTCACTCTCCGTTTTAGCACTCTTCTCTTTCTTTAAAAGATGCAGTTCCGCGCGCCCCGTTGCGTTTTCCGGATAAATTCCGCCGCCGGAAAGCCTTGCGCCCGCTTTATACGAGCGCCCCGTATATTTTTCAATATAGCAAAAATCGAATACCTTGTTGACGAAATCTATAACCTTTTCCGCCGAACGGAAATTATAGTTAAGCCTGACGGTAGTGCCGCCCTGCGCGTTAAGCGTTTTTTCTTTGTTCTCGAAAATCTCCGAACGGCAGCCGCGGAAACCGTAAATACTCTGCTTTTCGTCGCCCACCATAAACAGGTTACCGTTTGCAACTGCGGAAATAATCTCTTCCTGCACGCCGTTTACGTCCTGATATTCGTCCACGAAAACGTACTTGTATTTTTTGCGGACGGCGGCTTTAACGCTTTCGTCTTTAAGCGCTTTAAGCGCAAACCGTTCTAAATCCGAAAAGTCCAGCGCGTTGCTTTCCCGCTTTTTTTCGGCGTAAATTTCCGCAAACCTTAACACCACCCGCGCAAGCGTTTCCGAACTTTCGTAAAGCACGGGCAGAATATCCTTATCTATCGCCGCGCCCGCGGAATACTCGCACAGCGCTTTTATCTGCGCCTTTGCGGCTTTAAGCCCGTCTTTAAGATACGCGTAGCCGTCCGGCGGGTTCTGGCGTATTATCTGCGGCAGGGCGCGGCTTGTGATGTTTTTGCAAGCATTTATCCCGCCGCTTTTTATTTCGGAAACCATATCGTAAAACTCGCCCGCCTGTTTAGCGCCGGCAGTATAGCCTACTCTTTCGCAATCTGATTTCAAGCCCAAAAGTTCCGCGTACAGTTTAGCCGCGGCGTTTTGCAGCCTTTCGGCATAATATTTTTCAAATTTTTCCGCGCCCGCGGCGGTGTAATTATCCTTAAACGCAAACAGGATTTTTTGCGGTTCGGTCTCGGAATTGCAAAAATCGTAAATATCGGTTATAACCCGCCGCACGCCGTCGTCTTTCCGCTTAACGCGGTATCTTTCTATAAGTTTCAAAAAGCCTGCGTCGCTTTCCGTATAAAACGCCCTGAAAGTATCTTCCACGCTTTCGGCCTTTAACGCCGCAGAGTCGCTTTCGTCAATCACCTTAAAGTCCGGCGCAACGCCCGCAGCAAAAAAGTAGGTGCGTATAAGCCTTGCGCAGAACGCGTGCAGCGTGCATATGTCAGCGGTGGCGATTTTATTAAGTTCCGCGGCAAGGGCGCGGTTGCCGTTTTCTATCTCTTCGGTGAGCGCGCGCTTTAACTTGATCTTCATATCCGCGGCGGCGGCTTCGGTAAAAGTTGCGGCAAGAATTTCGTCCACCTTAGCCTTGTTCTCCGAAACCAGACGGATAATGCGTTTTATCATAACGAAAGTCTTTCCGCTGCCTGCCGAAGCGGACACCAGAATATCGCCGTCGTCGTGATTTATCGCTTTAAGTTGTTCGGGTTTTAAAAGGTTTTTCTCTTCCGCCATTTCAGTCTTTTCCCCCGTCCGTATCCGCAACCGTATTCGCGCTTTCTGCTATAAACGCCGTATTAACTCCCGACACTTTGCGCGGCGTAAGCCCGCCGCGGCACATAGGTGCAAACTCGCAGT
>JAFZYZ010000061.1 GCA_017615975.1 Clostridia bacterium | reverse complement strand
GATTTCCGCGGGGGCGCGTAAATTTTTAAATGGCGGTATAAATTTCGGGCGATAGGGAAATAATGAGGGTATTCTTATCAGGCGGAAAATTAAAATGAAAAAAATATGCGTAAGCCTTACGCTTATCCTGTTAATAGCACTTTCGGCGTCGGCGCTTTTCGGTAAAGAAGACTATCAGGTTTACAACGAATATTTAAGAATACATATCCGCGCCGATTCCAACGAAAAGGAAGCGCAGGCGGTAAAATATAAGGTGAAAGACGCGGTGGTTGCCTATCTTACGCCGTATATTGCCGAGTGCGATACAAAAAGTAAAGCCGAAAATATGATAGAGAGCAGGCTTTCCGAGATAGAAGCGGTTGCGGATAGAATTCTTTGCGAACAGGGTTTTACCTACAAATCACGCGCAAAAATAAATACCGAGAAGTTTCCGACGCGTTCTTACGGCGAATACACTCTTGAAGAGGGCTATTACGACGCGTTGATTTTAGAACTCGGCAGCGGCAACGGCGACAACTGGTGGTGCGTGGTGTATCCGCCGTTATGCTTTACGGGTACGGGTGCGCATTACGCGTATAGGAGTAAAATTCTTGAAATCGTGAGAAATTTTTTCGGATAAACGGGGTAAAAGGAGAGAAAAATGAAAAAGACTTTTAAGATTTTTTCGCTGATTTTAGTGGCGGCGGTTACGGCGTTTTCGGTGAACGCTTTTTCCAACGCGACGGTCAACAGCGCGTACGCTGCCGTACTAAAACAGGGCAGCAAGGGCGAGACGGTTAAAAAAATTCAGCAGAAACTAAAAAACTGGGGCTATTACAGCGGTGCGGTGGACGGAATATTCGGTGCGAAAACTACGGCTGCGGTCAAACTGTTCCAAAAGCGCAACGGACTTACGGTTGACGGCATAGTGGGCGCAAAGACGCTTGCGGCGCTTGGAATAAGCGCGTCTTCGTCGTCCGGTGCAACGTCTTCTTACAGCAGTTCCGATATTAACCTTTTGGCGCACTTGATTTACGGCGAAGCACGCGGGGAATCATACGTCGGACAGGTTGCCGTGGGCGCTGTTGTTATGAACAGAATAAAGAGTTCGTCCTTTCCGAACACTATGGCGGGAGTGATTTATCAGAGTTATGCGTTTACGGCGGTAGCCGACGGACAGATAAATTTAACGCCTAACGATACCGCAAAAAAGGCGGCGCAGGACGCTATGAACGGTTGGGATCCCACCTACGGCGCGATATACTATTACAATCCGAAAACGGCTACGAGTCAATGGATATTTTCAAGGCAGACGACCATTACCATAGGTAATCACGTCTTTGCAAAATAAGGGGGGGGCAGTATGGAAGATAACAACGCTAAAATGCAGGAAAAGGCACGTCTTAAAGCCGAACGCTATAAAGAAAAAGCCGCCGCGCGGCGCGAAAAAACGAGAAGAAAAGCCGAAAAGAAAGAACTGCGCGAACAGTATAAAGCGGAACGCGCAAGAGTTAAAAGCGAAGAAAAGAGAACGGGCGGCGGAAAGCGCGGGCTGGTTGCGGCGGTTATAACTTTCGCGCTGTCCACGGCGGTTTTAAGCGGGCTTTTGGCGTATAATAATTTTTATTCGGAAGCGGCGGACAGCCGCCTTGAAACGGGCTACAGAAAGTCTTTTTACGATACTGTGGTTCAGGTTGACAATATGGACTTAAATCTTTCCAAGGCGCTTGCAAGTAAGGACGACAAGGCGGTTCAGACCTATTTAATAGACCTTGCCGTCAACAGCGAACTAGCAGAAAGCAATCTTCAACAACTGCCGATAGAGGACGAAAGCAAGTTCTATACCACTAAAATAGTCAATCAGGTGGGCGACTTTGCCAAATATCTTAACAAAAAACTCGTTATGTGCGAAGAGATTACCGTCGCCGATTACGATAATCTGAAAAACCTGTACAACGCCAACGCCGCGCTTAAAAACGCCTTGCAGTCGGCTATGCGGAATATGGACGGGAATTACAGTTTTTCGGATATGGGCAAAGCGTTCAGCGGCAACGCGCTTTTGGAAAATTTCAACAAGTTGCAGGAACTGTCCGTGGAATATCCCGAACTTATCTACGACGGACCGTTTTCGGACGGGAAAGACACGCGCGAGATAAAGGGGCTTTCGGGTGAAAAGATAACTTCAAGGGAAGCGGAAGAGATTTTCGCCGATATTTTTTCGGAATATTCGCCCAAAAAGATAAGTTCCGCGGGCAAAAGCACGGGCGCTATAACGACCTTCTGCGTGCAGGCGAAAATCAAAGGCGAAACGGCTTACGCACAGATCTCGGAAACGGGCGGTAAGCTTATAATGTATTCTTACGCGGGCAGTTGCGCGGCGGTAAACTACGAAAGGTATTATCTTACCGATAAGGCGCTTGCGTTTTTGGAAAGGCTGGGCTTTACCGATATGCAAGCCGTGTGGGTAAACCTTAACAACAACGTTTACACGATAAATTTTGCGCCCGAAATAAGCGGCGCGGTGATTTATCCCGACCTTGTTAAAGTGCGGCTGTGCGCGGAAACGGGTATGATAATCGGCTTGGAAGCGACGAGTTATTACGCTAACCATACAGAGCGCGAGATAGCAAAACCGACGCTTTCCGCGTCCGCGGCGCGTAAAAAGGTTTCGGAAGATATAGCGACCGAAACGGTGCGGCTTGCGGTAGTTCCCGTGGGGGACAGCGCGGAAAAACTGTGCTACGAATTTTCGGGCGAATTAAACGGAGAAACCTATTATATCTATATAGACGCTATAAACGGCAATCAGGTGGAAATGTTTAAGGTGATAGAGTCGGAAGAGGGTTCGCTTTTAATGTAGCGTGCCGAAAGGAATTGCAAAAGTTTTCAAAATAGTGTATAATAATACCGTTCGGTAAAATCGAACGGTATTTTCTTTTAAGGGTGTGTTATGGAATATATTATAGAAACGAACGGGCTTACCAAAAAATACGGCGAAAAGCGCGCGGTAAACGAAATGTCCGTCCACGTGAAAAAGGGTGATATTTACGGGCTTATCGGCAAAAACGGCGCGGGCAAAACCACGCTTATGAAACTGATTTTAGGACTTGCTTTACCTAATTCCGGCGAAATTCGCCTTTTCGGCAACTCTGATTTAAATGCGGAACGCAGAAAAATCGGTTCTTTAATCGAAGCGCCCGCGATTTTCAAAAACGAAACGGCTTTTGAGAATATGAAGCGGTTTGCCTGCCTTGCGCCGACTTCGGACGAGGAGATAAATCGGCTTTTAGAACTAGTGGGGCTTAAAGATACGGGCGCAAAAAAGGCGGGTTCGTTTTCTCTCGGTATGAAACAGCGGCTTGGCATAGCGATAGCCCTTTTAGGCAACCCCGAACTTCTGATACTTGACGAACCTATAAACGGGCTTGATCCGTCGGGGATAAAGGAAGTAAGAGATTTGATAGTCGGGTTAAACCGTAAGGGCATAACCTTTATGATTTCCAGCCATATTTTGGACGAACTCGGCAAAATCGCCACGAATTACGGAATAGCAAGCGACGGGGTTTTAGAAGAGATTTCCGCGGAAGAACTTGCGGCTAAAAGCCGTTCGGCACTTATGATTAAAACCGATAACGGCGTAAAGGCGGCGGAAATTTTAAGACAGGCTTTCCCAAATCTTAAAGTTATATCGGACGGGGATACCGTGGAGATTGCTACGGCGGTGGAAGATAGTTCCGCGCTTAATAAAACGCTGGTAGATGCCGGCGTAAAGGTTTACGAACTGAAAAACGAAAGCGTATCGTTCGAGGATTATTTCATAGAAAGGTTGGG
>JAFZYZ010000060.1 GCA_017615975.1 Clostridia bacterium | reverse complement strand
GCAATTTGCCCCGCCGCTTAAATTTTCTGATGTCAGCCTTTTTCTTATTCGGCAACAATGGTCGCACCCGCTTCTTTGAAACGAGCGATCATCTTGTCCGCTTCTTCTTTCGTAGCGTTTTCTTTGATTACGCCGAGAGATTCCACGAGCGCTTTCGCTTCGCCAAGTCCCAAAGTGGTGAATTCTCTTACCGCTTTGATAACTTCGATCTTCTTGTCGCCGATGTCTTTGATGGAAACCTTGAATTCGGTCTTTTCTTCAGCCGCAGGAGCAGCCGCCGCGCCAGCCGCAGGAGCAGCCGCTACCGCTACGGGAGCCGCCGCGCTTACGCCGAATTCTTCTTCCAAAGCCTTAACGAGTTCGTTAAGTTCCAAAACCGTCATACCCTTTACTTCTTCTAAAAGTTTCTGAATGTCTGCCATTTTTAATTTCCTCCGAATTTTTTTGAAATTATTTTTTTATTTTTTTAATTTTGTTTCAGTTTTATTAGGGCTGCCCCTTTTTAACTACTGCGCTTTCTTTTCCGCAATAGCGTTAAGCGCAATAACCAAGCCTCTGGGAATTGCCGAAAGCACACCCACGAAGTTGGATATAGGCGCTTGCAGAGAACCGAGCATTTTCGCAACGAGTTCTTCTTTCGAGGGCATAGACGCAAGTGCTTTAACGCCCTTTTCATCCACCCTGCCGCCTTCCACGTACGCGCACTTTACCGAAATTTTATCTTCGTATTTTTTAACTGCGTCAATAACGATTTTCGCCGCCTGAGTTTCGTCAAGTCCGAACGCTACCGTCGTAGGGCCGTTCAGATCCGCATCGAAATCCGTTATGCCGAGTTCGTTGAAAGCGCGACGGATAAGCGTGTTCTTCAGAACTTTATATTCGACGTTATGCGCCCTGAATTCCTTACGGAGTTCGGTATCGTCCGCAACGGACAAGCCCTTAGACGCAACGAAAACGACCGATTTGGCGTTCTGAATTTTTTGCTTTATTTCTTCTACTACCTGTTTTTTCGCTTCTAAATTTGCCGACATCTTATTACCTCCTTGTAAATTTTGAAAACGCCCTTCTTGCCGAAACGGAAGAAGGGCGTTAAAATATCGCCTTATAATTTCCGCCTCGGTGGGTCCGCCTTACCAACGATAAGACGATTAAAAACCTACTGTCTTGGGCTATTTATTTTGTACGAATAGGATTATAGCACTAAAATTAAAGTTTGTCAACTAAATTTTAGCGGCGATTTTTACGCCGGGGCCCATAGTGCTTGCAAGGGCTACGCTGCGAAGATAAAGACCTTTCGCCGCCGCAGGTTTAGCCTTTATTATGGCTTCCATAAGCGCGTCGTAGTTTTCTTTTATCTTATCAACGCCGAAACTCTTTTTACCGATAGCGCAGTGGATAATAGCGTTCTTATCGAGTCTGTATTCCACTTTACCGGCTTTGGTATCTTTAATTGCCTTTGCAACGTCCATAGTAACCGTTCCGGACTTCGGGTTAGGCATTAAGCCCTTAGGACCTAAAACCTTACCGATACGGCCGACAAGTCCCATCATATCGGGCGTGGTTATGATTACGTCGTAATCGAACCAGTTTTCCGTCTGGATCTTCTGTATCATATCTTCCGCACCGACAAAGTCCGCGCCCGCGGCCTTGGCTTCGTCCGCCTTTTCGCCTTTCGCAAGAACCAGAACTTTTACGTTTTTACCCGTTCCGTTGGGAAGAACGATAACGCCCCTGACCTGCTGATCGGCTTGCTTGGGATCTACGCCGAGTCTTACGTGCAATTCGATAGTTTCGTCAAACTTGGCTTTGGCGGAATCTAAAACGAGACCTATACCTTCAGCCGCTTCGTACAGTTTCGCGGAATCTATCGTTTTTACGCTGTCAACATATTTTTTTCCGTGTTTCATTTTTTACCTCCTGTGGTACGTTCGGGAATATTCCCTCCCACAAATTCCTTAATCTACGACTTCAACGCCCATACTTCTCGCAGTACCCGCTATCATACTCATAGCGGCTTCCAGCGTGTTAGCGTTTAGGTCTGGCATTTTGAGTTTTGCTATCTTTTCAACCTGCGCTTTCGTAATCTTCGCAACTTTCGTCTTGTTCGGCGTAGCGCTTGCGGACTCTATGCCGCACTCTTTCTTGATGAGCACGGGTGCGGGCGGAGTCTTTAAGATAAACGTGAAAGACCTGTCCTGATAAATGGTCATAACCACGGGGATGATAAGCCCTGCCTGATCTGCCGTCTTCGCGTTAAACTCTTTGGTAAAACCCGGAATATTTATTCCGTGCGGACCTAAGGTCGAACCTACGGGCGGACCGGGGGTTGCCTTTCCCGCCGGTAATTGAAGTTTTACGATTGCTGTAATTTTCTTTGCCATAATAACCTCCTCGGTGGTAATAACGTTGCCGCCATAAAAAATTTAACCGCAACTCCCACGCTATATACAAACTCGGCAAACGCCGATTAGTATCTTTTTCCTTGCGTATAGCCGCGCACTACTGTGCGTTCGATACGTTGATTTTCTTAACCTGAAAGAACTCCACTTCTACGTCGGTGGATCTGCCGAACATAGACACGTTGACCATAACCTTCTGCGCCGCGGAATTGATGGAAACGACTTTGCCGGTAAAAGTTTCCAGCGGGCCGTTTAATATCTGTACGTCGTCGCCCACCACGAAATCTATTTCCACGTTCTTGTCGCCGAGCCCCATACGCTTTACTTCTTCTTCGGTAAGGGGCATAGGTCTGCCCTGCGGACCGACGAAACCGGTAACGCCGCGCGTGTTGGTAACCAAATACCAGATTTCGTTGCTATATATCATTTTAAGGAATACGTAGCAGGGAAATTTCTTTCTTTCAACGACTTTCTTCTTGCCGTTCGCCTTTTCTTCCAGCGTCTCTTCGGTCGGAATCTGAATATCGAATATATTTTCCTGCAAGTTGTTGTTTTCTATAAGTTTTTCAAGCGAGTCCTTCACCATCATCTCGTAGCCGGAGTATGTGTGAATAACGTACCACTTTGCGTCTTCTATACTCATATGTTCTCCTTAACTGGGCGACACGATTCCTAACAGTTTCAAAAGCCCCGTGTCGAACGCGGTGATGATAACGAGAAACGCCAAAACGACGACGAGAACCACGCCCGTCTTTTTAACGACCTTCGGAAAAGCCGGCCAGGTAACCCTTTTGAGTTCCGAGAACACGTCTTTAAGTTTAAGACCTATTCTTTTGAAGAACCCGGGCTTACCGTCTTTCTTTTTGGCCTTTTTAGCCTCTTTCGCCTTTATTTCCTGTTCTCTTTCCTTTTTGGCTTCCGCGGTAGTGGCGGTAAAGCCGTCCTGGTTGGATTTGAGTTTTTCCATAAAAATCCCCTTAACAGTCTCGGACAAAAGCCGAAACACGCCCTATTATAAAGCGCGATTATTTCGCTTCTTTATGAACGGTATGTTTGCCGCAGAACTTGCAGTACTTTTTGATTTCTATACGTTCCGAGTCGTTCTTCTTATTTTTGAACGTGTCGTAATTTCTCTGCTTACATTCAGTACAAGCCAAAGTTATCTTGTTTCTAGCGCCTTTCGCTGCCATAACGCACCTTCCGAACATGAAAAAATTAACACCCCGAAATACGAGATGCTAATGTATTGTACCAAATACGAGTCCTATTGTCAAGTTTTTTACGCCTTTTTTTAAAATTTTAGCCCGAAAATCGCTATTTTTTTATTAACCCCGATATCTTGTTTGCCGCACCCGTTATAAACGCTATATCTTGACTCTTTCGCCACGCTTTTTATACGTGTTCGCCAAGTTTCGAATACAAATCTCCGCTTTCTATAATCCTTTCAAGTTGATTCTGACTTATTCGCGTTAAAAGCGCCCCGCTTTTATATACTTCTATCTCGTTTACGGCGTTCGCATCGGTTATGGCAACGAGTTTTTTAAGCGTTATTTCCGCCGAAACCGCCTGCCGCTTTACGGGCATACCGCGGCGCAGGTTCTCTTCGGACAGCGCACGGGTTATTTTGACGTATTTATTTTCCTTATCGCGGCAGAGCGCGCCTATTACCACGAACAGCCCGAAAATTAAAAGGGACGGATTAGGCGAGTAAAACAGCGTGCAGATAAATCCGCCTATAAGCATAACGCCCAGCAGAACGCCTATCACTTTACATATTATAACCGCCTTTTTTTCACCCGTTTTAACGGACAGCAGGGCGGAAAGAATTCTGCCGCCGTCCAAGGGATACGCGGGAATAAGGTTTATAAGCGCAAGCGCGAAATTCGCTTCCGCGCAGACGTCCGTAAACGCGTAAGTTTCGGGGAATATCCACCAGATTGCCACGAACAAAATTCCCACGGCGAGATTTAAAAAAGGACCTGCCGCGGCGATATACAGTTCGTCGTAAAATTTAAGCCCTTCGATATTGCCGGAAGCCACCGCGCCGAAGGGCGTAAGAGTTATTTTATTAAGCCTGTACCCCGCCCTTTCCGCGGCGATAGAATGCCCCGTTTCGTGCAAGACGGCGGTAAACGCGTACGTCAGAAACACGAATATCCTGCCCGTCAGCGCGTAATAAAAACCTACCGCGAAAAATAAAGGGTGAACGGCGTATTTTATACCGCCCATAACACGGCGTTATCTTCTATCGTGTAGTCGGTTATCACCGCGTCTTCCGCGTTAAAACACATAGTAAATCCGCCGCCTTTTACGTAGCCTACGGGAATATTCCCGAACACGCTGTCCCCTTCGCCGAGATAGGCGTACGAAAGCCCCGAAAGTGTGGAAGAAAACACCGCGCTGTGGGCTATGTTCATAGTGTAAGTGCCGTTTTCTTCTTGGACTACGGAAGAAACCGTACCGTCCGCAGGCGCGTAAATCGCGCCGCTGCCGGAATAGGATATAACGCCGTTATCCAAACTCATTTCGCCGTCAAAATTCATAACGGGCGAAAAATCTTTATAAGTCTTTTCCACCGCCGCGGTTTCCACCGAAAACACCTTGCGCATAAACACGTTTATCGCGCTGTCCGAATAAACCGCGTTGGTTAAGAATATCGCGCCGACAAGTACCGCTATCGCCACTATTTCCGCGCTGATTACCGAAAACTTAAAAAAGGGCTTGCGCTTTTTCTTACGCACGCTTGCGCTGGCGTAAACTTGGTTATCTTCCTGCGCTTCTGAATCTTCCGCCACGGCTGCCGTCTCGTCCGCTGGCGTTTCGGCAAAAGTTTCCGTAATTTCCGCGGAAATTTCCGTCTCGCTTTCTGCGGGTAGCGCTTGTTCTACGGTTTCGATTTCCGCGTTTACCTTTGACAGCAATTCTTCCTTTACCGCCTCCGGACTTCGTTGCTTTTTCTTAAATACACGCCGCTTTTTAACCGGCTTATAGGTAATGTTCGCCGTGTTTACTGGTATTTCAAGCATAGTTGCGTACTGCAATTTTTCGTTCATAGAACTTCTCCTTTCGCACTCTTTACAAATTTTATATGCTTGAAAACCTTAAAATAGAACGCCCCGAAAAAGGAAATTTTTCCTTTTTCGGGGCGAAACTTACAAAAACTCGTCGTTATTTATTTAAAAACTTTCTCATTAAACTTACGCCGCTATTCTCAAATATTCCCGTTTTCGCGGCGGCGGTTTCGCAATATTTTTCTACGCCGCTATTCACCGCCTTCGCGCTGTTATACAAAACATACGGCACGGGGTCAGAAACGTGCGTCATTAAATTAAGCGGCGTGGGGTGATCGGGCATTATAAGTAGCGAAAAGTCTTCGCCGCGGGCTTTTAATCCGTCATAAATCGTCTTTACCACGCCGTCGATTTGTTCTATAGAATAAATTTTATGCTCCAGGTCGCCGTGGTGTCCGCACTCGTCGGGGGCTTCCATATGAATATACACGAAGTCGTCGGTTTTAAGCGTTTCGAGGGCGGCGTTTGCCTTGCCTTGAAAATTCGTGTCGTAATTGCCGGTAGCGCCTTCAACGTTTATAACACGCATACCCGTAAGTTTGCCTATACCCTTAAGTAAATCTACGGCGGAAATCATAGCACCCTTTAATCCGTACCTTTCGTTAAAGGACTGCAACGCGGGTTTAGTGCCTTCCCCCCAGAACCAAAGAGAATTCGCGGGGCGCTTACCCGCCTTTATTCTCGCAAGGTTTACGGGGTGGTCTTTTAATAGGCGCGCGGAAAGTTCCATAAGCCTTAAATACTCTTTACCCGTTTCACTTTGCGGCAAATGCCCTTTTACGGGTTTTCCCGTTATGTCGTGCGGGGGCGTTAAATCGCCCGCTATCTTTCCGTTATCTATAACTAGACAATGCCTATAACTTACCCCCGAATACAGGCGATATTTATCGTCGTTTAATTTTTCCGCAAGGTAGTCTATAAGAATTTTTGCTTCCGCGGTGGATATTTCCCCCGCGCTGTAATCTATCATGGTTTTGTCGGCGTAATTTTCTTCGTCCGATAAGCACACTAAATTCGCACGCGCCGTTATGTCCGTGCTTTTAAGCGAAATGCCTATGGACGCCGCTTCTAACGGCGAACGCCCCGTATAACACTCTTTCGGATCGTAGCCCAAAACCGAAAGGTTAGCAACGTCGCTACCCGGTTTAAGCCCGTCCGCCACGGTTTTACAAAGCCCCACCTCCGAAACCTTGCAAAGCCCGTCGATAAACGGCTTTTTCGCCAAATCAAGCGGCGTTTTGCCGCCTAAACTTTTCTGCGGATAATCCGCCATACCGTCGCCCAAAATTACTGCGTATTTCATAAACTACTCCACTCTATCGGCATTTTGCCGTGTTTAATAAGATATTCGTTCGCTTTAACGAAGTGTCCGCACCCGAAAAATCCGTTGTACGCGGAAAGCGGGCTTGGATGCGCGCACTCTAATATCAGATGTTTGCTGCCGTCTATAAGCGGCTTTTTCGCGCGGGCGTTTGCGCCCCATAAAAAGAACACCACGTTCTCTTTTTTCGCGGAAATTTTCTTTATAACTCCGTCGGTAAACTCTTCCCAGCCCTTGCCTTTATGGGAATTCGCGGCGTGGGCGCGCACGGTTAAAACCGCGTTTAATAAAAGTACGCCCTGTTTTGCCCAGCCCGTAAGGTCGCCCGAAGCAAACCCGCCTGCGCCCGTTTCGTCTTCTATCTCCTTAAAGATATTGACAAGCGACGGCGGCAGGGGAACGCCTTTCGGTACGGAAAAGGAAAGCCCCATCGCCTGCCCTTCTTCGTGGTAGGGGTCTTGCCCTATTAAAACAACCTTTATATCGTCGAACGGTGTCAGTTTCATACTGTTGAAAATATCGTACATCGACGGATACACGGTGCGCGCGGAATATTCGGCTTTTAAAAATTCCCGCAACTTAAGATAGGACGGCGACGAAAACTCGTCTTTTAATATTTCGTCCCATTCTCTAGTGATTTTAGCCATAGTTAAATATATTTTATCATTTTAATTTGACAAAAGCAATACAATTATATATACTTAAAAAAGTTTTGGATTTTTTGTTATGAGTATTTTTGAAATTATCGTAATCTCCGTCGCCCTTGCTATGGACGCGTTTGCGCTTACCATAGCCAACTGCGCGACTTACGAAAAAACTTTAACTAAAAGAAAAGAGTGGGCTATGCCGACTTTTTTTGCGGCGTTTCAGTTCGGAATGCCCCTTTTAGGGTACTTTCTCGGCGGGCTGGTATCGGGGTTTTTGCACTCGT
>JAFZYZ010000059.1 GCA_017615975.1 Clostridia bacterium | reverse complement strand
GCCGCATAGTTATTCCAGGTAGTATTAATGTTCGTAAACGTCGCGTTAGCAGCGTGCGGCGCGGTATCTACCCAACGCCCGTTTACCAGGTAGAAAGTTCCCGCAGGGATACTAATAGCACCGCCGAAAGTTCCGCCTGCCGCTATCTCTATTACGTCGTAGCCGGAAAGCCCGCTCAATATTATCCATTTCTGCCCGTTCCAGCCCGTAAGGTTGCTGTCCGTCGGCGAGAAGGTTGCACCGGTAGTAGAATTTCTGTACGTTATATACGACGCTAAATCGCCCTTATTAGTATGATCCCAAGTTGCCGTAGTCGTATATTTTAATAATAACGTCGTAGAAGAGTTATACCCGTCTGCACCAGCCCATACGCTACTAAAAGTCGCTTCATCAAGATGATCGTAATACCCGTCGGGAACTGCCGTCTGCCACTTGTTCGTAGATAGGTTAAGGTAGAAAGTTACGGCGTGGAAAGTATAAGTCTCTCCGCCGTAAACCATAGTAGCACCTTCCGCAAACGCTATAGTCGGATGCGAATACCCGTTGTAGTTCGCAGCAAGTTTCGGGTTGCTTGCCTGTACAGTATAGGTAAACCATACCGAATGCTCTTGGAAAAATTTAATGCTCGCAAGGTCGGATATGTCGTTGCCGTTATAGGTTATGCCCGTATAACTCGTAGGAACTCCGTTCTGTGCCCAACCGTTCGTGTTAAACTGTACTATGAAATAACCGTGAGAGTCGTTATTGTAACCGGAGTTTATAGATACGAACGACGGATTGTAGTTCACCGGAAGTTGCCACTTGCCTGACGTGGCGTTGTAAACAAGCGTTATACTGCCGAGATAGTAGTTCATAAACGGCGTGCCGTCTTCTACTTCGAGAGTTGCACCGCCAACCAAATCGGCTTCGGGGATAGCAAAGTAGAAAAATCCATAGTTATGTTCGTAAGAAATCTTGTATTTCGTACGGTTCTCGTTCGTCGTATCCGAATACAGATCAAAGAACGTGCTGCCGTTATACTTAACCATCAAAGAAGTACGGTTAAGGGTTGCCGCTTGGTTTGTTGTAGATGCCGCATCACCTAACGGATTTACGTTATAAGTTAATATCGTGCCGCTTGTTGAATTACCCGCCGCATAGTTATTCCAGGTAGCATGAATGTTCGTAAACGTCGCGTTAGCAGCGTGCGGCGCTGTATCCACCCAACGTCCGTTTACCAGGTAGAAAGTTCCCGCAGGGATACTAATAGCACCGCCGAAAGTTCCGCCTTCCGCTATCTCTATCACGTCGTAGCCGGAAAGTCCGCTCAGTATTATCCATTTCTGCCCGCTCCAACCCGTAAGGTTGCTGTCCGTCGGCGAGAAGGTTGCACTAGTAGACGAATTCCTGTACGTTATGTACGACGCTAAATCGCCCTTATTAGTATAATCCCAAGTCGCATCAGTCGTATATTTTAATAATAACGTCGTAGAAGAGTTATACCCGTCTGCACCACCCCATACTCCGCTAAAAGTCGCTTCGTCAAGATGATCGTAATAACCGTCGGGAACTGTCGTCTGCCATTTATTCGTAGATAAATTCAAATAGAAAGTTACGGCGTGGAAGGTAAACGTGTGTCCGTTGTATTCCATCGTCGCGCCTTCTTCAATCGCTATAGTCGGGTGCGAATATCCGTTGTAATTCGCTACGAGTTTCGGATTGTTTGCCTGTACCGTGTAGGAAAACCAAACAGAACTCGTACCAAAGAACTTAATACTCGTTACAAGATCAGATATATCGTTGCCGTTATAGGTTATACCCGAATAGGTCGTAGGTGTCGCTGCCTGTGCCCATTCGTAAGTATCGAACTGCACTATGAAATAGCCGTCGTTATTGTTATTCCAACTTTCATTGATGGATACGAAATCAAGATCGTAGTTCACGGGCGTCGTAAACTTCCACGCACCATCAGTATATATTATCCTTGCCGCTGGCAGATATTGCTCATAGAAAGGAGTTCCTTTATGTATCTCTATCGTAGGAACTTCGTATCCGTTGCTACCTACAAGTGCCGCGGTAGGTACTGAAAAACCGAAATGACCGAGTTGCGCATTTAATCTGTACCCGTCGTCTTGTTGATATAACTTATAAAAACTTACGCCGTTAAACGTTACCGAAACGGACGTTGTATTCTTAGTTGCCGCAAGGTTTGTCGAATGTGCGGTGAACGAACTGCCGAAAACACCTATCGTATAGCCGTAATCGGCATTCTTTATAACAGCTGCATTACCCGTCTGGTGGTTCCAGCCGTAGCCGTTATCCGAAAGGCCCGAAGTACGCGCGGTAAGCGTCGGCGTGCCGTAAACCAGTTCTATGTCCGGATCCCAGTCCCATTTGGAAGTCGTAGTATTCCAGTTTAACGTGCCGGAAGGTACTTTTATACCGGCAAAATGCGCGCCTGGCGCGATAATTATCGTATCGTAAGTTCCGGGGAGTTGTAAGTTTATCCACTTCTGCCCTGCCCAGTGTATATTCGTCTGTGTATAACCCAAAGTCGAATAAATCGCCGTAGCGTCCGTTGACGAGTTTTTAAGAGTTACCTTATATTGCAAGTTGCCGTGGTCGCTGTCGTTCCACGTCGCAGTGCCCGAATACGTCAGTAGCGCACGGGTAAGCGAGTTGTAAGACGCATTGTTAAACACGCTGCTAAAAGTCTGCATCTCCATTTCGCTCGTATCTCTTAGCGTTATGGTGATACTGTCAACGTACATTACCAAAGCCGCAGTATTAGTACGAATACCGATATCGTTATACCCTGCCGTACCGTCGCTGTTTAACGTAAAATCCCCCATAGAGTTAGCGTTAAGGGTATACTCAGACCAGCCGCTTAAATCGTCGGTCTTACCGTACTGTCTCCATACCGAACCGGTGTTACTCGACGTTCTGAATTCGTCAGAACCCAAAGTAAAGTTAGCCGCCTTTATCCTGACTACTATGCTCGCAATATCGCCCACCGTAACTTTCATAGGCGAAAGATCAAGCCTGAACGTATTAACGCCGGCGTTATGGCCTACTTGCAATACTGCACCCGTACCGCCGACGGTCGCTCCGTCGATATACGATATAGTATTGTTCCACGCCGACTTTTTTATCTCAAACTCGCCGTCGTTGGTAAACTCCGCTTCAAGTGCAGCCGCATCCGCTTCCGCTACGCGCTTATTGCTAAACGCAGTCGCCGCGAAATACAGGCAACTTACTGCAAGAAACGCCGCAAATACCGTAAACAATAATTTTTTAGTCAACGTTCTCATAATTAACCTCCAAATCCTTCCGACCACGGGTCGTCTGCGAACCCGTCGCCGCTCAATACGATTACGTCCGAAACCGGATAAATCTCCAACAGAGGTATTATATACTCCTTTTTCATGCTTTTCTCCTTACTTGGCATATAATAAGGTTATCGTTATTTGCTAATCGGAAAGAACTCTGCACCGCAAAGCGTTTTCAACACGACTTGCGCGTACATACGAACGCCGAAGTCGTTCGGGTGGTTTATGTTGTTGCCTAAATAGTCGCGATTGCGTTTGCCCGTCTCACAAATTCCGTTGGAAAACGAATATACTTTTGCAACCGAAATCTTATCGGACGTGCCGTTTTCAGCATATTCGGCTTTTATTTCTTCAAGATAGCCTTCAAAATTTCTTTGATTCAGATACCAGTTGCTCGTCTGCTGATTAAATACGAACGGGGATACGAGTAATATACTGCCGTCAGGTCTTGCCGCCAGATACTTGTCCATCATACCTGTTATCTGTCCTTTATAACCCTCTCTCAAAAGTTGCGGATCGTTAGCGCCGAACGCTATTACCATCAAATCTATATCGTTTACGTAAGGTGCTACTCTGTTTTCGCCCTTACCGTCTTCGCCCTTATCAAAGTTATCAAGCCCCTGTTTAGTCGTCCAGCCGCCCTGTGCCTTATTAAGACAAGTAACGTTTGCCTTATAGGTTTTGGTAAGCCACTCGCAAACAAGGTCGCACCATCTCGGAAGGTACGGATTTTCATATCCGCCGAAAGAAGTACTCGACGCGCAGCAGCCCGCAGTTATAGAATCCCCGTAAAACATAATCGTCAAGTTGTCTTCGCTTTTTAATTTGTCTATAAAATTCTGCGCACTGGCGTCGCCCTGTGGAATAAACTGCGTGTAGGGATCGTTCGTTTTGTAAGTAATCATCAGGTAATTTTTTACACCTAAAGAACCTTCGCTGTAATACAAGTACTTTACGCCTTCATAGTCGATTTCGGCCTTGTTCGGATCGCATTCTAATTGAGCACCGCCGTAAGGTTCGTCGAAATAATATTCGTCGTACTTAAAATACGGCAAATTACCCGTCGCGATACGCCTTATCATCTGACCGTCAACGATATAATCTATACCTTCGCGATAAGTTTCTTCGAAATGCACGCTTCTTACTATTACGGAATTCTTAACGGGTTTTCTTAACAGACGTATTTCGCCCGTTTCCCCTACGACTACGCCGCCTTCGTCGTACATTTCATTAGTTTGCCACATAGGATTTAAATACTTCTCCAAAACGTCGCTCGTATAGGTTTCCACCGTTTGTAATTTTGCCGTTTCAGACGTAGAATTATCGGAATTTCCGCACGCGGAAAAACACGAAACGGCGACTATCTGGAAAACAATAATCAGTATTAACGTCAGTTTTTTCATCTACTTGCTCCTTATTATCCTACACGATCTATTTGCCGCTTTTTGCGGATTTGGATTTTTTTACTGCTAAAATCGCAATTACAGCGCCGCAAATTGCTATCGGCATTATACATAACGCTATAAATAACGCGCTACCGTAAAACCCGTCGTCGTTTTGCGAATCTATCACGTCTCCGCAAGTCAACGAAAGATTGTTGGAATTAAACGTGCCGAAAACGTTCGTTATTGAATAACTCACGTTCGCCGTGCCGTTCTCGCTGAACGACACGCGCTTTGCATCCTGATTTAAGGACGCCGCGTCGCTATCGCATTTTAATGCCGCAATCGTGTCAAAACCGGTATTATACCAAGACAGTACCAGCGGAATATCCGTTTTATCCAAAGAATACAGTATTTCTGCCGAGTCAAGTTTTACCTGCATCAACTCTGCCGCAGACTTAATGCCCTCGGTTTTAGCAGAACCTATTTTCACTGAAAAATCAGTATTTTTTGCTTCATAACACAAGTGTAAAGCAGTGCCTAACACTAAATAATCGTTGTTAAAATAACCGCTTACAACTTCAACACCGTCTATCCATACGGCGCAATAGAAACCAGCCTCAACGTCATTAACGTAATAAGGAATACACTCTGTTTTTACCGCCGTATCAACGGAAAACGTGCCGACAGCGGGAATTACCGACAAGGATTTGGTTTCTTCACCGTTAATACTCGCGCTTATTTCGATTTTACCGTCGGACAGATAGAACAGTATGCCGCCGTTCAAATATTCGTTGACTTTTTTAGCCCCCGTCGCGTTAAACAGCAGGCATAAATTGTCGCCGCTTGTCATTTTAAGAACGAAAGAGAGTTCGCCCACGAGTTTATCGCTTAAAATCGCGTTGGAAACCACGTCCCCCGTCGCTGACGCTTTATTCTTGATATTTACGCTTTTACCTACCGGGAACACGTCCGATATATCGTATTTATCGTACTCGCTTTCAATAACGGGTGCTATCACGTCCACTTCAGGAAGGAACTGAACTTTGTTTATCCAGATTTGCGAACCGTTGCGAAGCCCCACCGTCTCTTCCGCGGTGTCAAGCGTATTGCCGTGATACAAGACGTATATATAAGATATAATTCCGTCGTTCCCCGCAAGTTTAGCGACTTCGTCTTTGCCTTCTAAAATAAATCTGTTATGAAAACCCTGTTCATAATTTTTAACGGTGATTTTCGCAGCGTATCCTGTAGGATTACCGTCTGAATCAACGAACCGTTCGGGATTACTGCCGTAAAGATATAGCGTGTGATCTCCTTGTTTACGTTTATCGGACAAAAGAATATCCATTACGAACTGGTCGTAATCGTCGGCCGTAAGATCGCCTACGTTAAGCGCAAACACCGCGTTTTTAAGTAAAAGCGTTTCAGTGCCGTCCAATTCGGACACACACTCAACGGTCGGGAATTTTGAATTATGCATAGATACCACAGCGGGGTTATCCACGTACGCGTATAATCCGCCGTAAGAAGTCCCGTCGGTATAAGTGTGTGAAAACGCTTCTGCCGTCATCCAAAGGACGTTGCTATCGGCTACGTTTTCGGGATTTTCAACCGTAACGCAATCGCCGGCAAACAGCACCGCCTTTTCGCTGACATCATCCGCAGAGAATACTATTTTAACGTAATCGATTATTACGGAAGAAGCCCAGGAAGTTGCGTCGCTATATACGCGCAAAACGAAACTTGCGAGTTCCCCGTCGTCATTACATATTTTATCGGGCGATACACGCAGCGTACGTATGAAATTTTTATTGTTTTCGTACGATTCCGCACTCGCTATCGGGTTTTCGAAAGCAGTATCGTCGGAATTATAAACTTTAAGCGCCACAAAAGTCGCGTCTTCCGAAACAAGAATTGAATGCCTGTTGAAAAGCAGACGTATTTCCACACGCACAGCGTCGTTATTGCCGCCGTAAATCCTGTCGGGATATCCGCCCGCCACTACTTTAACTGAAGGGCTGGCTTTGTTTACCTGCGTTTCGAGAATCCAATTATCAGTACCCGATTCGAAATAATTAAACTCGTCAACTTTAAGAATAGCGGACGTAGTGCCTTCAAACTGCAACCCGCCGGCGTCTAAAAGGACGTCGTTGATTGCGTAAGCCTTTTCGGTTGCACCTATCCCCAGCGCAAAAAACGATAGAGAAAGCAATAACAGCGCGGTCAGCACATATATAAACACGGTTTTTTTAGTTAATAAACGTTTCATTGCTTGTTCCCTGCCTTTTTACCGTATTTTTTGTAAAGCACAACGCCTGCCGCCGTCAACACCGCAGCACCCGCCCAGCAAGCGAGTATAATAATTATAGACTTTACTCCGCTACTTTCGGATATAGGAACGTATTGCAATTCTACGTTCAAATCGCCGTTTACAGAAACGCTTTTTACTACAGTATCGTCAATTTTTGCAACGACAGAATATCCGTCTTTTTTGTATTCCGAAAAATCTATTACGTCGCCGTATTTGACCGTGGAAACGTCAATTTCTCCACTCTCGTCTTTAACCGTTAAAGTACATAAACGCCTGTATTCGCCG
>JAFZYZ010000058.1 GCA_017615975.1 Clostridia bacterium | reverse complement strand
TAAAAGTCCGTAATCTCGGCAAGAAATCGCTTGACGAAGTGATTTTGAAACTTGAAAGTTATGGCTTGAAATTACAGGACACGGAGGACTAAAAAATGGCAAGAAAATTAGGCTTAAACGCTACTCAGAGAATGGCGCTTATTAAAAATCAGGCTTCCGCACTTTTATGGTATGGAAAGATAGAAACGACTGAAACGAGAGCAAAAGAAGTTGCTTCTTATTGCGCTAAAATCATTACGCTTGCGGTAAACAATTATACCGACACGGTTGAAACGCAGGTAAAGGTTGAAGACGGTAAGGGTAAGGAAACGACCAAAACTCTTATCAAAGACGGCGTAAAGAAACTTAACGCAAGAAGAAAGATAATGTCGTTAGTTGCCGATTTACAGGAAGTAAAGGGCTATAAAGAAAGCAAGGCGGATTTCAAAAAGAGAACGCGTGCGGTAAAGAGCCCGCTTATCGAAAAGATTTTCGACGAATACGCGCCGAAATACGCTGCCAGAAAGGAAGAAAAAGGACAAGGCGGCGGATATACGAGAATTTATAAGTTAGGTCCGCGTAAAGGCGACGCTGCCGATATGGCGATTATAGAACTCGTTGACTAATCGATTAAAAGTTAATAAAAAGATGCAGCCCCGAAGTTAAAACTTCGGGGCTGCATTAATTTAAATTGCGTTATTTGTTAATTTTATTCTTTATAGCGTTAAAGGTTTCGTCGGAAATAACGTGTTCGATTCTGCAAGCGTCGTCGGTTGCCGTTTCGGGGGATACGCCTATTTCTTTTAACAGTTCGGTTAAAACGGTGTGCCGTTCGTAGATCTTTTCAGCAACCATACGCCCTTTTTCCGTTAAAATAATATACCCGCTTTTATCGAATTGTATGTAATTTTCCGCCCGCAATATACTCATAGCGCGTGAAACGCTGGGCTTTGAATATTTAAGATATTCGGCAACGTCTATTGACCTTACCGCACCTTTGCTTTTAGATAGAACCAAAACCGATTCTAAATACATTTCGCCCGATTCCTGAATTTTCATAATTTTCCCTTCCTTTAACTTATATTTTAATATCGTAATAAAAAAAAGTCAACTTATTCCGCCGTTTTACATAACGGGGGCTTTTTTATAATAAGATATACTATGAAATTAAGCGGAGCAAAAGTAGGCGAAAAGGTGAAAATTATAGAAATAAGCGGCGGCGCGCTTAAAGCACGGCTTGATTCAATGGGAATAAAAGTTGGCGATAGCGTTTCTGTAATGAATATCGCACCTTTTAAGACGCCCGTGGAAATAAAAAAAGGCAATTTCCGTTTGGCGTTAGGCAGAACGGAAACGGACGATATCACGGTGGAATATGACGGGTAATATTTGCCTTTTCGGCGCGCCGAATTGCGGTAAAACCACGCTTTTTAATCTTCTGACGGGCAAAAACGAGAGAGTCGGCAACCGCGCGGGCGTAAGCGTAGAAGAAAAAAGCGGGCGATATAAAAAGGATAAAAGCGTTATAATAACCGACCTGCCCGGAACTTATTCCTTAAAAGGCGTGTCGGTTGACGAAAAAATAGCCCTACAAGGGCTTTTACGCAAGCCGCAGACGGTCATAAGCGTTATAGACGGCACGGATTTGGAACGCGGGCTGCGCTTAATCTGCGAACTGTTAACGCTTGACATACCTATGGTTGTCGCTATAAATTTCAGCGATGAAATGGAAAAACAGGGCGTAAAAGCCGATATAAAGCGGTTATCGCAAATTTTCGGCGTGCCGTTCGTACTTATTTCCGCACGCAAGAATAGGGGCGTAGGCGAACTTATGGATATCGCGCTAAACCGCACCGCGGTTTGCGCCCTGCAAAAAAAGTTTGACGATAAGTTTATAGCGCAGGCGATAGCCGCCGCGGTTAAAACCGCGCCTACGGGCGAGAATTTTACCGATAAAGCCGATAAAATCTTAATGAATAAATATCTTGGAATACCGGTTTTTATCGCCGTTATAACGGCGGTGTATTGTTTAACCGCGCTTTTGGGCGGATTTTTGGGAGATAAAGTATCGGCGGCGTTTGTTAGGTTCGGCAACGCTAGCGAAAGGGCGTTAATCGCTGGCGGCGTGCCGACACCACTCGTTTCGCTTATCGTAAACGCCGTTATAAAGGGCGTGGGGGAAGTGCTTTCCTTTACGCCGCAGATACTAGTGCTGTTTTTCCTGCTTGCGCTTATCGAAGAAAGCGGGTATATGGCGAGAGTGGCGTTTTTATTCGACGGACTTATGGAAAAGGTGGGGCTTGGCGGCAAGTCGCTTATCTCTCTCGGACTATCCTGCGGGTGCGCAGTGAGCGGCGTTATGAGTTCCCGAACGCTTGAAAACGATAGCCGTCGGCGGCTTACCGTCTATTTAAGCCCCTTTATGCCGTGCGGGGCGAAGACCGCCGTGTTTGCGTGGCTATCGGCACTCGTGTTCGGCGGAAATCCCTTTATAGGCGCTTCACTTTACTTTTTAAGCCTTTTCGCCGTTGCCGCGGGCGGGCTTTTCTTAAAGCGGTTTAATAGGTTCAATGGCGGCGCGGGGCTTATTATGGAAATCCCCGTGTTAAGAGTGCCTTCTTTTCGCGGTGTTTACGGCGCGCTTAAAGAAAAAACGCTTGATTTTATTCTGAAAGCGGGTTCGGTTATATTTCTCGTCTCGGTCGCCGTATGGTTTTTACAGAATTTCGGGTTTCACGGCTACACGGCTGATATATACGACAGTTTTCTGTTTTTTATCGGCGACAAGATAAAATATATTTTTGCGCCGCTGGGATTTTCCGGCTGGCAGACTTCGGTCGCCGTGGTTGCTAGCGTGTTTGCAAAAGAAGCGGTAATAGAGACTTTATCAATGCTGTCCGATAGCCCCGCCACGCTGTTTTCTTCGGGCTACGCGGCGTACTCGTTTATGGCGTTCGTACTGTTTGCGCCGCCCTGCGTAGCCGCGCTTACCGCCGCTTACCGCGAACTTAAAAGCGCAAAAGATTTTTGGATAATGTTGCTTTTTCAGTTTTCCGCCGCGTATATAATGGCGCTTATAATCAATGTGTCGGGAATTTTGATTGAAAGGTCAGTCTTAGCGTTTTTATCGTTGACAATTATCGCACTTGGGATTATAATAAGCATAATCGCATTAAAAAGGCGCGGATGCGGAAACTGTTCCGCGTGCGGGGGGAAAAGATGCAAACGGAAAAAAGCGAATACGACTATATGAGAGAGGCGGACGAAAAGGAAGAAGACGCCTTCTTTCCCGAAGAGTGGCAGGAAAACCGTAAAAAGCCCGAAAAAGAAAAGTATTTCGAGTATTACGACGATATAAAAACGAATATAAAGGAAGACTGGTAATAACGATTATCTACAGTTTACGGCGGCAATATTGCCGCCGTAAAAAATTTTAAAAAATATGTCCGAAACGGCTATAAAATCGTTGACAAAATACGCGCTTTTATCTTATAATATTTTCCGTTGTATAAGTTTAGATTTATTAAACTTTTTGTTAAAAATGTCTAAACTCGTAAAAAACGAAGGTAAAAAAATGGTATTAGGGGAAAAGATAAAAAATTTAAGGCTTTCGTGCGCTTTAACGCAGGAAGAACTTGCCGACAGGTGTGAACTTACGAAAGGCTACATATCTCAACTTGAAAACGATTTGACCAGCCCTTCGATAGCGACGCTTATAGACATTTTGTCCGCACTCGGTACTGACTTAAAAGAGTTTTTTTCGGACAGCGGGGAAGAAGAAAAGGTAAGTTTCAATAAGAACGAATTTATCGAAAAGATTACCGACGGATATATTCTTAACTGGGTAGTTCCCAACGCGCAGAAGAACGCTATGGAACCCGTGCATATGGTTCTGCACGGCGGGGCAAAAACGGACGACGATTTCCCGCACGAGGGGGAAGAGTTCGGGTTTGTGTTAAAGGGCGAAATAGTTCTGAAACTCGGCAAGAGAAATATAACCGTGAAAAAGGGCGAAAGTTTTTATTTTACGCCGAAAACGGTTCACAGCATATTAAACAGAAAGGAAACCGACGCGGAGTTTATCTGGGTATCTTCGCCGCCGTCGTTTTAATAAAAAATACTAACGATAAAATTTTTTGTAGGGTAGAAAAATGGAAAATAAAAAAGATAAGATTATAGAACTTATTGATTTGACGCGTGAATTCGAAGACGGACTTGTTGCCGTTGACGGCATCAACCTGTACGTCAGGAAAGGTGAATTCGTTACCTTTTTAGGGCCTTCGGGCTGCGGCAAGACGACGACTTTGCGTATGATTGCGGGCTTTGATAAGCCGACTAGCGGTAAAATTCTGCTTAACGGCAAAGATATAAGCGATTTGCCGCCTAATAAGCGTCCTATAAACACGGTTTTCCAGCGTTATGCGCTTTTCCCGCATTTAAATGTTTACGACAATATAGCGTTCGGGCTTAAACTTAAAAAGGTAAATACCCCGTGTCAAGATAAAAACGGCAACGGTTTTGAAAAGAAAGTCAAACTTTCTAAATCTGAAATCGCCGCTAAAGTCGATAAAGCGCTTAAAATGGTGGATCTTGAAGGTTTTGAAAAGAGAAGCGTATCCACTCTGTCCGGCGGGCAGCAGCAAAGGGTTGCTATTGCGCGCGCACTTGTAAACGAACCCGAAATACTGCTTTTAGACGAACCGCTTGGCGCATTAGACCTTAAAATGCGCAAAGATATGCAACTCGAACTTAAAGAGATGCATAAAAAACTCGGCATAACCTTTATTTACGTTACTCACGATCAAGAAGAAGCGCTTACTATGAGCGACACGATAGTGGTTATGAAAGACGGCGTTATTCAGCAGATAGGCACGCCTACCGATATTTATAACGAACCTAAAAATTCTTTCGTTGCGGACTTTATCGGCGAAAGCAATATATTCAGCGGCACTTATCTCGGCAATAAAAAGGTTAAGTTTATAGACAAGACCTTCGATTGCGTTGACGACTTTGAACCGAACGAGAAAGTGGACGTGGTGGTTCGCCCCGAAGACGTGGAAATCGTGGACGCGGATAACGGCACGGCGAAAGGCAAGATAATAAATTCCATTTTTAAGGGTATTCACTATGAAATGACTATGAAAGTCGGTAAGACGGAAGTGGTTATACAGGACACCGTGGAGAAAAAAGTGGGTGAGACGGTAGGAATAGTCGTCAAGCCCGATAATATTCACATAATGAAGAAAGAGTTTTCGTCGAACATATACGACGGATACATAACCAAGAAAAATACCGTGTGTTTCGGAGACGGGGAATTCGAGTGCGATATTACGCAGTTATACCCCGGTTCTTCCGTTGACGAAGAAGGTTATCTTATTACCGCCGACGGCGAGAAGATTGACCTTACGGATACCGACGTGAAAGTCGAAGTCGGCTTAAAAGACATAGAAATATCGGACGATCAGGATAAGGGCGGTGCGGTAGGCAATATCGTGTCTATACTCTATAAAGGCGACCATTATCAACTTATCGTCAGGACGGACGAGAACGAAGAAGATTTCGTTTTCGACACGGAAGATACCTGGAACGTAAACGACAGGGTAGGGGTAATTATTCCCAAGGATAAAATCAAACTGACTTTGGCTGTGGAGAACGAGAAAGATGAAAGACGTTAACGCGGTTGAGAAGAAGAACGCCGCTTCTCGCAGACGGTTCGGGTTTTCCCGTCAAAGCCTTTGTATTCCGTACGGCGTGTTTTTGTTGTTTTTCGTACTGTTCCCGCTACTGCTTGTGGCGTATTATGCGTTCACTTCGGCGGACGGTACTTTTACTTTCGCAAATTTTGCGGACTTTTTTGCGGATAAGACCAAGGTCTCCACTCTGCTTATCAGTATTATAGTATGTATTCTGGTTACGGCGTTATGCCTTGTAATAGCCTATCCCGTGGCATATATTCTCGCTAAAATGAAGAAAAGCGTTGCATTTATTTTCCTTATGCTGTTCATCACGCCTATGTGGATAAATTTCGTGCTTCGCGCTATGGCAATGAAGGAACTTTTAAGTCTTATAGGTATTCCGCTGGGCAATTTTGCTAATATTATAGGCTTGGTTTACGACTTTTTGCCCTTTATGGTTCTGCCGCTTTATTCCACGCTTATAAAGATGGATAAAAGCCTTGCGGAAGCGGCAGCCGATTTGGGTGCGGGGAAGGTGAAAGTCTTTACTTCGATAACGCTGCCACTTTCTATGCCGGGCGTAATAAGCGGCGCAATGATGGTGTTTTTACCCGTTATGAGTTGCTACGTTATTACCGATACTTTCAGCGGTGCGACGGGATTCTCCGTAGTCGGCAAACTGATTTCTTGGTGCTTCCTCGGTGAAAACGGTACGCTTTCAAATATAAACGGCGGCGCGACAATAGCACTCGTTCTACTAGTTATAATGTTCCTTACTATGTGGCTTACGGGCGGGTTTAAAGACGAAGACGGCGCAAGGGGGACTAACTTATAATGAAAAAGTTCTTATCGTTTTTATATATAGCGTTAATTCTTGCGTTCATCTATATCCCCATAATAATTCTCGTCGTGTACAGTTTCAATAAGGGTAAAACTATCGGTATATGGGAAGGTTTTTCGCTTAAATGGTATGAAAAACTTACCGATATAAAGAACGTTCTGTTCAATACCATTACCCTTGCGGTAGTGTCTTCGCTTATCGCCACCGTTCTCGGTACTCTCGGCGCGATAGGTATCTTCTATAATAAGAAGAAGACGGGTAAATTTATAAAAGGTCTTTCGCAGATTCCTATCGTTAATTCCGAAGTGGTAACTGCGTGCGCACTAGTGCTTTTGTTTATCATATTCCGCTTGCCGCACAGGCATATCGTTTGGCTTTATATAGGGCATATAATTCTTACCACGCCTTTCGTCGTGCTTTCGGTTATGCCCAAGTTAAAACAGATGGACGGCAGCCTTTACGAAGCGGCTCTGGACCTCGGCGCAACGCCTACGCAGGCGCTTTTTAAAGTGGTTCTGCCCGAAATAATGCCGGGCGTGTTCTCGGGGTTTATGCTTGCGATAACCCTTTCGCTTGACGATTATATAGTAACCGCAACTCTTTCGCCGTTGGATTTCGACACGGTAAGTACGGCGGTTTATAAAGCAATAGCCTTAACTACGGAAACGGCAAGTCAACGCGTGCCGACTTATAGGGCGCTTACTACCATCATATTCTTACTTACGGTTGCGATAGTCGTTATAATCAACGTTAAACCGAATAAAAGGAGAAAGGCAAATGAAAACCGTTAGACAAAGAATAAGCCTGTTCGTTTGTGCAATAGTATTGTTTTGCCTTGCCTTTATGCCGATAAATTCGGCGGTAAGCGTTTACGCCGCACCCATTACGGGTGGTGAAATAACCGTTTTTTCGTGGGAAGATTATATCGACGAAGGCGACGACGAGGCTGAAGACGAAGAACTGCGAACGAGCATTCTGGATATTTTTGAAGAAGAGACCGGTATACACGTCAACTACTATACTTTTGCGACAAACGAAGAAATGTACAACGAGATCAAGAGAGATCCCGACGCGTGCGATCTGGTTTGCCCTTCGGAATATATGATAATGAAAATGAAATCGGAAGGTTTAATAAAGCCTTACGATATTCCGGAGAACTGGGAGGAATACGGTTCGCCGTACATAAAGGAAAATATATTCGGCGAACTCGGTATGACGGAAGACGATAAAACCTACGCCGTAGGGTATATGTGGGGAACTATGGGGTATTTGTATAATGCCGACAAGTTTTCCGCAGAAGATTTAAATCACTGGTCTGCTATCTGGAACAGCGAATTCCGTGGCAAAACGACGATAAAAGACAGCATCCGCGACACTTATATTATGGCGATTGCCGTAGTGTACGAAGAGGAACTGTTAGAGCAGCGCGACAAGTTTCTGAACGAGGAAATTACCGAACAGGAATATCACGATATTCTGTTTGAAATTTTTAACCGTGCCGACGACGCTACCATAGAAAAGGTGGAAGAAAAATTGCTGGCGCTGCGCCCTAATCTTTACGGGTTTGAAGTAGACAGCGGCAAAAGCGATATTCTTACGGGCAAAATCGACGTAAACTTCGCCTGGAGCGGGGATGCGGTGTATTCTATGGACGAAGGCGACGAGGCGGGGGTTAACCTTGCATACGTAGTGCCGGAAGAGGGTAGCAACGTATGGTTTGACGGCTGGGTTATGCCTAAAAACGCCAACGAAGAACTTGCGCGTCAGTTTATAGATTTCTTATGCAGACCTAAAATTGCAATCCGTAATATGGAATATATAGGCTACGTCAGCGCAGTTGCGGGCGACGAAATTTTAGACTGGATAATCGACACTTACGAGTTGCTGGACGAAGAAGGATATCTTGAACTTTCCGAAGGAGAAAAAGAAGATTATTTTGAAACGGATATATCGTATTTCTTCGGTGAAGACGCGGGCACGATTTTGCTCTATACCGATACGGTAGGCAGGCAGTATTCCACGCAGTATCCCGATTACGGGGTAATACAGCGTTGCGCTATAATGGATAATTTTGACGACGACACTCTCGTACTTATCAACGCTATGTGGAACAGAATAAAACTTATAACGCTTTCAGACGCGGCTATAATTTTAATATCGGTGGCTATCGGCGTGTTGATATTATCCGGCATAGCGTATAAATTTAAGGATAAACTATTCTGTAAAAAAATTAAAAAGTAATAAATTGTAAAATAATAGCCGCGCCTGCTTAAGCAGTAGGCGCGGCTATCGCTTTAAATTTTTACGGTGTCGTTATAAAGGTCTTTCTTCTTTGGAGAGAAAGATATACGCCACGGCGTTAGGCCCTAAATGCGAACCGATAACAGGTCCTATCATACGGATAACGGCGTCTATGCCGTATTTTTCTTTGATAAGACTTTTGAGTTGTTCGGCGTATTCCGTATTATCGGTATGCCCGATACATACGGTAGGGTAGTCGGGGTTTAGCGTGTAGTGCGAAAGTTCTTCGGCAATATCGGTAAGCGCGCGTTTTGCCCCGCGTACTTTTTTATATGTTATAAGTTTCCCTTCTTTATTGAAAATGATTATCGGCTTAACGTTAAGCATTGTGCCTATTGCCGCAGATGCCGCCGACAGCCTGCCGCCGCGTTTTAAGTACATAAGATCGTCGGCTATTATAAAGTGCTGAATATGCGTCTTAATGCTTTCTATATAATCGAAAGTTTCCTGTGCCGTTTTGCCCTTGTTTCGCATATCCACGGCAATATTTACCAAAAGGCCCTGTCCGATAGTGGTGGTACTGCATTCTATACAAAGACAGTTGAATTCGGGGAAGTCTTTTTGGACTTCGGCGACGGCAGCCCTTGCGACTTCAACCGTGCGGCATAGTCCATAACTTATAGTAAAATGTACCGCGTCTTTAACGCCCGCTTTTGCCATCTTGCGGAAATGCGCTTCGTGGATAGCGGGATTATTCATACTCGTTCTGCTTAAAATGCCGCCGCGCAGTTTGTCGTAATAGTCCACGTATTCCTGATAGCAGTTAAACTCGTCTTTATATTCGGTTATATTACCCTTGTCCGAAAGGGTATAGGTGAGCGGCAAAAAGAAAAGCCCTTTTTCTTTTATTTCGTTTGCGTAAAGATCGCAGGTGGAATCGGTTGAAATATCGAATAGTTTCATAATAAAACCCAAGAATAAGATTTATATATTAAATATATCATATTTTCGTATAAAATACAATGGCAAAACAAAAACTACCGATTACAATCGGTAGTTTTTGTTTGGTGGAGATAGTCGGGGTCGAACCGGCGACCTCTTGAATGCCATTCAAGCGCTCTACCAACTGAGCTATACCCCCGTGCACCTTAATAATATACCACACAAGCCGCAAAATGGCAAGTGTTTTTTAGTGTAATAGGTTTCAAAAAAATATTTTTATAAGACTTGCGTTTTATGGAATATCTTTATTCACATTTTTGATTTTTAAGGTATAAAATACTTTATTAAGGTGAAAAATAGTAAAAACACCCCGTAATTTTGAAATCGTGAAAATAAAAAATACGGCTATTTTTGGCGATTTTATGCTTATTTAATAGCCTTTTTTGATATTTTCAATCAAAAAAAGGCTTGACAAACACAAAAAAATACCCTAAAATATAAAAACGTGTAAAAAATAATGATATTCAGGTAAAAAGATGAAATTTATTTGCGGAAAAAATCTTAAAATTGTCGATAAGAAGTCGGTTTTTATAGACAAAACCGTAAAAATAGGCGATAACGTCGTAATATACGAAAACAATCGTATAGAAGGCACGACGGAGATAGGCGATAATTCCGTTATAATGCCTAACTGTTATATAAAGAACTGCAAAATAGGTAAAGGAACGGTGTTTAACTATTCGCAGGCGGAAGACGCAGAAGTGGGCGATAACGTTTCGGTAGGGCCGTTTGCAAGACTTCGTCCAAAAGCGCAAGTCAAAAATAACGCAAAGATAGGCAATTTCGTGGAGATAAAAAACGCCGTGATAGGCGACGGGACGAAAGTTTCGCACCTTGCCTACGTCGGGGACGCAGCGGTGGGTAAAAACTGCAATATCGGTTGCGGCGCAATATTCGTAAACTATAACGGAAAGGCGAAAAACCGTACAACCGTCGGGGATAACTGCTTTATAGGCAGTAATTGCAATATTATAGCACCCGTAAATATTGCTTCCGATTCTTATATCTGCGCAGGCACGACTATTACGGACGACGTAAAGACGGACGATTTCGTAATAGGCAGGGTGCGGCAGCAGACAAAAGAGAACAGGGCGCACGAATATCTTAAAGGTAAGGAGTAAATAATATGGGAATATTTTTCGGCACGGACGGACTTCGGGGGAAAGTAAACGAAGAACTGACTTTTGACGTAGCGTATAAGGTGGGCAACGCGCTGTCGATATTAAAAGAAAAGCCGACGGTTTTAATCGGTTGCGATACCAGAATTTCCAACACCTATTTAACGCTTGGCGTTGCAAGCGGCGCAATGAGCGGCGGGGCGAAGGTTATAGACGCAGGCGTAGTGCCTACGGCGGGGATAGCCTATCTTACCCGCACGATAAAGGCCGATTACGGGGTGGTTATTTCCGCTTCGCACAACAGCGGCGAATATAACGGGATAAAGATTTTCAATTCCGAAGGCTACAAACTCGGCGATAAGGAAGAAGAAAGGATAGAACGTTGTTTTATTCATAATAAGACTAACGATTTCCCAGATATAGGGACGTACGAACAGGATTTTACCCTTATTAAAGATTACAGAGATTTTCTGATGGGTGCGTGTGCGCGCCCGCTTACGGGTAAAACGATAGTTTTAGACTGCGCGTACGGCGCGGCGCATAGGGTTGCGCCCGAAGTGTTCCGAAAACTCGGTGCTAACGTTATCGCTGCCAACGCCGTTTATAACGGTTTACACATCAACGAAGACTGCGGCGCGCTGCATCCCGAAAATCTCGTTCGGCGTGTGGCAAGATACAGGGCGGATATGGGATTTGCGTTCGACGGCGACGCCGACAGGCTTATCGCTGTGGACGAAAAGGGCAACGTGGTTGACGGGGATATGATAATCTGCGCGCTTGCAAAATATCTTAAATCCAAAGGCAAACTAAAAAAGGACACCGCCGTCGGTACGAGCCATACTAATATGGCGATAGAAGACGAACTTAAAAAGGACGGCATATCGCTGCTTAGGACGGATATCGGCGATAAATACGTTCTTGCGGAAATGTTAAAAAAGGATTTATCGCTTGGCGGCGAACAGAGCGGGCATATAATTCTGAAAGACAAATCGACGACGGGCGACGGCATACTGACCGCCATAGAAATAGCGAATATGATAACGGATAAGGGGTGCAAGATGTCCGAACTTCTCGGTGTAAAACTGTATCCGCAAACTAACGTGAACGTAATCGTCGAAGATAAATTCCGCGTAATGAACAGCGAAGAACTGTCCAAAGAGATAATAAGGTACAACGCGGCGCTTGAAGGTAAAGGGCGGCTTATGATAAGGGCTTCAGGAACCGAACCGAAGATAAGGATAATGGTGGAAAGCCGTGATAGGGAACTCAACGAAAAGATAGCGAATTCGATGGCAACTTTCATAAAAAGGACGGGCGAAGAAGTATAAATGTGCGGCATAGTCGGATATATAGGCAAAGAACCGAGCAAGATTTTAATAAACAAACTCAAAAAACTCGAATACAGGGGCTACGATTCGGCCGGTATTGCGGTGGGCAGCGTTAATAATATTCGGATATTCAAAGCGGTAGGCGAGATAAAAAATCTGGAAAAGACCGTCGTTCCCGCGAAGGACGCCGCGTTCGGTATAGGGCATACGAGATGGGCAACGCACGGCAAGCCTGACGAAACGAACGCGCACCCGCATCTTTCTTCTGATAGAAAATGGATAGTGGTGCATAACGGAATAATAGAAAACTACGCCGTGCTTAAAGAAAAACTATCCGGTAAAGGGTACGCGTTTTATAGCGAAACGGATACAGAAGTTATTGCGAAACTGTTGGAATATTATTCGGGCAAAACGTGTGGGGATTTAAATATAATAGCCGAAACGCTTGCGGCACTTAAAGGTAGTTTTGCGCTGGGAATAATCAACGCGGAAAAGGACGGAATTTATTTTGCTAAAAACAAAAGCCCGTTGTTTATCGCAAGAAATGGCGAAAACGTTATGCTTGCCAGCGATATAATCTGTTTTAAAGGGTTTGCGGAAGAATATTACGCGTTGCCGGACGGAGTTTTCGGATTTGCGGATAAAAATGGAATAAAGTTTTTCGACAGTATCGGCGAAACGGATATAAAGCCTTGTATCCTTGACCTTGACGAATACGACGATTTGAATAAATATAAGCATTTTATGCTTAAAGAAATTTACGAAACCAAAAGCGCCGTGAAAAATATTCTCGAATACTATTCGGGGATAAATATCGACAAAGTGTTTTCAGGGTGCGATTTCGGTAAGATAAAAAGGATAAAATTCGTCGGGTGCGGAACTGCTTACCACGCTTGCCTTTTGGGCGCAATAGCGGTGGAAGAAAAGACGGGAATAGAGTGCGGCGCTTTTGTCGCCAGCGAATTCCGTTATTCAGACCCCAAAATATCCGAAGACACGCTGGTGGTTTTGATAAGTCAAAGCGGGGAGACGGCGGATACGCTTGCGGCGCTTGAACAGGCTAAAGTTAAAGGCGCTTATACCGTCGCCATAGTCAACGTGGAATACAGCACGCTTAAAAAAGGCGCGCACGCGTACCTGCCGATAAAAGCGGGCGTGGAAATCGCCGTCGCGTCGACGAAAGCGTTCAGCGCGCAACTCGTTGTGCTTGAAATATTTGCCGAAATGCTTGCGGAAAAGTTCGGAATAAAGCACGCTAACTTTGAAGGCGTAAGAAAGTTGTACGAAAATTTCGATTACGGGAACGTAAATTCTTATAAACTTTTAGCCGACGCTTTAAGGTATAACGATAGGCTGTTTATGATAGGCAGGGGCAGGGATTACTGTATAGCGCAGGAAGCCAGCCTTAAAATAAAAGAGACTTCTTATATAAATTCCGACACTTATTACGCCGGCGAATTAAAGCACGGGTTTTTGGCGCTTATAGACGAACAGACTTACGTTATAGTTTTCGCCACGCAAAAGAACGTATTGCAAAAAACCCTTTGCAACGCCGAAGAAGCGCGTGCAAGGGGTGCGAAAATAATTTTATTCACCTGTTTTGATCTTGACCAATCGGAAACGGAAAATTTCTATTACGTTATAAAGATAAAAGAAATAGACGGCGGCTTGCAAAACGTATTGTCGATAGTTCCTTGGCAGATAATAGCGTATTATACTTCGGTAAGCAAGGGGATAAACCCCGATAAGCCTAGAAATCTGGCTAAAAGCGTAACCGTGGAATAATCTCCGCGACACAAGTCGCTACGATTGCTAACGCCCGCACAGATTAAAACCTGACGGTTTTAATAGTTCGATTGCGTGTTATCTATTCCATAAATAAACGCCCCTGCAAGAGGGGCGTTTATTTATGGAGCAGGTGAAGGGAATCGAACCCTCCTCTAAAGCTTGGGAAGCTCTCATTCTACCGATGAACTACACCTGCAAGGTACGGTTTATATAATATCACATTTAAACATAAAAAGCAAATACAATTTATGCGAAAATATTGTATTCTTAAAAAAAATGTGCTATAATTTTTTAGAATATAAACAAGGAGAAACAAAATGGCTTTTTTTCTTAAAGTAATCGAATGGGCTGATAATTCTAAAAATTCTATAGTATATAAATATCCGCTACCTAAAAACGGTAAAGAAGTAAACCAAAAAAGTAAACTCGTTGTAAAAGAAGGGCAGAACGCTATTTTCGTTCATAAAGGGCAACTTGCGGACGTGTTTACCCCCGGTACTTACGACTTGAATACGGGTATTTTCCCGATTTTATCCAAACTTGCGGGCTGGAAATACGGCTTTCAGACTCCTATCGAATTGCAGATATATTTTGTAAATACCAGACAGTTTACGGGCAATAAGTGGGGAACTGCTAACCCCATTATAATGCGCGATCCCGAATTCGGCGTGGTAAGAGTGCAGGGCTTCGGTTCTTATGCGTTCAAGGTGGACGATCCGTCCATATTCTTACGGGAACTTTTGGGTACGCTTTCCACCTTTAATACGGGCGATATATCCGACTGGCTGCGCACTATGGTAGTTTCCGCACTTACCGACGTTATAGGCGAAAGTAAAGTTTCCGTTTTGGATTTAGCCGGCAATACTAACGAGTTCAATCAGATAGTAGCGGCTAATATTCAGGATAAATTCAACGAAATCGGCTTAAAACTCGTAAATCTGTTTATCGAGAATATGTCCGTACCAGAAGCGGTCGAAAAGGCAATCGACGAACGCAGTAAACTCGGCGTGTTGGGCGACAAGACGGACGTTATGATGAAAGTCGCGGCGGCGGAAGCGATGAAAGACGCGGCTAAAAACCAAGGCACGGGCGGCGCGTTCGTGGGCGCAGGTATGGGAATAGGCGCAGGCGCGGGGATAGGCGCGGCGTTTATGGGCGCGTTTAACTCTGCAAATCAGCCCCAGCAACAGGCGGAAAAACCGCAGGCGGCGGGCGGCAAGAAAAAATGTCCCAAGTGCGGCGCGGAGATTTCCGCAAACGCAAAATTCTGCCCCGAGTGCGGCGAAAAAATCCCCGCTAAAAAATTCTGTTCGGAGTGCGGTGCGGAAGTTTCGGCAACTGCCAAATTCTGCCCCGAGTGCGGAAATAAAATATCGTAAAAAACAAAATTTAAATGTAAGCGGGCGCAAACAATTATTGTTTGCGCCCGCTTTTTTGTTATTCTAAAATTACACGTTAAATCTGAATAATACCACGTCGCCGTCTTTGATGACGTAATCTTTGCCTTCGGAACGCACCTTTCCTTTTTCTTTCGCCGCGTTGAAAGAGCCGAGTTCGACTAAAACGTCGTAGTCAACGATTTCCGCACGGATAAAGCCCTTTTCAAAGTCGCTGTGAATCTTGCCCGCGGCTTGCGGTGCTTTAGTGCCTTTTTCGATAGTCCAAGCGCGGACTTCTTTTTCGCCCGCAGTAAGATAACTTATTAAACCTAACAATCTATAAGAAGTTTTTACCAAGCGGTCAAGCCCGCTTTCCGTTTCGCCGAGTTCTTCTAAAAACGCGCGTTTTTCGTCGTCGGGGAGTTCCGACAGTTCTTCTTCGGTTTTAGCGCAGATAACCAAGGATTCCGCCTTTTCGGTCTTCGCAAATTCTATTACCTGTTTTGCAAGCGGAATATCCGAAGGCTTTTTGCCCATATCCTTTTCGCCGATATTCGCGGTATAAATCACGGGTTTACTCGTAATTAAGAACAGCCCGTCCAAATATTCCTTTTCTTCTTCGGTGCAGGGGAGAGTGCGCGCGGGCTTTAACGCGTTTAAATGGTCGTAAAGCCTTTGCAAAAACTCCGCTTCGATTTTATACTTTTTATCGCCCGTCTTAATAAGCGAATTAGCCTTATCGAGTTTTTTACTTACCGACTCGGTATCGGCGAAAATGAGTTCCAAATTTATAGTCTCTATGTCGCGTAAGGGGTCGATAGAATTATCGACGTGGGTTATATTTTCGTCTTCAAAACACCTGACGACGTGAACGATTGCGTCCGTTTCGCGGATATTTGCTAAAAACTTGTTGCCGAGGCCTTCGCCCTTGCTTGCGCCCTTAACGAGCCCTGCGATGTCGACGAATTCCACGACGGCGGGGGTGATTTTTTTGGTGTTGTACATTTTGCCGAGAACTTCTAGCCTTTCGTCCGGAACGGCGACTATACCGACGTTAGGTTCTATGGTACAGAAGGGGTAATTAGCGCATTCCGCACCCGCTTTGGTGATTGCGTTAAAAAGTGTTGATTTGCCGACGTTCGGCAGTCCTACGACGCCTAATTTCATAAAAAATTTCTCCGAAAACAATATTTTAGTAAGTTTACCTTTCAATTATAATGCAAATCGTGCGAAAAAACAAGTTTTTAATTTGCTTTTTATCCGTTGTTTGTGTTAAAATATCAACAGACGGAGAAATTTATGGATTGCAAACAGTATATAGCGGAAAAATTGAATATAGACGGCTTTGACGCAGGCGAGGTCGCGGGGTATATCGAAACCCCGCCCGACACTACGCTTGGCGATTACGCGTTGCCGTGTTTTTTTCTCGCTAAAATTCTGCGTTCGTCGCCCGTTAAGATTGCCGAAACTTTAAAAAACAACTTTACCACCGACCAAGTTATTACAGAAGTGAACGCCGTCGGCGGATACCTGAACTTTAAGATAAACCGCGCAGGCTTTGCGAAAAGTCTGCTTTCTGAGATTGCCGAAAAGGGCGCAAAGTACGGGGCGGATACTTTGGGAGAAGGCAAAACCATTTGTATCGACTATTCTTCCATAAATATCGCAAAGCCCTTTCACATCGGGCATTTATCTACGACGGTAATAGGCAGTGCGCTTTGCAAGATTTTGCGCTTTTTAGGCTATAAAGTGGTGGGGATAAACCATCTGGGCGACTACGGAACGCAGTTCGGCAAGTTAATCGTCGCTTATAAACTGTGGAGTAGCCGCGAACAGGTAATTTCCGGAAGGCTTAAAGAACTTACCCGTATTTACGTTAAATTCCACGAAGAAGCAAAGTTAAACCCCGCTTTGGAGGACGACGCGCGGCATTACTTCCACCTGATAGAACGGGGGGATAAGGAAAGCAACGAACTTTTCGGGCTGTTTAAGAAGATAACGCTTGAAGAAGTCGATCGCATTTACAAAATGCTTAACGTGTCTTTCGATTCCTACGCGGGCGAGAGTTTTTACAACGATAAAATGGCGGCGGTAGTCGAAGAACTGAAAGAAAAAAACCTTTTGACTATCTCTGACGGCGCGTCTATAGTGAATTTGGACGAATACGGAATGCCGCCGTGTTTAATCTTAAAGTCGGACGGCAGTTCCCTTTACGCCACGCGGGATATAGCCGCGGCGATTTACCGCAAGAACACCTACGATTTCCATAAATGCCTTTACGTGGTTGCGTATCAGCAGAATTTGCACTTTAAGCAATTTTTCAAAGTCATAGAACTTATGGGAAGAGAGTGGGCGAAAGATTTGGTTCACGTAGCCTACGGTATGGTGAGTTTGGAAAGCGGTTCTATGAGTACGCGAGAAGGAAAGGTCGTACTTTTAGAGGACGTTATAAATAAGACGGTAGAAAAGGCGCTTAAGGTTATCGAAGAGAAAAACCCCGCGCTGAAAGATAAAGAACGCACGGCGAAAGCCGTCGGCACGGGCGCGGTGATATTCGGCGCGCTCTCTAACAATAAGATAAAGGACATTGTGTTTTCCTACGACAGGGTACTGTCTTTCGAAGGGGAAACCTGCCCGTACGTTCAATATACCGTAACCCGCTGTTTCAGCGTGCTGAAAAAGACGGGTAAGCCCAAAGACTTTACCGTTCCCGATATGTGCGAAGCGGAATACGCCGTTATATCGGAACTCGGCAGATTCCCGTCCGTTATAAAGTCGGCGGCGGAAAAGTACGAACCTTCCTTTATTACGCGGTACGCCGTTGACCTTGCGCAGACTTTCAGCAAGTTCTATATAGATTGCAAAATCGCGTGCGAAGACGAAAATCTGCGCAATTTCCGTTTGGCTATAACCGACGCAGTTAAAACGGTGTTGATAAACGCGCTTACTCTTCTCGGTATCGACTACGTGGAGGAGATGTAATGAATAAAGCCGTTATTTTCGACCTTGACGGCACGCTACTCGACACGCTTGACGATTTAACGGACAGCATTAACGCTATGCTTAACGAATACGGGTATAAGCCTATCGGCAGAGAACGGGTGCGCGCGATAATCGGCAGCGGCGCGAAAAAACTTATAGCGGACGCGCTGCCCGAAAGAGTTTCGGACGAAGAATTCCTAAAAAGACTTGAAACCTATAACCGTATATACAACGCTTCGGGTAGTCCCAAAACAAAACTTTTCGGCGGAATTTCCGAAGTGCTTTCAGAACTCAAAAATCGCGGCTATCGCCTTGCGGTACTTTCCAACAAACCCCAGCATTCAACAGACAAAGTAGCGGAAAAATATTTAAGCGGATTAGGTTTTGATTTTATCGGCGGGCAAAGCGATAAAATCAAGTGCAAACCAGACCCCGCAGGCGCGCTGTACGTTCTTAAAGAACTCGGCGTAAAACCCGAAAACGCATTTCTTGTCGGCGACGGGGAAACGGACGTTTTAGCGGCGATAAACGCTGGGCTTACGGGTATTGCGGCGCTATGGGGCAACCGCACCAAAGACCAACTGAAAAATGCCGGCGGCAAGATTTTTGCCGAAAAACCCGAAGACCTTCTTAAAATTATCCTTTGATTTCATCTGAAAAAAATTTCCTTAAATTCCTTTTAATTATTCATACGGAGAGTAAGCCATTGAATAAAATTTATAAAACGGCGATAATCGGCGGCGGCAGCGCGGGACTACTCTGCGCCGTGGAACTTCTGTCGGGCAAGAACCGTTTTACGGGCGATAGCGTCGTTATTCTGGAACGGAACGACAGAACGGGTAAAAAACTTATCGCCACGGGCAACGGACAGGGCAATTTATCCAACGCCTTTATTTCCGCCGACAACTATTCGGGCGAAAAGAATTTCGTCGCGACTTTTATCGGACAGGTAAAAAGCGTAAATCCCGTGTTATATCTCGAAAATATAGGCATAATAACCGAAGAAGACGAAATCGGCAGAATTTATCCCGTATCCCGTCAGGCAAATTCCGTTCTCGATATAATAAGGGCGTACCTTAATAGCGCGGGCTGTACGGCAAAGACGGGCTTTAAGGCGGTAAATATAGTAGAGAAGGACGGACTGTTTACTATAACCGCCGAAAACGGCGAAAAAATCTTTGCCGAAAAAGTGGTGCTTGCCGCGGGCGGTAAAGCCGCCAAGCAGTTCGGAACGGACGGACAAGGCTATTCGCTTGCAACCGCTTTCGGACATAAACTTACCGCGCTGTATCCTTCTTTAGTACAGGTAAAGACGGAAAAGGACGGCATAAAGGGCTTAAAAGGCATAAAACAGAACGCAACCGTCTCGCTTTTTGATGGGGATAAGTTTATTAAGCGTGCGACGGGCGATTTGCTGTTCACCGATTACGGGGTGTCGGGGAACGCCGTGTTCAAGGTGTCGGACAAGGTGTCGGGGCTAAAAAATCCTGTACTAAAAATAGATTTTCTGCCAGAGTTTTCGGAAGAACGGCTGCAAAGCGTGTTAGAAAGCAGGCGGAATAAAGGCTATATACCGCAGGCGGAAATTCTTAACGGGTTGGTTCATAAGAAACTCGGTGAAAATATTATAAGGCGCGCGGGCTTAAACTTTAAGGAAATAATAAAAGCCGTTAAGGCTTACGGAATTAAAATTACGGGAACGCTTGGCTTTGACTACGCGCAGACGACCAAGGGCGGCATAGCCACCGCGGATATAAACCCCGAAACTTACGAAAGCAGGCTGAAAAAGGGGCTATATATCGTGGGCGAAGCGCTGGATATAGACGGCGAGTGCGGCGGGTATAACCTGACTTTTGCGTTCGTAAGCGGCATTACGGCGGCAAAATCTGTAAAAAATCAAATTAAAAAATAATATACTGAAAAAGGATAAAACAAGGAGTAAAGTATGAAATTCAAAACTTTTACTACTGAAACGCTTGAAAAGGTAAATCTTTTCGTATTGCGGGAAATAGGCAGGGTGATAGGCGTAAAAGCCCCGGCGGCGAAGAATAAGGACGACCTTATAAAGGACATAATCGCCATACAGAAAGGTGAAATGCAGCCTACGCCGCCCAACAATCTCGGCGCGCCGCAAAAGACCAAAGTGGATTTAAGCGCGTTTTTGGATATGCCCGAAAACAACGAATATCCTTACGAGATAGTAAACCCCAAAGTGCAGTTAAAAGATTCGGGTAAGCCGACGACGATAACCGTGGAAGGGGTTTTGGAAGTTCATATGAACGGCTACGGTTTTTTACGCGTCAATAATTACGAAAATTCCAAAGAAGACGCGTACGTTTCCACTCTTAACATAAAGAAATACAATTTACGCCGCGGCGACAGGGTAAAGGCAATCTGCACCCCGCCGAAGGAGACGGAAGCGGCGGCGTTAAAGCAGGTACTTTCGATAAACGACCTTGATCCGACGCTGTTTTTAAACCGCACTAATTTCGACGATTTAATTCCGTACTACCCCACCAAGCGTATAAGACTCGAAAACGCAAACAATGCGGACGATATAGCAATCCGTTGCATAGATTTATTCGCGCCGCTTGGGAAAGGGCAAAGGGGACTTATAGTCGCCCCGCCGAAGACGGGCAAAACCACGCTTTTGAAAAAGATAGCGCAGTCGATTGAAGAGAACTATCCCGATATTAAACTCATAATTCTTCTTATCGACGAACGCCCCGAAGAAGTAACCGACATTAAGCGCAGCGTAAAGGGCGAAGTGGTATTTTCCACCTTCGACGAAAACGCCGAACATCACATACGGGCGGCGGAACTCGTTATCAACAGGGCAAAGCGGCTTGTGGAAGTGGGGCAGGACGTAGTGATTTTAATGGATTCCATAACCCGCCTTGCGCGCGCGTACAACAACACCGTGGAATCTTCGGGAAAGACCTTGTCGGGCGGGCTTGATCCCACCGCGCTGACAGGACCAAAGCGGTTTTTCGGTTCGGCGAGAAATATAGAAGACGGCGGCAGTTTAACCGTGCTTTCCACCGCGCTTATAGATACGGGCAGCCGTATGGACGACGTTATTTACGAAGAGTTTAAGGGTACGGGTAATATGGAGATACACCTGTCCCGCGAACTGTCTGAAAAACGCATTTTTCCGGCAATCGACCTTTATAAATCGGGCACGAGAAAGGACGAACTGCTGCTTTCCGAAAAAGAACAGTCAACCGTTTATAAACTTCGGAAAATCCTGTCGGAGCGAAACGACGCTACCGACGCGCTTATAGAGATGATGAAAAAATCAAAGAACAACGACGATTTGATTTCCAAAATCGACGCGTGGATGCAACTTTACCGTAAAGGCTGATTATGAAATCGGAACGAAACAAGACCATAGACTTTTCGTTATCGGACGGCGAAAAATATGAGAAATATCTTTTAAGGTGCGTTCCGTCCGAGAATTATAGGGGCGAAGCCGACCGCACGGTTATAGGCGATCTTTTTACCGCGATAGGTAAGGTGAAAGACCGTTCGGTGGATTTACTTATCGTCGATCCGCCGTATAATCTTTTTAAGGATTTCGGGGGCAAGAGTTTTAGAAAACTTGGTAAAGACGATTACGCCTTATACACCGAAAAGTGGATCAAAGCGGTTATTCCGAAGTTAAAGCCCACCGCAAGTATTTACGTGTGCTGCGACTGGGAAAGTTCGCTTATTATAGGCGAAGTGCTGAACAACAGTTTTATTTTGAGAAACAGAATAACCTGGCAGCGCGAAAAGGGCAGGGGCGCTAAACGCAACTGGAAAAACTCTATGGAAGACATCTTTTTTGCAACCTGTGGCGAAGATTATACTTTCAATCTTGACGCCGTTAAACAAAGAAGAAAGGTGCTTGCGCCTTACAGGGAAAACGGCGTGCCGAAGGACTGGGAAGAAACCGCAGACGGCAAATTCCGCGACACTTGCCCGTCAAACTTTTGGGACGACATATCCGTTCCGTACTGGTCTATGGCGGAAAATACCGCGCACCCCACGCAAAAGCCCGAAAAACTTATAGCCAAACTGATTTTGGCAAGTTCGAACGCGGGGGATTTGGTATTAGATCCGTTCGCGGGCAGCGGCACTACGGCGGTCGTCGCCAAAAAACTCGGTCGAAAATATATAGGTATAGAACAGAACCCGACTTACTGCGCTTGGGCGGAATACCGCCTTGAAAAAGCGGATGAAGATAAAGAGATACAGGGGTTAAAGGACGGAGTTTTCTGGGACAGGAACGCTAAAATGAAATAGCCCGCGGTGTTCGCGTTTCGAGTATTGCGGCGTTTTCTTTTTAAGCGGGCGCGGCGATAGTCGGTTTTTTGAATATTCTTACGCAAAGGACGGTCATATCGTCCTTTTTTTCACCGTCGGATAAAGAAATCGCCTTGTTCAACACTTCGTCGGCAAAAGTTTGCGGATTAAGCGCGGGGGCAAGGCGGATATAGTCTATTATATCCCCCGAAGAGCCGAACGCGTCCGAAACCCCGTCCGTCATCAAAAGTATCATATCTCCGTCGTTTACTTCCGCGCGGCAGACGGACGGCTTTAAGTCGCTTAAAATGCCTAACGGGAGAGAATTCGCTTCCACTATGCGCACTCTGCCGTCGCTTATTATAAATCCGTAGGGCGCGCCGTATTTCACAAAGTCCGAAGAACGGTTTTTAAGGTCTATAACCGCCACGTCCAGCGCGGTGAAATTGTCTTCGGTGTTTACCGCAAGCAGTTTATTCACCGTGTTTAGGATAAGTTCGCTGTTCATGCCCGCCTTGTAGAAACTTTCTATTAAGGATAGGGAAACGGACGAAACGGTCTCGGCTTCTTTGCCGCTGCCCATACCGTCGGATAGCGCAACCAAAAACTTTTCGTCGTTTATTCGGATAACGGAGTGCGTGTCGCCGCTTATTTTTGAACCGTCTTTTTTTGCCGAAGCCACGCCGAACACCGCGTCGTACTCCGCGGCGCGCTTAAACAGTAGGTAGATTTTATCTTCGGTGATATTACTCTTTTCCGCAAGCGTCATATTTATTCCTAAAGTTTTATCTATGACACGGCAAAGTGCGTGCAAAGAAAATTCTTTCATAGTTATTATCATTGAAACGGTCAGGCGTTCGTTTTCGCCGTAGATAAGTATTTCCGAAGCGAAAAACCCGTTTTTTACGAGTTCTTCGGCAAGCGTTCTTTCCAGCCTGCTTTGGTACTTTAACAGCGCGCCCGACTCTAACGCTAAACCTTTTAATATTTCCGAAACGCCCGATACTTCTTCGGCGATAAGTTCTCTGCCGCTCGCCAGATTTTTTACATTTAAAGCGTAAGAACGGTATTCCGATAGCATCTTGTTAAGCCCGAACAGAATATCGTTTGGGTGAATACAGGTTTCGGACAACTCTTTGGGCAAATCTATAAGCGACAGCCTGCCTTTGGCAAAGCCTACTTCAAGCATAATTTTAAGCCCGTTTTTAATCTCTTTCTCTTTGGGCTTACATTTACCGAAAAACTTGCAGTTTTTACACACCGAACAGTAAATTTCGCGTTCTATAGCGGACTTTGCCTTATCTTCCGTTATAGCCGTCTTTTTAAAGGCGTTAAAGGTGGAAGACATTTCGGTAAACACGCCCGCAAGTTCGTAAAGTCTGTTGGATAGCATAAGCCGATTGCGGTTTATGGTCTGTCGCACGAGTTGTCTTTCTCTGAACGAATACAGTTTTTCCTTTAAGTCTTTCATCGGCTTTTGCGGGATAACGGCAAAGGCAATCGCGCCTATTATTACGGGCAGGTATTCTGCCGCAGAATAGACGGGGTAAACGCCGAACAGGGCGTATATAAAAAAGTCCGCCGCAGGGATAGTCGCCGCGGCAAGATAGCGGGAAAAATTACCCGTAAGTTGGGCGGCAAGCCCCAGCGTCAGGGTAATGGACACAAAGTTTATATCGTGATAGCAGACTGCAAGGCTGATGCCGAGCGCGGCGGAAACGGTAGTCGCCGTGCCGAATCTGAAAAGGTAGCAGCAGCATAGTATAATAAACACGGTAAAGCCCTTCCATAAAACGGGCGAAAAGCAGTTGCAAACGCATATACCGAACGCTACGGCGACAGCCGCCGCGGACAGGGATTCTTCGTAGGAGAATTTGAATTTAAGACCTTTTTCCGCTACGGCTTTATCCGCCGTGCAGCAGAAAAACGCCAGCCCCGACGCTACCGCCGACACCAGAATTCTTTTTTCGACAAGTATTTTTGCGGAAGTGTCGCCCACGAAAATATATCCCAAAAGGGAAAGGCAGGCAAGCACTATAAAGCCCAAATTCTTTTTTGCGTTAAAGTGCTTGTATAAAAATTCCAGCGTGATTAAAAACACCGCGGAAACAGCCCCCTGCGCTAAAAGTCCGTTCGCGCCAGATACGGGAAAGGAACAGAGAAACAGCAGGGCGAAAGGCAAAAAGTTGCCGTTCCCGTAAGCGCAGGCGATAAGGACGGCGATAGAGTAGGGTTGAATATCTTCTTCAAGGTGGTTGAACACGGTAAACAGCGCGAAAGCGCACAGGTATTTTATTACGGCGGTATAATCTAAACGGCGCAGGGGATTTTTCATAACTACTCCTTTTTTAACGATTATAAGGGGTGCGGGCGGGATAATTTTGCCCGATTTTGTATTTTAATCGGTAAAAATAACAAAAACGAATAGTTGCTATAATCAAAGGTTGTATAATTAAGGTTGATTTTCTTCTCGGTTTGGCGTACAATATAAACGAAAAATAAAACGGACGGTAAAGTTAAATGATAAAAGTAGGAATAGTCGGCTACGGCAATCTCGGCAGGGGCGTGTGCCTTGCGGTTGATAAAGCCGAAGATTTTGAGTGCGTGGGCGTGTTCACCAGAAGACAGCCTGAAACGGTTAAGCCTATAACGGGTTATAAGGTTTATTCCGTAAACGATTTGCCGAAATTTAAGGGCGAAATAGACGTGCTTATACTCTGCGGCGGTTCGGCGACGGATCTTCCCGCAACGACAGCGGGTTATATCAAGGATTTTAACACGGTGGATTCTTTCGATACGCACGCTAAAATTCCCGAATATTTTGAAAAACTCGATAAAATCGCCAAGGAAAACGGTAAGATAGGTCTTATAAGCGTGGGCTGGGATCCCGGCGTCTTTTCGCTTGCAAGGCTGCTTTTCGGTTCGGTGCTGCCCGACGGCAAGGACTATACTTTCTGGGGCAAGGGCGTATCGCAGGGGCATAGCGACGCGATAAGGCGAATTAAGGGCGTTAAAAACGCTATCCAGTACACCGTGCCGAAAGAAGACGCGCTGACAAGAGTCAGAAACGGCGAAAACCCCGAACTTTCCGTGCGCGAAAAACACGCGAGAGAGTGTTTCGTCGTGGCGGAAGAGGGCGCGGATAGGACGCGTATAGAAAAAGAAATAAAGGAAATGCCCAACTATTTTTCCGACTACGATACTACGGTGCATTTTATTTCAGAAGAAGAATTAAAGGCAAACCACGGCAAATTAGCGCACGGCGGCGTGGTAATCCGTTCGGGCAAAACCACGGACGAAAATTCCGAACTGTTGCAACTCTCTTTAAAACTCGATTCCAACCCCGAATTTACTGGCAGCGTGCTGACGGCTTACGCGCGCGCCGTGTATAGACTGTATAAAAAAGGCGAAACGGGCGTGAAAACGGTGTTCGATATTCCGTTAAAATATCTCTATCCTTTAGATCCCGAACAGGCGTTCAAAACCCTGCTTTAACAATTCGTATAATAAAATATATTTACCGCATACTACCGTAAAAGGAATATGCGCGTACCGTAAAAGGCTTAAACCCCGAAACGCATAAGGCGCGTTTCGGGGTTTGTTTTTGCGCCGTCCGCGCGGAGAGATAATGAGTAAAAAGGGCAACAAATTGATTTCCGGCGCGCTTATTTTGGGCGGCGGCGCGTTTATAGCGAAGGTTTTGGGCGCGATATACAGAATTCCGCTGACTAAAATAATAGGCGGCACGGGGCTGGGGCTTTATCAGATGGTTTTCCCCGTGTACGCGCTGCTACTTGACCTGTCTGGCGCGGGAGTGCCTAACGCTATGGCTAAACTTATCGCCGCCGAAAGGGTGGACAGGGAAGTTTACGCGCGCAAGATTTTAAAGGTAAGTCTTATCTTTTTTGCGGCTGTCGGCGCGATGCTTTCATTACTTACCGCCCTGTTTGCGGGCGCGTTTTCCGCCGCGCAGGGAAACGGAAACGCAAGGCTTGCCTATATCGCGTTAGCGCCGTCCGTGTTTTTGGTGTGCTTAATATGCTGTTTCCGCGGATACTTTCAGGGCTTTATGGATATGACGCATACGGCCGCTTCGCAGATAATAGAACAGACGGTAAAACTCGGCGCTGGATTAGTTATCGCAAAAATCTTTCTGCCCGATATTCCGAAAGCGGTGGCGGGGGCGGCGCTTGCCATCACGATTTCGGAATTCGTCGCCCTTATCGTACTCGTTATAACCTATATCGTAAAAAATAAGCGCAACGCCGCCGATATAGGGCTTATTAAACTTGAAAGGTACGAATTCGGTATAACGCTTAAAAAGATAGTCGCTTATTCTATCCCGATTGCATTAACGGGTATGATTTTACCCCTTTCCAAGGTTATAGACAGTTTCTTTATAGTCAATTTCCTGTCCGTGCATACGGAGAACGCAACGGGCGTTTACGGCGTGTTTTCGGGCGTGGCGATTACCGTTATAGGACTGCCCGTGGCGGTGTGCTACGGCATTTCCGCGGTGGTCGTGCCGCTACTTTCCGGCGCGGAAGAAAAAAGTAAGCGTAAAAACGCCGCGGGGGCGGTGCTTTTGACTTTGGCGTTTTCCGTGCCGTGCGCCCTTTTCTGCGCTTTAGCCGCGCCCTTTATAATAAGGGTACTGTTCGGGTATATGAGTGCGGGGGAAAGGAGTTTGGCGATTAACCTTTTGCGCGTGCTTTCACCCTGCGTGGTGCTTTTATCCCTTTTGCAGACTTTAAACGGAATACTTATAGGTAAAGACAGCCCCAAAAAACCGCTTATCGGTATGGCGGCGGGAGTCGTTGTTAAAACCCTGATTGAAATTTTTACCCTTAAAAATCCGAAAATAGGAATTTACGGCGCGGCGGCGGGCGCAATCGCTTGCTATTTGGTCGCGGATTTGGTAAACTTAATTTTAGTGTTTCCGTTAAAATCCAAAAAAAGGATAAAAGAGAAAAATGCAGGTTCGGGCATTAAAATCGGGGTGCGTGCCCATTTATAACAATCTTTTTTTAGCGCCTATGGCGGGGTTTACCGATTACGCTTTCCGAAGCGTTATCACGCCCATGTCCGTAGGGCTTGCCTTTACCGAACTTACTAGCGCAAAGGGGCTGTATTACGGCGGCAAGAACAACGAAAAACTGTTAAAGACCGACGACTACGACAGGACGGCGGCGCAGATCTTCGGGCGAGAACCTTATTTTATGCGCTGGGCTTGTGAGAGCGAATACCTTAAATACTATAAAATCGTAGATATAAATATGGGTTGCCCCGTGCCGAAGATAGTGAAAAACGGCGAAGGCAGCGCGCTACTCGCCGATATAAAACTTGCGGAAAGCATAATTAAAGAGTGCGTTAAAAGCGGCAAGGTAATAACTGTAAAAATCCGTTCGGGCATAAAGGCGGGGGACGATATAGCGGCGGAATTTGCCAAGATGGCGGAAGGTGCGGGCGCTTCTTTAATAACCGTGCACGGCAGAGTGCGCGAAGCCTATTATTCGGGCGAAGTGGATTTTAACGCGATAGCGCGCGCAAAGCGGGCGGTAAATATACCAGTTATCGCAAACGGCGGCATTTTCACCGAGAAAGACGCGGATATTATGATGGAAAGAACGGGTGCGGACGGGGTTATGATAGCGCGCGGCGCGATAGCGAACCCGTTTATCTTCTCGGAAATTTCCGGCGAAGAAATTACGGGCGATATAACAACCGTAAAGGATTTTGCAATACAGCACTTAAAAAAGGAAGCGGAAATGTCTGGCGACAAAAGAGCGGCGATAGAATTCCGCAAATTCGTCAACTACTACTTTAAGCGGGTGGAAAATTCCAAGACTTATCGCGCGGAAATAATGCAGTCTGTAAGCGCGGAAGAAACCGAACGGCTTTTAAGAAAATATCTTTAACAAAAAAGCCTTTTCCGAAATAGAATATATAAAGGTCTTTTCGGGGAGTGGCTTAAAATATGGAAATTTGTTTTATTACCGCGGATTCGCTTGACACCGTTTGGCAGGAAAAAATGTCCGCGGCGATAAAAAGCGACGTTCTTGTGTTCGGCTTTAACGGGTTGGGGCTTGTAAGTTATAAGAAGGAACTTGCTGGCGAAACGGAATATTTTCAGGATTTGGCTAGACTTTCGCGCGAACTGTCAAGCGTGGTTGTCTGCGGGTGCGATACAGACGCGTACGGGGTGTTTCGCCACTCTGCGGTAATCGCCGACAAGGGCAAGATTTTAGGCGTAAGCGATATGGCGCACGCCTTGGACGAAAGCGAGTTCGTAGCGGGCGGAAATTTCAGGGTTTACGATACGGGTGCGGGTAAAATAGGCGTAATCGTCGCCGAAGATTTGTTTTTCCCCGAATCGGCAAGGGTGCTTGCAATGTGCGACGCGGATATAATAATCTGCGTGTTTAAGAAACTCGAAGGGCCTATGCCGCAAATAATGCTGCGCGCGGGGGCGTTCGCAAACGGGGTGAGTATGGCGCTTTGCGCCAAAAACTACGCGGCGGTTGCGGATATAAAGGGCAACATAGTGATGTCGGGCGGCGGCAAAATAGTAAAAAGCAAAATCAAAATCGAAAAGGATTTCCATTTAATCAGTTTAAGACAGCGCGGGCTTTACCGCGACTTTAATTCGGGATATTAACAAGGCAGGAAAATTTTATGGCGCTTAACATAGTTTTGGTAGAACCGGAAATTCCGCAGAACGCGGGCAATATCGCGCGCACCGCGGCGGTTACGGGTTGCAACTTGCATATGGTACGCCCGCTCGGGTTTGAAGTTTCGGACAAGTACTTAAAAAGGGCGGGACTTGACTACTGGCATCTCGTCGATATCTACTATTACGACAGCATAGAAGAAGTTATGGACAAGTTCTATAACGGCAAAAATTTCTGGTTTTTCTCGACGAAGGCCAAGAATATCCACTCGGAAGTTGAGTATAAAGACGGCGATTTTCTGGTGTTCGGCAAGGAAACGAAGGGGCTTCCCGAAGATTTGTTGAAAAAGCATTACGGGGAGTGCGTGCGTCTGCCTATGCGGGAAGAGACGCGTTCTCTTAATCTTTCCAACTCGGTTTGCGTGGGCGTTTACGAAGCACTTCGGCAGTTAAATTACTTGGGACTTAAAACCGAAGGAGAAATTCCCGCGCGTTAGGGCGGTAAAACGTTTGACAAATTCGGTAAAAACCTTGTATTATTACAGTGTACCAACTTGTAAACTCAACGTTTTTAACTTCGGATTTTTACGGTTAAGGAAGAAATATGGGTAATTCGATATACGCAAACGTGTTTTTTATGCTTGGCGGTATTGCCGTAATGATGTTCGGTATGCGCACGATGGGTGCTAACCTTGAACGCATTGCCGGCAACAACGTCAAAAAAATGCTTGGCGGTATAACCAACAACAGGCTTGCGGGCGTAGGAATAGGCGCTGCCGTTACCGCGATAATAAACAGTTCCGCGGCGACGACCGTTATGCTGGTCGGGTTCGTCAATATCGGGCTTATAACTCTTACGCAGGCTGCGTCCGTTATAATGGGCGCGAATATCGGTACTACCATCACCGCGCAGATACTTTCACTATCCGGAACTGACGGCGTGGATATAGCGTCTATCGCGGCGCTCGTCGCGGCGGCGGGTATGGTTATGGCGCTGTTTCTTAAAAACGACAGGGTAAACAAGATAGGCTATATTCTTTTAGGTATCGGCTTTATCTTCGTCGGTTTAAGAATTATGAGTATGGCTGTCAGCGAAATTATTTACGAAAACGGCGTCTTAAGACCTTTGTTCAAGGATATCTTCCAGAAAGACCATTTTCCGCTATTACTCGTTTTAATAGGAATTGTATTTACCGCCCTTATACAGAGTTCGGCGGCACTCACCGGTATTTTAATCGCTATCGGCAGCGCGCTGAAACTCGAAACGGCGGTATTTATTATTTTGGGTTCTAATATCGGAACTTGTATCACCGCGCTTATATCTTCGATAGGGACTTCCACCAGCGCGAAGAGAACGGCTATTATCCACCTTTTGTTCAACCTGTTCGGCTGCCTTATCTGTCTTGCGCCGCTTTGGATATGGAGTAAAGAGTTCGGCGAATTTATGGAAATGGTGTCGGGTTCTTCGGTAGAACGGCAGATTGCTAACTTCCATACGCTTTTCAATCTTTTAACTACGCTTATATTAATTCCGTTTACGGGGCTGCTTGTCAAACTCGCCACTAAGATTATTCCGGAACGCAAAACCCGTGCGGAAGAAAAACTTTCGTTCGCGTATATTGACGACAGACTCTTGGAAACCCCGCCCATTGCTGTCGGCAACACCAAGAGAGAGATTTTAAGGATGGCGGGTATTGCCAAAGAAAACATCAACCTGTGCGTTAACATGCTGCTTTCGGGCGACCACTCCGACGCGGAGTTGATAAGGGAAAACGAAAATACGCTTAATTTCTTAAACAAGAACATCACCGAATACTTAACCAAACTTTCGGGCAAAAACCTTTCGCTTACCGACGAAAAGAAAGTCGGTTCTTATTATCACGTCGTAATCGACCTTGAAAGGGTGGGAGATTACGCCGAAAACCTTACCGAATATTCGGATATGCTTAAAGCGGACGGAATAGTGCTGTCCGACGACGCGAAGGACGAACTGAAAAATTTAACCGATAAAATAAACGCCTTGTTCGATATTTCCTGCGCCGCGTTCGACAGGCGGGACGATTCCTTGCTCGTCAGGGTGGACGAGATAGAAGAGAGTATCGACGGATATTCTTCCGAACTTGAATTAAAGCACGTCGACAGGGTAAAGCAGGGCGCGTGTTCGGCACAGGCGGGTTCTGTGTACTTGCAGGCTGTTTCAAATCTCGAAAGGGTGGGCGACCATATAACGAATATGGCGTTCAGCATAAAACAGTACAGGCATAAGTAAAAATTAAGGTTAGTCTGCCGTTTAAGATTGACAAATTTGCACGGCAAAGTATATAATTAACTGAAAAAGGTAAAAAATTATAAATTTTTATAAATAAAGGCAAGGAGATAGAACAATGAACAAAAAGTCCATTAAAGACGTAGAAGTCGGCGGAAAAAGATGCCTCGTAAGGGTAGATTTTAACGTTCCGATGAAAGACGGCGTTATCACCGACGAAAATCGTATAGACGGTGCGCTTCCCACCATCAAATACCTGATGGAAAAGGGTGCTAAAGTTATACTGTGTTCGCATATGGGTAAGCCGCACAATATTTTCACCGAAGGCTTCGGACTTACCAAAAAGGAAAAGAAAGCGGTAGAGGCGCTGCCCGAAGAAGAACGCGCGGCGGCTAAGGCCGAATACCTAAAAAAGGCACTTAAAGATAAAGAAAAATTCACGCTCCGTCCCGTTGCTGAAAGGCTTTCCGAAAAACTCGGGAAAAAAGTCGTGTTTGCCGAAGACGTCGTAGGGGCGTCGGCGACGGCGGCTGTCGCTAATATGAAAGACGGCGACGTGGTGCTTTTGGAAAACACCCGTTTCGAAGCGGGCGAAGAAAAGAGAGACGAAGAACTCTGCAAACGCCTTGCGGCATTTTGCGATATTTACGTAAACGACGCGTTCGGTACGGCGCACCGTTCGCACGCGACGACTGCGGCTATCGTGGAATACGGGTTCGTAAAAACTGCGGTTTGCGGTTTCCTTATCGAAAAAGAACTGTCCGTTATGGCGGACGCGCTTGAAAACCCCGTAAGACCGTTCGTAGCCATTTTAGGCGGCGCGAAGATATCCGATAAACTCAAAGTTATCGACAACTTGCTCAACAAGTGCGACACGCTTATTATCGGCGGCGGTATGGCTTACACCTTCATAAAGGCGAAGGGTATGAGCGTTGGCAATTCTTTAGTGGACGACGAACAGATAGGCTATTGCAAGGAAATGATGGAAAAAGCGGAGTCTCTCGGCAAAAAACTCTATTTACCGATAGACGTGGTTATAACCAAAGAATTCCCGAATCCTATCGACGCGAAAGTGGATACCGAAATCTGCGATATAGATAAAATTCCCGACGGGAAAGAAGCGCTTGATATCGGACCTAAAACGGCGGCTTTATACGCGGACGCGGTTAAAAACGCCAAGACGGTTATCTGGAACGGGCCTATGGGCGTTTCGGAAAATCCCTGTTTTGCGGGCGGCACGGTAGCGGTGGCGAAAGCGCTTGCCGATACTTCGGCGACGACCATAATCGGCGGCGGCGATTCCGCGGCGGCCGTCAAGAACTTGGGCTTTGCGGATAAGATGACGCATATTTCGACGGGCGGCGGTGCTTCCTTGGAACTTTTCGAAGGCAAGAAACTCCCCGGTATCGAGTGCTTAAACGATAAATAATCAACCTAATTTCAACAATATTTACGGAGAAAGAAAATGAGAAAATCTATTATTGCAGGCAACTGGAAAATGAACAAGACCGCGGCGGAGGCGGAGGCTTTAATTGCCGAACTTAAACCGCTTGTGGCTAAATCCAAACCCGAAGTGGTTATATGCGTTCCTTATACCGACCTTTGGGCGGCAAAGGCGGCTATTGCGGGCAGCAAGATAAAACTCGGTGCGGAAAACGTGGCGTGGGCGGACAGCGGTGCGTTTACGGGCGAAATTTCCGCGGCTATGCTTAAAGAAATCGGCGTGGAATACGTCATCATAGGGCATAGCGAAAGAAGAACGTATTTCGGCGAAACGGACGAGACGGTAAATATGCGCTTAAAGCAGGCGCTTAAAAACGGCTTAAAGCCGATAGTCTGCGTGGGTGAAACGCTTACCGAAAGGGAAAAGAACAAGACTAAGCGCGTTCTTAAAAAGCAGGTTTTGGAAGGCTTTAAGGATATAACCGATTTTTCGGATATAGTTATCGCGTACGAACCCGTTTGGGCAATCGGCACGGGCAAGACCGCGACGGCTGACGACGCTAATAAGACGATAGGCTATATCAGAAGTCTCGTAAAGAAAACCTGGGGCGCGGAAACGGCTAAAAATCTTCGCATCCAGTACGGCGGCAGTATGAAACCTTCTAACGCCAAAGAACTTATGGCTATGAGAAATATCGACGGCGGTTTAATCGGCGGTGCGGCGTTAAAGGCGCAGGACTTTGCCGGAATAGTCAATTACAAGGACTAATATAAATTAAATTACGGAAAAAGGCACGGACGCAAAGCGATAAGTGCCTTTTTTAAGGTGAAATTATGGCAAAAAAACCTTATTGCATAATAATAATGGACGGTTTCGGATATAATCCCGATAAATACGGCAACGCTATAGAAGCGGCGGGTATTCCGAACGTTAAACGGCTTTTCAAAGAATATCCTTCGACCTTTATCGGCGCAAGCGGTATGGACGTGGGGCTTCCGGACGGGCAGATGGGCAATTCCGAAGTGGGACACCTTAATATCGGCGCAGGCAGAATAGTCTATCAGGATTTAACCAAAATCACCAAGGCTATACAGGACGGCGATTTCTTTACTAATCCCGCACTCGTTAAGGCTATGGATAACGCCGCCCTTAACGGTAAAAACCTGCATCTTTTCGGGCTTTTATCGACGGGCGGCGTGCATTCTCACATAACTCACCTTTACGCGCTTATCGAAATGGCGAAAAAGCGCGGCGTAAAAAACACCTATATACATTGTTTTCTGGACGGGCGTGATACCGATCCCAAGTCGGGCGCGGGGTTCGTGGCGGACTTAACGGCGGAGATTGAAAAACTCGGCTACGGCGAAATCGCGTCGGTGTCGGGCAGATATTACGCTATGGATAGGGACAATAACTGGGACAGAACGGAAAAAGCCTACGACATGCTGACCGTGGGGACGGGCGAAAAGTGCGACGACGCGGTTAAAGCGGTAAACGAAAGTTATGCAAAGGGTATTACCGACGAGTTTATGTTGCCCACTAATATCGTAAAGGGCGGAAAGCCCGTTGCGCTTATAGAAAAAGGCGATTCCTGCATATTCTTTAATTTCCGTCCCGATAGGGCAAGACAGATAACCCGTGCACTTTCTCAAAGCGAGTTTACGCCCTATTTCGACAGCGACAAGGGCAAGCAGATGTATTTCGAAAGAAAAACCGGTTTCCTTGCACCCGTATATACGGGTTTTGCCGTTTACGACGCAAGTTTCAAAGACGTTTCGGTGGCTTTTCCGCCGGACGAAATAACTAATACTTTGCCGCAGTATCTTTCGGAACTCGGCAAAACTCAACTGCATATTGCGGAAACGGAAAAATACGCGCACGTTACTTTTTTCTTCAACGCAAAGTTGGAAGCGCCGGTTAGCGGCGAAACGCGCATAGTTATTCCGTCGCCCAAGGTCGCAACTTACGACTTAAAGCCGGAAATGAGTGCGTACGAAGTTAAGGATAAGGTGTTAGAAGAACTTTCCACGGGCAATTACGACGTAATGATTTTAAATTTCGCCAACTGCGATATGGTAGGGCATACGGGCGTGTTCGACGCGGCTGTAAAAGCCGTAAAAACCGTCGACACCTGCGTTAAAGAAGTAGTGGATAAAATACTTTCGATGGGCGGCGCGGCGATAATCACCGCCGACCACGGCAACGCCGATAAGATGCTGGATGAAAACGGTAATCCGTTTACCGCGCACACTACTAATATCGTTCCGTTTATAGTGGTGGGCGATAAGTTTAAAGGCAAAACCTTGAAATCGGGCGGCAAACTTTGCGACATCGCGCCCACCCTTCTCGATATGATGGAAATAGCAAAGCCGAAAGAGATGACGGGCGAAAGTTTAATCGAAAGATAAAAAGATTGTTAAAAACAGTTGTAAAAAAGTCTTTTATGTGTTAAAATAGTTTTGTTTTTAACAGTACAAGGTGAATTTACACGGTTAAGGAGTAAATTATGGGATATTTGTCAATGCTTATGGCGGAAGGTACCGCCTTCAACAGCGCTTGGCACGGCGGTATTAAGCAGGTGCTTTTGGCGATTATGGCGCTCTGCGCCCTGTTTATTATTTTAGTCGTAATATTTCAACCCGGTAATTCTTCGGGGGTTTCCGCACTCGGCGGCACTACCGAAACTTTTTTGGGAAAGAACAAGAGTAAGACCTTTGAACATAAAATGAAACTCTACACCGTAATAAGCGGTATAGTGTTCGCGGTTTTGGCAATCATATTCGTGATTTTCGCGTATTTTGCATAAACCGTTAATTAAATTATGTCAAACGCTTACGGCGGTTCTTTCCGAACCGCCGTATTTTTATAAGCCTATGTCGTAGGCGTTAGCGGTTTAATATAGTTGCAAAAGGCGTTAAAAAGTAGTAAAATAAAGAAATGGACGGAAAAGTTATCGCCACTAACCGCGTGGCACACCACGAATATTTTATTCTCGATAGGTACGAGGCCGGCATAATGCTTGACGGTGGGGAAATAAAGTCGGTAAGGGGCGGAAACTGCAACCTTAAAGACAGTTTTTGCGTGTTTTACGGCGGTGAAATTTTCGTCAAGAATATGCATATTTCGGTATACGATAAGTCGGGCGCGTTCAATGCGCGAAACGCCACGCGCGACAGGAAATTGCTGCTGCATAAGGCGGAGATAGTAAAACTTTCCTCTAAGGTCGCCGAAAAGGGGCTTACCGTAGTGCCGCTGAAACTCTATTTCAAAGACGCGCTGGTAAAAATGGAGTTAGGGCTTTGTCAGGGTAAACACACCTACGACAAGAAGAAGACCTTAATGGAAAAAGATATCGAAAGAGAAAAAGAAAGATATTTAAAATCTGTGAAATAAATTACTAAAAACCAAGGAGTTGTTATGTCAGATAAAAAGAGAATTGAAACAATTTGCGTTCAGGGCGGCTACACCCCGAAAAACGGAGAACCGAGACAAATTCCTATTATCCAGAGCACCACTTTCAAGTACGATACCAGCGAAGATATGGGTAAATTGTTCGATTTAGAGGCAAGCGGCTATTTTTACACCCGTCTTCAGAACCCCACCAACGATTTCGTGGCGAAAAAACTCGCGGAACTCGAAGGCGGTACGGCGGGTATGCTTACTTCTTCGGGGCAGGCGGCGAACTTTTTCGCAACCTTTAATCTTGCCAACTGCGGCGATCATATAGTTGCGTGTTCGGCGATCTACGGCGGAACTTTCAATCTGTTTAACGTGACGATGAGAAAGATGGGTATAGATTTTACCTTCGTTTCGCCCGACAGCACCGAAGAAGAACTCGATAAGGCGTTTAAGCCCAACACCAAGGCGGTATTCGGCGAAACTATCGCAAATCCAGCGTGTTCGGTTCTCGATATAGAACTGTTTGCAAAAGTGGCGCATAAACACGGCGTTCCGCTTATTATCGACAACACTTTCGCAACGCCGGTGCATTGCCGCCCGATAGAGTGGGGCGCGGATATAGTAACTCACTCCACTACGAAATACATAGACGGGCACGGTTCGGGCGTCGGCGGCGCGATAATAGACGGCGGCAAGTTTGATTGGAACGCGCATAAGGATAAATTCCCGGGGCTTACCACTCCCGACGACAGTTATCACGGCGTTATCTATACCGAAAGGTTCGGGCTTGCGGGTGCGTTCATAACCAAGGCTACGGCGCAACTTATGCGTGATTTCGGTTCTATTCAGTCGCCGCAGAACGCATATTACGTCAATTTGGGCTTGGAAAGTTTGCACGTCAGAATGGCGCGCCACGCGGAAAACGGTTTGAAAGTCGCTACCTTCTTAAACAGTCATCCAAAAATCGACTGGGTAAGATACTGCGGACTTAAAACGGATAAATATTACGAACTCGGTCAAAAATATATGCCGAACGGTTCTTGCGGCGTATTGAGTTTTGCCGTTAAAGGCACGCGTAAAGACGCGGAAACGCTTATGAAAAACCTTAAAGTCGCGGCGATTGAAACGCACGTTGCGGACGCCAGAACTTGCTGTCTGCACCCCGCGAACGCCACGCACCGTCAACTTACCGACGAACAACTTGCCGCCGCGGGAATTCCGCCGACGCTTATCAGGTATTCGTGCGGGATAGAGAACGCGCAGGATTTAATAGACGATCTGGCTCAAGCACTTGAAAAAGTATAAAAACAAAAAACACACAGGGGATAAAAGATGCCGATAATCGTACCGAAGGATATACCCGCTTCAAAAATATTGCAGGCGGAAAACATATTCGTTATGAACAGTAAGCGTGCCGCAGGGCAGGATATAAGACCGCTGGAAATCGCAGTAGTCAATCTTATGCCGACCAAAATCGTTACGGAAACGCAACTTATGCGCCTTTTATCGAATTCGCCGCTGCAAGTCAATATAACGCTTATCTCCACCGCGAGTTACGTGGGCAAGAATACGCCCGCGGAACATCTGCAAAAGTTCTACAAGTCTTTTGACGACATAAAGAACAGGACTTTCGACGGTATGATAATAACGGGCGCGCCCGTAGAAGATCTTGAATTTTCGGACGTTAAGTACTGGGGCGAACTCGAAGAGATTTTTGAATTCGCAAAGACGCATATCACCAGCACTATGTTTATATGCTGGGGTGCGCAGGCGGCGCTTTACTACTATTACGGCATAAAAAAATATCCCTTGGAAAAGAAACTTTTCGGAATTTTCGAACATAAAAAACTGGTTGAGTTCGATAAACTGTTAAAGGGGACGGACGATAGGTTCTATATGCCGCATTCCCGCCACTCGACTATAAGGGAAGAAGACGTTAAAGCGAATAAGCAACTCGTACTTTTAGCGTCTTCGGAAAAGGCGGGTGCGTCGGTAATCCGTTCGAAAGACGATAAATTCGTGTTCATAACGGGGCACGCGGAATACGACAGGGATACTCTTGAAAAAGAGTATTTAAGGGATAAGGAAAAGGGGCTTGACATAAAGCCGCCGGAAAACTACTATGTGGATAAGGTCGGCGGCGAGATAAATATGTGCTGGGCGTCTACCGCAAACCTTATCTATATGAACTGGCTAAACCACTTCGTATATCAGATTACGCCTTACAATATCGAAGAGATAAAATAAGGCGTGAAAACGGGGGTGTTTCAGATTCGATTGCGCGGGTGAGTTAAAGCGTAAGCATACCGAAGGTTCGGCTTCGTAAAAACGAAACTTTAAATTTAAATGCTGATAATCAAAAATTAGCATACGCTGCGTAATTTGCGCGTACGTTTCTTCGCACTTTTCCCGTCGGGAGCGAAAGAAGCGTCAACAAGGCGGGGTACGGCTTTAACCGTTTCGGCAGCGGCGGTTAGGGCGGCACAAAGTTGCTATGGGAAGATCAAAGCCCGCCGATGGGCGTGGTTTTTCCGAGAATAAACGTCGGATAAGTATGTAGAAAACTTTAGCAAAGCGTGTAAGACCGGAGTGCAAGTCTCCGCATCTCCACCATATGTGAGGGCCACGGGAATTACACCGCAAAAAAGCGTAAGTCTAGTTTGGCTCTATAAAAACAGCAAGTAAAATTTACTTGCTGTTTTTATAGTATTCATTTTCAGTTTGTTGTGGAGTTTTATAACCTAATGCTTTATGTGGTCTCATATTGTTGTAATATTGTACATAATCGTCAATAGATTGTTTTAACTCGTCATAAAATTCAAAACATTTATTATTTAAGTCGCCTTGTTTTAAATTTGAAAAAAAAGCTTCGATTACTGAATTATCGTAAGGTGTACCTCGTTTAGAAAAAGATTGAGATATTTTTAATGTGTATAAAAGGTTCCTGAACTGGATTGATTTATATGATGCGCCTTGGTCGCTATGAAAGGTAACACCAATAGGGCAATTTCTTAGTTCATATGCTTGTTTAAGGGCGTTCACAACAAGCGTTGCGTCATTTTTTGTTGAGACATAATAGCCAATTACCAATCTTGAAAATAAATCCATAACGATTGCAATATAAAATCTGTTGTTTTTTATTTTAACCATTGTAACGTCGCCACTCCAAAATATATTAGGCGCAGGCTGGTTGAATTCTTGTTTTAATTTATTAAAAACAGGAAAAGTTGTTGGCCTATCGTTTTTCTCTCTTTTTGCTTTACTTCTTCTTTTTATGTGTAAATCCATTTCGCGCATTAATCTACCTATTCTTCTTTTCGAACATTTTATATTTTGCGATTTTATTATCATAAAAATTTTATCGCAACTCAATCTTTCTTTGCTATCATAAAAATATTTTTTTATGATTGGTTTTAAAAATGCATCCGTTTTTTGTATTAAAGTTGTTTTAATTCTACGATGAACATGATAATAAAATGTATAACTAGGGAAATGTAATATCCTTGCAATTACTTTTAACGGATATTTAGGTAAAAGTGTTTCTGCAATTTTTATTTTCTCTTCAAGGGTGAGATTTAATCCAACAAAAGCATCTTCAATAATATTTTTTTCAATATTTATTTTATTGTATTGTTTTTCTAACGTAATAAAATCTTTTGTTGTTTTAAGCATTTTATTTTCACGCATTGTTGTAATATTGTTTTTTGTAATCCAAGCAAATAGCGTAGCTTTTGAAATTGAAAACTTTTCACAAATTATCTTTGGTTTAATTCCTTGTTTATAATCATCTAGTACTTTTCTTATTGTAGTTATATCGTATCTCATATAATAACAATATAATTTTTTTTATAAAAAAGTCAAAGCAAAAATTTATTTATACGAAATAGATATGAATAAGTGGGTTAAAGTTAGTTTATGGCGATAAAGAGTATTCTTTTTGCTTGAAAATTTTGTCGAAAATGTGTAAAATATAAACAGTTATATTGGATTGGAAATGAAATTAGAACAATAGAAAGGAAAAACATGGTAGAATTTGGTAATTACAATTTTAGTTTTGACAAAGATGAATCGTACGCTATTTTAAAGAATATTTTTTATCAAGCCAATAAGTCGTTTATAAAAAATGATATTAGTTTGATAAAAGATGATGTTGCAGAAAGAACTTTATGTGGTGCGCTTAAATCGCATTTAGAACATGAATTAAAAAGTATGCATATATCAGGATATTACTTCTCAAAAAGGAACGTGAAGATATTATTAGTTCTTGTGTTGAATTATATTTAACCAATATAAATACTAAAAAAAGAATTTTTAAATATTACAGTGACTTAAAAGAGCAATTGTCTGCACAAATAGGAAGCGTAGATAAAAACAAAATAACCTTTGACCCTGTTTTTAAAATTGAAGATAAGGCATTGTTTATGCAATTAGAGAATGTTCTTTCTTTAAAATCGGTAAATGAAGAAGTGCTAAAGACTAATATAAGCAATAAATATCAAAAACAAATGGAAAAAATAATGACAGCAGAAAATCTGACTAAAGAGGATTTTTACAACATTTTAAATCTGTTTGTACTAAATGATAGCAAAAAGAATATTTATAATAAGTCAATTGAAGGAAAAATATTTAAATCTAGTCATGGACCTATTGATTTATATAAAATTGCTTTTATGGATTTTATTACTATAAATTACGATATTGCTTTTAATTCAATTCCGATGGATCAACTTTCTTCTGGACAAAAAGGTATTGTACTATTAAAATTACTGCTTCGACTTGATAAATCTACAGATCCATTATTAATCGATCAACCCGAAGATAATCTTGATAATAAATCCGTATATGACCAACTTGTTGAAGAGTTTAAAATAATAAAACAAAAACGGCAACTTTTAATTGCAACACATAATCCCAATTTGGTTATTAATACGGATGCAGAACAAGTTATAGTTGCTGAATATAGAAAAGGCTCAAAAAATGGATATATTTCTTACGAATCTGGTTCCATAGAAAATCCAACAATTAGGGATAAAATATGTAGAATTTTAGAGGGCGGAAAAGATGCGTTTATAAGTAGAGAAAAACGTTATAATTTTCAAAAATAGAGAGAAAAATGAAAGCAATAATTTATGCGCGATATAGCTTAGATAACCAACGCGAGGAGAGTATTGAAGGGCAACTCCGTGAATCTATGGAATTTGCCAAGCGGACAGGCGTTACCGTAATGGAGAGCTGTATTGACCGTGTGCTATCAGCAAAGATGAATAATTGCCATTAATTTCAGCGGATGATTTCTGAGAATATTGTAAACAATCCAGAATTAGTCAGGAATTAGGTACACTTTTTGTTGCATACACCTTCGCATAGGCACATATTTTATATCACATACGCATAAAGCACACCGAGGGACAATAGGTTGCCC
>JAFZYZ010000057.1 GCA_017615975.1 Clostridia bacterium | reverse complement strand
GTTTACCGTTATCGTGTTGCCGCCACGGTTGCTCGAACCGTTCGTTCCGATTACGAAATTATTAGTAGAAGTATAAGTACCGCCGTTTACTACGACGTTGCCTGCGTATTGCGCATACAAGCACGCCTCAACCGCGCTTATGTTTCCGTTGCCGTTGATCGTTAACGTCGCTCCGTTTCTTACTTCAAAACCCCAACCGTCAAAAGTAATGTCGTATCCGTTAAGGTCGATGGTTACGTCGGATGCGTAAACTATATCGTGAGTGCCGCAATCGATGTCCGCGCCGAGAACGACGTGTCCGTTGGCCGCATTAAGCTGTTCATAGGTGCTGATTACGGGAACTACGGTTGCAACGTTGTTTACGTTAACGATAGCAAAGGCTTCGTATTCGCTGTTATTTACTACGGTCGGTTGGCCGCCCGGATAGTTCGCTGCTTTATCCAACACTATAACCTTTCCTGTCGGAACGGCAATTACGCTGTCGCCAACCTTTCCTGACGTTTCGCCGCCGGAAACGTTAAATACAACGCCTGCGCCAACCGTCGTATTGCCGCTTCTTGCAAGCACGCCTACGCCGTTGGTGATATTGAACGTACCGCCGTTTAATACAACCGTATCGTTATTCGCAGCGTACACGCCGCAAGCGATATAGCCCGCGGTAGTGATGCCGCCGTTGAACGTACCGCCGTTTACGGTGATGGAACTGCTCTGTCTGCCCGCAGAACCGTTAGTACCGATTACGAAATTGTCCGTGGACGTATAAGTACCGCCGTTGACCGTAATCACGCCGCCGTTAGTTGCGTATAAGCAAACTTCGCGCGTGGAAACGTTGCCTTCTCCGTTCATTGTCAACTTGCCGCCTTCATATACCGCAAAGCCAGCGCCGCCGTTGAACGCGACGTTGTGTCCGTTAAGATTAAATATAACCGCCGTCGTGAATTCGATATCGTTATTTACGGTAATATCTTTGCAAAGTTTAATTTCGGTTGCAATAGCATTTACCGCGGCAATATCCGCTTCGCTTTCCACAAGGGCAAACACTCCGTAAGTGCTGTTATTTACTACGGTCGGTTGGCCGCCCGGATAGTTCGCTATCATATCCCATACGATAACCTTTCCTGACGGAACGGTAACCAGGCTGTCACCAACCTTTCCGAGAGTTCCGTTGCCGGAAACGTTAAATACAACGCCTGCGCCAACCGTCGTGCTGCCGCTTCTTGCAAGCACGCCCACGCCGTTGGTGATATTGAACGTACCGCCGTTTAATACAACCGTATCGTTATTCGCAACGTACACGCCGCAAGCAACGTATCCCGCGGTAGTGATGCCGCCGTTGAACGTACCGCCGTTTACCGTTATAACGTTTGCGCCACAACCGGAGGTTCCGTTAGTACCGATTACGAAATTATCGATAGAAGTATAAGTACCGCCGTTAATTATTATTTCAGAGCCGTCATACGCCATTACGCACGCTTCGAGCGCCATAATTCCGCCGTTACCGTTGATGATAAGCGTTGCGCCGGAAATAGCGGCAAGAGCCGTATTGTTCACCGATCTTAAAGTATGACCGTTCAGATCAAGAGTAAAGTCGTGTGCTAACGGCAACGTTCCGCTGTAAGCAATATCCGCGGCAAGCGCGTATTCACCGCCTTTTCCCGCAGCGGCGATAAGTTCCGCAAGAGTAGTGATTTCGTTTCTGAAATTACCTTCGATTACTATTGCCTCGTGTTCGCCACGAACGACCAAGGCGATTTCTGCGTCCTGATTTTCCGTTATCTCGAAGTTTTCGGTTACTACTAATTTCGCCACGCTGAGCGCTGCGGTAGTTTCGACTACGACGCGCGTATCTTTTTCAACTTTAACGGTTGCGGGAACTTCTGAACCGTTATCGTCTTTCAGGAATGCAACCGCTCTTAAGAAATGTAAGCTGTGATCTGCCGCCTGAATAGTAAACGAACCGTTCTTGTCGTATAAGGTAACGTTATCTAAAATTACTGAACCGTTCGGCGCGGTCAACGAAACGCCGTTGCCGTCCGCAACGTAAATAGTACCGTTTTTAAGTTCTATCTTGCCAGTATTGTCGTTTGCAAGGGCTATGCTTAAAGATTTCAAAGTCAACGTATGTCCGTTAAGGTCTATAACCACGTCTTTTTCACAGTTGGTCAAAGTACCTACGAACATTTCTTCCGTTATATCCTGCGCAAGTTGAATACTTAAACCGCTCTTTGCAAGGATAAGCAAGTCGCTGGCGTTATCGGTCGATACCGTTCTGGTAACGATAATTTCTTCGCCGTCAACGAATTTGCCTTCTAATACCGAGAACCCGTAGCCGCCTACAAGTGCCATACGAATGGTAGAAACGTCACGGATATCCAAGTGGTTATCACCGAGCGTGGTAGATAACGCCGTTAACGCGTTGCTGTCCGCGACTCTCTTTATAAAGTAAACGTTTTCGGCATCGAAATCGTTTGCGTTGACCTTTGCCCATTCGGTATTAGGCGCAACCTCTTCCATTTCGTAGCCGCCGACTATCCATTGTCTGTATAACGTAATGTCGTTCGCGTTTACGAACCCGTCGCCGTTAACGTCGCCAAGTCCTATATTGAATTTATAGTTAGCATAAAGCGTAGTATCCTGAACCAGCGTTATTCCGCCGACGAATTCAGCGGTAAGCGCGCTGTCGGTAAACCATTCCTGAACCTTGAACCATTTCTTTGCCGCAAGTACAGGCAATTCGGCGTTATAACGTATAACGTCGTCGCTGTAATATAACGTTTCTTCAACGTTTATAAGATTGGTGGCGTCGCCTTCAATCATATAAACCAAAGTAAGCGTAAATTGATTGTTTATCTGCCAGATTGCGTAAACCTGTTTGTTTCCGTTTATCGCCTGCGCAAAATCAAACGCAGCCGTATTGTCCGCGTTGGTCGCAAAACGCACGAAAGTGTAGTGATTTAACGCAACCGCCGCCGGCTGTTCCGTTGTGAAACCGTCAAACAGTAAATCCGTTGCCGGTAAAACGGGTTCTTCGCCGGATTTGGCAACGTCGTAACTGCCCGCAACGTATTCCACCTTTCTGACGTTTTTAAGAGTGGCGTTTGCAATAGTGTAGTTGGTATTGCTGCTCGTTGCGCTAACGGTAATAGCGTTTGCAACGTAGCCGTTGATGGTATAAACGTTCGCGCTGACGTTTGTACTTGCACCGTCTGCAAGATACGCAAGGTCGGTTAAAACGGCTTCCGTTTCACCGCCGACGAACCCGCTTATCGTAAACGTAGCCGTCGTTCTGGTGTACGCGGCGTTTATAACGAGTCCAACCGCCGTTATCGAAACCGTCGCCGATTTAGTTGCGCTGTCCCCGTCAACCGTCCAGCCGTCGTTGTCTCCGTTTGCAAAAGTATAGTTATCCGCGTCCGCAAGTTCTATCGTAGCGGTGTAAGTTCCGCTGTCGGCAACGTTTCTGACCGTAGCCGCGTTTGCAATCGTGTAATTGATAACCGAATTTGCACCTACAACGGTAAGCGTGTGATTAGTGCCGTCGTAAACCCCCTGATAGCCCGTGAAATCGTAATCAGCGGCGTCTATAATCTTCTTCGCAACTTCAAGATTTGCAGCGACTGCAAGATTTACGTCGTAGTTAAAGAGTATTTCTTCGATAGCAGCCTCTGCGCCTTCCGCCCACGAGAGAGCGTAGGGCGTGCCCGCAGTCATAGTGTTATGATAAGTGGAAAGCACGTAGGATTTCAATGCGTTCGCAGTAGTGGAATAAGTCGCATAGTTTTCACCGCTTATCCAAGCGTCTGCGCCGTTGTCAACCGTAACGATTTCATCTTCGCCGTACTGAACTTCGCTGGTTGCGGTAATGGTAAGCGCCGCTCTGTTTATTTTAAGAGTAATCGTGTATGCACCGGTTACACCGCTGGCAAAAGCGTAGCCCGTCGCCGGTTGAACCGTGATTATTACAACGTAATCACCCGCGTTGGTTTTTGCATAACCGGCAAAGTTATTTAATGCCGTAGCGGCTTTTTCTGTCGCTAATTCCGCACCGTCTTTATAAAGAACGTTCGCCGACAGTTTGCTTTGATTCTCCGTGTTTACGATAACGCCGATATAAGCGGAATTTTTATCGTAAGTCTTTGCATACCAGCCTGCGCGATTTACTATTTTTAATGGATTTTCAGCGCCGTCAACAGCATATACAAAGGTATTTGCAGTCGCGTTATCGACAGCGTAGAATACAACGTAATCGTGTACCAACTCGTCAACCTGCGCCTGCGTTAAAGCGCTTTCCGTAATAGTTAAAGTCGCCGTCAACGAATTAATATCGTCTTTGAAAGCATAGTTCTGACTTTCCAGAGAGAAGGTTGCGGTAATCGTATATCCGATTACTTCGTGATCGTTATTGTAGAGAACGTTGATCGCGCCGTTTTTGCTGCAACCGCTTTCACCGCCGTTGTAGACAACGCTTAAAACGGATACGTAATCCGCATCGATGCTGACGGAAATCGTTTTTTCCGTTCCGTCGTATTTAAACGAACCGTCCGTAAACGTAGCGTCCGTTCCTATTACTATTTCTTTCGGTATTATTTCAAACGTGCCGGAAATCGTGCCTATAGCGTAGTTGGGGCTATCGGTCAATCCGACCAAAATAACGTTATCGCCAGAAACGGCATAACCGTAATTACCGACGTTCGCGTTTAAGATATTCGTTGCGTTAAGCGTAACTTCAACCGTTTCGTTGGAAACCAGATTGCTTACCGTTAAATATCCTTGTTCTTCAAGATAATCGGCAAAATTACCGTTATCGAATAATTTATATTGTTCACTTCTATAAGCAAACGCAATGGAAACCGCTCTCTGCGTTATCGTGTAAACGGCAACCTTTCCTTGTTCGCTCGTCAAAGTATAAACACCGGCGACTCCCGTTTCCGTATAACCGCAATACGCGTTCCAGTAATCCGTCTGCGCGAATTCGGCAACGACGTAATATGTACCGACGTTAACGGGATTAGAATCTAATTTCGTGTACGTTTCCCCGTCGCCGTTTTGAACGAACCAAACGCGATCTATCGTCGGCATATGTTCACATTCCGATACCACGCTTATTCCGCCGTCTTGCGCGGCAACGCCGTCGTAAACTTTACCGTTATCTTCCAAAGTAAACTGCAGGTCGCCTTTCAAGTAAACGGTAGGAGCGCTATATCCAATAGCTACGGGCGCGTGCGTAGAAGGCGCTTCGCCGTTACCCTGAACACGCCACGCCGTCGAATATCCGCCGTTTACGTTATTTATATCTACCAGCCCGAAAGTATAGGCGGTTGCCAACGTTGCGTTCTGATTGACCGTAAAACAAGCCGTAATCAGCGTGTCGCCGGTTGCCGTATAAACCGCACCGTCGCCTTCCGTTTTAACGTTATCGAAAGCGATATTCGCAAGGTATTCGTCTGTACCTTTGCTTGCCGTGCCTAACGCCGTTGTGTCGTCTGTCGCCACGCTTACGAGCGTGAACGCGGTTGCGTCGTAACTTAAAGTAAACTGCAACGCGTCAATACCGGTGTTCTCCGACACCGTATATTTTACGACAAGTTGACCGCCGTAAGGCACGCTTATGGATTTGCTCGAAACGTCGTCAACCGTAACGCTAAACGTGATGTGTTCCGTTTCTTCCGCCGTTACGGACGACGCTGCCGAAGTAAGCCCAAGCCCTAAAATCATAGCGATTACAAGAACTGCGCTTAATACTGCCGAACGTAATAGTTTTACTGCTTTCATTGTTATCTCCTTCCCTATTTACTTAATAAGGTAATTTCTAATATTATTTTAAATATGTTTATTTATGTTTTTTCTGCGAAAGGCGTTTCTGTTTTGCCTTTTCCTGTCTTTCAGCCTTTTTCTGACTTTCTCTCTCGTTTTTCTGTTCCAACAAAAGATTGTATTTCTTATCGAGAGTTTCGAGAGCCAAAGCGTAATACGTATCGTCTTCTATTCTCAATACGGTTTTGGTTTCTTTAATCTTTACGTTGCCCGCAACGTCTAACCGCTTAAACGTAGCGTCCATCAGCATAAACACCGCTTCCACCGCATTTCGTCTGATTCTTATGCGTAAAAGATTATTCTTGAACAGCACGAACGACAGTTGCGAAGACGCTTCGAATTCTCTGGTGTCGGCTTTTTCCTTCGCGGCTTTCCTTAACCCGTCGAAGAACGCCTTTTGCTTGGCGGGAAGTTCCGCATAACTTTCCCAAAGCGTTTTCTTCTCTTCGGTATTGATAACGATTGCACCGTCGCCCGTCGCAGGTTCTGCGGGAACTTCCGCAGTCGGTTGCGCCAAGGTTGCCGCCACTTCGTTTTCAAACCCCGTCGATTTCATATTCTTATACTGCGCAGCGTCCGCACCCGAAAGTTTTTCCACGGAAATATATACCGCCGTAGACGCAACCGCGACAATGGTTTTATCAAGTTGCTTCTTGCATTCCTGTAAGGTCTGATAAGCCTGCGACTTGAATATAACCGATTTCCCGTCCAAAGAAAGGCGGAAACAATACCCGTCCCCTTCTTTAAACATTTCGAATTTAGGATGGTTGACTTCTTTAATCCAGCTTGCCGTCCTGTCTTCTACGTCGGCTATTATGCCGCTTTCTCTCGACACGGAAATAGCGTACTTGACGTCCGCAACGCTTTTATAGCAATTACAGGATCTGACTAAAAACCTGTCTTGCTTGTCGTATATTTCAAAACAATATTTTTTGGAATCGATTTCTCTGATGACGTAGCTGCCGCATTTGGTATTGTTTTTCGGTCTTTGCGCACCGCCGGACTGCTCAACCGTTGCCGAAACGCCCGCCCCCGGTAAGACTACGGAAAGTATTGCCGCCATAATCATTATGGTAAATAGTATGCAAAGCAGCGTAAGGATACACGGGTGAATTGCGACGATTATAACGTCCGCCGTAATAAGCACGCCGATACATATCCAGCCCAGCATCTTTGCAAATTCGGTTACCTTGTAGAAAGATACGAATACTAAATAAAAAATAGCGAAGATGTCCAGCAAGATGATCAGCCAGCACAGACACTTTTCCGTATTATTGCAAAGTGCCGTAATATCGATTGATCCAGCCAATAAATTCATATCCTGTTTTAATTACCTCCTTTGTTATTGTCGGAATATTCGACTAAGGATTGTTTTTTTCTACTTCTTACGAACGAAATCGCAATCAATGCGCTTGCCGCGATTCCGAACATTATTAACGAAATTTTAAGTAATTTATTGCTAACCGTTTCCACGTTAGTCAGAACGTAATCGCCGACCAGCGCCCAGTGCGAAAAATGATTGGTTTCAAAAATCAGGTATCCGTTTTCCACTCTGGATTCGTAGCGGATTAAATTACTATCGTCGTCCACGTAATAAATATCAAGCCGTTTACAGGCGAGTTGCAGCGTGGTAAGTTTTATTTTGACTTCGACGTTTTTATCGCCGAACAGTTGCGCGTACTGTTCCGCCGTTATTTTAGTCGCGTTTTGCTGGAAATATATGTCGAACAGGCTGTACACCATCAAATTGTCCGACAAAACGCTTTCCAGAATCTCGTTCTCTATTACGTCTTCGATTTTCTCGACCTTAACGACCAACTCTACGTTATACGGAACGTAATTAGAAGACGCAACTTCTATCGTAACGTCGGTAGAAGGCACGGGTTCAATCCAACGATTGGTTTCGCCGATAGGTATCTTCGCGTTTGCGAACTCGACTTGCGAATACCATATTTCATTATTGTAAACGTACGTCGTGTTCTGCGTGTCGGCCGTCATAACGACTTCGTACGCGCCCCAGGGCGCACCCGGCTTAATCTTAAACCGCAAGACCAACAATCTGCCCAACTCGTAAGAGTTTACGTTGGAGTTGTTCCACGAAAAGTTAAAGTTTTCGGGATATACGCCGTCTGCATAGTTTGTCGTTAAAAAGGACATCTGTTTGAAAATTTCACCCTTTTCAAACCCGCAGAAGGTAAAATTTTCGGTATCGTATTCGGAAAGGGTTATCTGCAAACTGCTTAACCCGTAATTTTTCGTTATATATACGTCAACGTACGCGATATTTTCAAGTTCTTCGTTCGTCGTCGTCTCACGATACACGAGTTGTATCGCCGGAATATCCACTTCCCTTATATTGTATTTGAAATAGCCGTATAACTTGACGTCTTTTGCCGGCATAAGCGGCGAAACCAACCTTCTGGTAAAAGCGGGGTCGGTAAACCAGCCGTAAAACGTATAGTCGGTTTTGGCCGGAATATCCGTATCGTTTATCGTCGAATTATAAGCCGTCGCTTTCGCGGTATAAATTTCGCCGTCTTCGTCTATCTCGCCGTCGGGCTGATTGTTATCCCCCAAACCGTCAACGTAATACCAAACGCTGTAAACCTGCGGGGTGTACGCATATTTCGCTATGTAATATATAACCGAAGAATCGTTCGGAACGTCCCCTCTCCACACAGCGCCTTCCCAACCGACAAACTCGTAAGAATACATCTCGTCTTCCGTCCTTGACGGTGCGTTCGGGAAATCCGTTTGCGGATTCAGGCTCTCTTCGCTATTATATTCGTATCCGCCCGTAAGTTGATTGTACGGATGCCCAACGATATTAGTATTATTGATAGGCGTGCAGTCCCAGTCGTGCCAGACGACGATATACGCGCCTTCTATCAGGGTTATCTGCGGGCTGACCACTTCCACGTTTGCGGAAACCATATACGCAGACGTTGTACTTTTCTCGTCCGCCACGAACTCAATAGGATAAGTACCTATCGGTGCAGTTATGGCACTCTGGAAGGTCAGTCTTAAAATCGTTCCGTTAGACGTATCGGGATGATTCGTGTCGCCGCCGTCCCAGATAAAGTTAAAACCGCCCGTCTTATCGTCTATATAGTCGTAGCCGCTGCCCGAATGTTCCATATTCATAGAAGCAAGCGCTTGACGAACCTGTTGAGCGTTAATAAGCGAAAAAACGCTATGATCGAATTTTACCGTCAAAAACAGCGTTATAAGTCCGGTATTGTCGGAAAGGTTTACGTCAACTTCAAAAGTCTGCCCGCGATGAACCGTCTGATCCTGTGAGAAAAGCCTTACGTCAACATCGTCGGCAGCGGCGGTAAAGGTTGTTGCCGGCAACGCCGCGGTTAAACAGATTATGGCTAAAAGCGCAAAAAGGCGTAATAGTCTGTTATAGATATCCCGCTTTACAACTTTAACCAATTTTTGCGTCTCCCCTTTCCTTTTCTCTTTCTGACGATTAAAACCACGACTACCGCGCTTACGGCAGCAACCGCAAACACCGCAGCCCCAACTATAAGCCCAACGTTCACGCCGTCGTCCGACGTCTCGAATTGCTGAATTTCAATCTCGGTAATTTTGTTTTCGGATACGTTTACTACCGCTTTGTCGATTATAGCGGATTTCGTATTCGGATGATTTTTCGCGATATAAACGATATCGCCCTGCTGGTATCTGAAACTTATGCCGTATTCCCCGCCCTGACAATCGGGTTTCAGCGTAAAGTACAGTTTTAATAAATTTCCCGTCGAAAAATCGTTGCCTATATCGGTGTTCTGATTAAACCAGTTGAACTTTACGGGCAAAGTGGGATCTTCCGACAAATCGGTACTGACTAAATCCAGACTGTTAAGCGCCTGCCCCTGATCGAAACCGGTGAACTCAAAAACGCCCCTATCGTACACCAATTCCAAAGTCATGCCCGAAACGCCGGTGTTCGTAATCAGATTTACGTTGATAATAATTTGATTGTCGTTATGCGTTTCCGTTAAGTGCAGAACTATACTATCGGATAAATCCGCCGCAAAAACAGCGCTTGCGGGCGCAAAATAAACGATACACATTAAACAAGTGATAACGAAAACGACTATCTTTTTCACGCGATCCCCTTATTATCTTTAATGTTTAACCCGCCTGTTTTATGACGGCGACACCCGCCACGGCACATAATAACAGATTATAATTATACCGATAAATATTATACCCCC